>CAYZWG010000008.1:0-32510 GCA_964481605.1 uncultured Planctomycetaceae bacterium
CGATAGCGGAGCTATCGGGGCCACCCACGTTTCGCGCTATCGGGCCACCCGCGTTCGGCGCGGGTCTGCCGACCCCGCCGCGGCCGGCAAGACCACCAGGGTAGCACAAGCCGCGTGCCGGGGCAACGAAACGCCGATTGCTGGGCTCCCGCCGTGTTACCTTCTGCCGGCTTTCCGCAACGGAAAGTGGCTAGGCGAGGGGGCGCCCCGTCGCCCAGTGGACGGCATTGGCCAAGAGACGGAGGAAGTTGGGCCGGCGAAAGTTGCCCGGGTGGCCCAGGGTGGTGACAAAAGTGCGTCCTCGCCCGCCGACGCGAATCCAGGCGAGTGGTTCCGATTCGAGCCCGGCTGATCCGACCAGCAAGACCGTGCTGTCCGAGGAGGTCTGGCGAAAGCCGGGCGGTGGGACGGCCGGGGCGAACAGCCGCACTTCGTGCAAGATCGGGTGACCTTCGGCAAAGGGCGCGACTTCGAGCGAGAGCCCCGCGGCGGCGGGCCTCGGCTGGGGCTGCCCACCGAGAACCTCGGCTTCCCACTGGGGCCAATTCTCGAACGCGCCTGCCATGCCGGCCAGTGCCACCACGGCACCGCCACGGTCGCAGAAGCGTCGCAGGCAGCCGAGTTGTTCGCCGTCGATGGCCAGACGTTGCGCCCAAACCACGGCGCAATCGCAGTCCGCCAGATTCTCCACGCCCGGCAGATCGCGGCGTGTTCGCCGAAATGCCTTCGAGCAGGCCACGTCGAAATGCTGCTCCAGGTAGATTCCCAGAGTGGAGAGTGAAGCGTCGGAGTCGTCGGCCGGGGAGCCGGAGAGGAGGCACAAGCGAACGCGGGTGTCCGTCTGCGGCGAAGGCGACGCGAAGCACGGATGCTCGATCATGGGCAACGTGGGCGAAACGGTGGAGACCCCGATCGCGTGATGTGCGCCGTGGATGACAAACCGGCGATCCGAAATCATCAGTTCTGTTCCTCCGCGATAGCTGACGCCCAGTCGATAAAAGTCGGAGCGTGCATTATCGACGGAAAGCGGGGAGGATTCCACGCGAGCGAGGCCGTGCGAGGTGATTACGAGCTGAAAATGTTCTCACGGCGTCGGATTGTAATGCGCGCGGAGCGGTTGCCGGTGAGGGCGATCTTTTGGGCGAGGAAAGGGATGGCCGCCGCGCAAAGTTGAGCGATGAGGAGGCCTGGCTCCGAGGGGGTGAGCCCGAGCGGGGGCATCGTCCGGGTGGGCGTGCGTGGCAATTGCCAGTTCCGGTTGCGGATAGGCAAGAATCACGGCCGGGGTGGCCGCGCAAGGGTGGGCCTGCCACCCGGCCTTCCGTAACACATACTGGCGTAGATTTCGCCCTCAAGCCGGGGAACTTTCCATGCACAGTGCAGCCCATTATCTTGGACCAGCGTACCGTCGCAACTTTTCCCCTGCTTTTTCCGCACGCCCTCTGGCCGCGCGTCGAAATCGACGCCAGAATAGCCGGCGGCCCTGCTGCTGGGAACTCGGTTGCACAAGGAGGCTGGACCCTACCGTGTGGAAAACGAAAAAGGAGGAAACGCAATGACCAGCGATAACTTGCATCGGGCGGGGGTCGCTCTGAGCCTGGTCCTGGTTGCCCTGATGGCGAGGTTGCCGCCCCCGCCGACTTGGGCAGAGGAACCCGCCAAACCACCGGCGAATCGCCGCAATGACCCAGACGAGGAAATGGTGTTCATTGCCGGCGGCCAATTCGTTCGCGGCGGGCACTACCCGGTTCGGGTGGACGCTTTCTACATCGATCGCCGCGAAGTGACCAACCGGCAGTATTGCCGGTTTCTCAACGCGGGACACGCCGACTGCTGGAACAAGAACCAGGAAATCGAGAAACGGGATGGGCGTTTTGTTCCCGTCGAGGGCAAGCAGTGCTGGCCCGTCTATGGCGTCGCCTGGCACGAGGCGGTCGCCTACGCCCGCTGGGCCGGCAAGCGTCTGCCCACCGAAGCGGAATGGGAGTGGGCCGCCGGCGGCCCCCAAGGACGCAAGTATCCCCGGGGGAATGACCCTATTACCCCCGAGCGGGCCAACTTCGGCGGCAACCTCGGTCATCCCGTGGCGGTGGGCAGCTTTCCCCAGGGAAAGACGCCCCTGGGCATTTTCGACCTTTCGGGCAACGTGGCCGAATGGTGTAGCGATTGGTACGACCCCGGCTACTACCAGCGGGCGCCGCTGGAGAACCCGCAAGGCCCCCAGCGAGGCTCCGAATCGCCGCCGCGAAAGGTTCGCCGCGGCGGCTGCTGGGCCATGGACCCGGACCACCAGCAGTGTGCCGCCCGGGGTGCCAGCGCGATGAACTACCGCCCTCGGTGCATCGGGATTCGCTGCGTCCGGTCGGCAGAGAAGACTCCAGAATGAACCCACTGGAGCTGGTTTCTCCGCCCCGCCGGCACTCCTTTCCCAGATTGCCCAAGTGGTTCAGTTAAAGAAACTGTCATAAAGCGGGCGATACCTAACATGAGAGGAACCGGACCGGGATCGGAGGTCGAGCCGTGACGAATCGAGTGTCCATCCGCTGGCAGGGGGTGTTGCTACTTGCCCCGCTGCTGCTCTGGCTCCCGGTGGCTGCCTCGGCGGAGAGTCCCGTGTCTGCCACCCGGCCTGCCGTGCTGGACGTGGAATTGGGACCGCAAGCGACGTGGAGCGGAACGCTGGTCGATCGCAGCGGCATGGCGATCGACAGTGGACGGATTGTGTTGGCCGATAGCAAGGGTCCGCTCGCCGAGGCGGTCGCCGACTCGCAGGGCCGGTTTGTGTTCCGCAACGTCCGCCCGGGCCTCCATGCACTGGGGTGTGGCGGAAGCTGGCAGGCGTATCGTGTTTGGCGGCACGGCACGGCTCCCCCCTCGGCCGTCCGGCGGTGCCTGGTCGTCGCCGGGGGGCCCCTGGTCCGCGGCCGCAACCCGACGCTCTATGGGTGGATGTCGGAGCATTGGGTTCTCAGCTATACGGGCATCGCCGCCGCGATCGCCGTTCCCGTGATTCTCGTCGGCAACCATCAGGCCCACCCGCCCGCGTCGCCGTGAGCGGGCTCAATGCGACCCTCAGCGGAAATCGCGCGACCGGGAGACCAACTCGGCCATCCGATCGGAGAGGAGTCGCGAAACGGAATTGGCCAGGAACTATCCGATTCGCGTGGTGACGGCATGGCTGGGCAACAGCTCCCGGGTTGCGTTGAAGCACTATCCGCAAGTGACCGACGGCGACTTTGAGCGGGCGGTCGGGAGCAGCGAAGAGGCGGCGCAAAATGCGGCGCAGCCAGTATCCGCCACGTCTCGCCAAGAGCACCAAGAAACAACGAAACCCCAAGGGGCACTTGGGGTTAGGCTGATTCCTGTGGAAGCTAGCAAAACGTGGCAGGAATCATTAGCGGAGAGGACAGGATTCGAACCTGCGGGCCCCGGTTAAGGGCCACGGGTTTAGCAAACCCGCGCTTTCGACCACTCAGCCACCTCTCCAAAGCCTTTGTTAGTAACGGTTTACGTCGTTTTCTGGCGGGGCTTTTGTTCTTGTTTTCTACTGGACTTTTGCAGAATGGCGACACAAGGTCCCCTCTCCCTGCGGGAGAGGGTTAGGGTGAGGGCGATTGGCGGAAGAATGTTTGCCCTTCCCTCACCCCCGGCCCCTCTCCCTGCGGGAGAGGGGAGGAGTTTGCAAAAGTCCAGTTACTACTTGGACAGCGCAACTTAGCGGAGGTTGAAGAACGTAAAGCCTTGGAATTTCAGGTGTTACGCCCCGCCTGCCCTGTGCCGGCGGGTTGCGGGTTTGGAAACTACCCGTGGCCACGACCCCCAACCATTTCCCGTGGCCTGACGTCGGGGGGCGCGTGCGTGGTAGTTCTCAAACCCGTCTCTCACTTCCCCCAGGGCCGGCGGGGAGAAGCTCAAAATGGTGCTGTCCAACTACCGATGGCACTACTCGGTAGTCAACGTTGCCCCCGCCCAGTCTGCGGCCGAGTAGGAGCAACGCCTGCTAGGACCCTTAGGATTGGGGTAACGCACGTCCGATTCTACCCGAAAACGCCGGTCTCCGAAAGCGGCAACCGACCGGTCGCCGAAGCCCCGAAGCCCTACAGGGACTTCCCTCTCACGCCACACCCCAGCGGAGCCTGGCAGAAGAAAACTCTGGGCAAGGTGGAATGGTCCCCTCTCCCTCTGGGAGAGGGGGGGAGTTTGCAAAAGTCCAGATCTACCACTGCCGGTTTCCGCTCACGCGACCTTCCCGGGCAAAAGTCTCAGGTCGCGCGCCCGATCGGTCGATGTCAAACTATGACGGTCACGGAGGGTCCGTCGTCTGGAGATGCTGCGTTGCCCGCACGTCTGCCGACCAGTAGCGCCGGTAATCGTGGTTGTGGCGATGCGTTTCCCGCGGCGAGGTCACGGAGGTTCCCCCATCGAGACCTTCCAGCGTCTGGTGCGACGTCCGTGACCAAACCAAGCACGAACCATTTGAAGATCTTTCGGGAAGAGTCGGGCAAGAACCCGCCGTTCGAGTCGGCGCGAATGGGCAGCCTGCCGGAGGTCCAGCGGGCCTTCGAGCGGGTAACCGGCTGGTCGTTGCGATACTTGCCCCAACCTTCCCCCCAAAGACCGACCGACCTGAGGTGGTCCACCCCGGTCAACCCGGGCCACGGAGTACCCCCGGGACTCCTCAGGCTTTCCCCGGTCGGTCACCGGTCATCCGCCGGCCAGCAGCCGCCGCAAGAGACACGAGAACTGGCGTCGGCCCTGGCCGGCATGTTGGGCGAGCTGGTCGACGCCCGGCACGCCCTTTGGCTGCGGGAGGCCGAGCTGGCAGCCGGCGTCCCGCTGGTGCCGCACAAGAACGAAAAGGAACATCTGGCGGCGAAGCTGCAAGCGGTGCTCAAGGCCGGCGCCGAAGCGGTCGACTGCCAGGCCGCCGGACTCTACCTCCTCGACGAGGCGACTACCAGCCTCAAGCTCCGCTCCTGCTGGGGACTGCCGCTGGAGCATTTGGCCGCGGCGGCGCGGCCGCTGGACACCGCGCTGGCCGACCTGGAGGCGATGTTGGGCCATGCCGTGGTGTTGGAAGACGCCCCGCTCCAGCGCCACTGGAATCCGCCCGAGGACTTTGCCGCGGCCGTCTGCGTGCCCGTCTCGACCGCCACCACGATCCTCGGCACCCTTTGGTTTTTCTCCCCTGGCCGGCGAGGATTCTCGGATCGCCAGACCAACTTGATGGAAGTGATCGCCGGCCGCGCGGCGGCCGATCTGGAGCGGGAAATACTGCTCCGCGAAGGAATCGACGGCGCCGGCCTGAAACGCCAGGCGGCCGCCATCGAGCGGATGCAGCGGAACGGACTGCCCACCATCGCGCCCCTCTTGGACGGCTGGGACGTGGCCGGCTGGACGGCCCAAGCCCAAGCGGTCGGGGGCGACTTCCACGATTGGTTCGGTCTGCCCGACGGGCTGGTGGCCGTGGCCGTCGGCGACGTGCTGGACCGCGGCATGGAAGCGGCATTTGCCGCCGCCGCGGTCAAGGCGGCCCTCCGCTCGCACGGCCAGCACCTCCGCGATGCCGCCGCGCTGCTTCAAGGGGTCAACATGACCCTTTGGACCGGGTCGGCCGGCGACCAGTTCGGGGCGATGTTCTGTGGCCTGATCGAGACGGCCACGGGCCGCGTCCGCTATGCCGCCGCGGGGCGGCCGTCGGTGGTGCGGATTCGCCCGGGCGGTTGGCAGTCGCTCACGCACCTTGCCCCGCTTTTGGGGGAAAGTCCCGAGTCGGAATTTCAACAACGCTCGTGCCGCCTGGAGCCGGGCGAGGCCCTGGCGGTCTTCTCCGACGGTGTTCGCGACGCGGAGGACGCGACGGGCCGGGCCCTGGGCGAAAAAGGCCTCGCCGAGACGCTCCTTCGACAGCTCGCGCTGCCGGCCAGCCGGCTGGTTGCCGCCGCACGAGATCGCCTCCACCAGCACGCCCCAGACTCCCCCAGCGACGATCGCACCATCCTGGTGGTCAAGCGCGCGGTCGCTTGACGCCGGTCGGAAAACGGGTAGATTGGAGCGGACCGGCGGGAATGGCGGAATTGGCAGACGCGCTAGGTTGAGGGCCTAGTCGAGCATAGCTCGGTGGGAGTTCGAGTCTCCCTTCCCGCACTGTTCTAAATCGTGTTGAACGTTGCACTTGCGTACCTGCCGACGGTCGACAGAGCAGCCTGAAATCCGAGTTTGACGAGGCCAAAACAGGGGTGGTGCTACCTTGTTGGCCCCAGAACGGGAGGGTTGCTCATGGCGACTGCATATCCGCAACAGAAACTCATTCGGGGGGTGGTCCCTTAGGTCCGAGCGCAAAACAAAAGCCCTTGCAGGACAAGGACTTAGGTTGAGAGGCGCCGGCCGGATTCGAACCGGCGATGGCGGATTTGCAATCCGCTGCCTTAGCCACTTGGCTACGGCGCCTTGGGTGGGACCAGCGGTCCCCCCTGCGGTGGGGTTGCGTATTCGTATTCCCGCTGGGCATGTACGTCGTCAGCCCTGCCGCAGGCGGAGCGTCGGTGGCGCAACGCCGCGCTTGGCAAACGGGCCGACAAGATCCCTCTCCGCCGTCGGCGCGGGTCAAAGGAAAGATCGGCAATTCCGCTTTGCGCCGATGAGCGAAATCATACCAAATCGTCGGGTCGCGAGGAAGGGGCAAGACACGAGGTTGCCGGCGGTTCACGTCGCTCGGCCCATGCAGCCTGTGGGCCGGGTCCGCGACCCGGCCTACCGACTTGCCCGTGCCAGCTAGCGAACCGTGACCGAGCGGCAACCATCCCGCGTTACGGGCCGGGCAGCGGTTCCCATTCGAGCAGCGAAATGCTCATGCCGGGCAGTTCCGCGTGGAGGGCAATTTTGCGGCGGTCCCCGGGAATCGTCTCCGTGCGAAGCAACTCGAGCGAGCCGGTCTCCAGGTTGTAGCGGCCCTGGCCGGAATCCTTGCCGTTGAGCACGTAGTCGGTGCAAGGGTTGGCGTGGTCGATGCGATACTCGCGGAGGCGGAGCGAGGAGGCCTGGACCAGCGCGGGCGGCAGGTTTGCCAAGCGGAACGTCCAGCCGCGCGGCCCGCCCGTCCGAGGAACCCGAAGCCGGTAAGTCACGAAGTTGTGCGTCTTGCGGCCGTTGGGTGGATGAGCGTGGAACCCGGGCAGGGTTTTCTCCCCACATCGAAACGAGCCCGGCTCGAAGCAGACGGGGCTAACTCCGCGGCCCCAAAACGCCGCCGGGTTTTCCGCCGTACGCGGTTTTTCACCGAGCGGACAGATAGCGCCGCGCACGTCCGCTGATCGAGACGGTGGCAACCGTCAGTTCCAGCCGTCCTGTTTTCGCCCACACCGCCGTTTCTCGGCCAGCGAGAGTTTGTCTCTCATCGAACTGTATCCCATCTGGATGGCCAGGCGCGTCGCCAGCACGGTCTTGTCCGTACCCAGTTTGGCCATCAGCCGCGACTTGTGGTTGTCGGCCGTGCTGGGGGCCAGTCCCAACACGTCGGCCACCTCGCGGACGCTGCACCCCAGGCTCATCAGGCGCAGAACCTCCTCCTCGCGGGCAGTAAGTACCACCTTGCCCGCTGATCTCTTGGGGGCAGCCTTGGCAGCCCGTTTCTTGGCCTTGGCTGGTTTCTTCCGGGCAGACGCCTTTCTCTTTCTGGCAGCCTTCTTCTTGGGCATGGTGGTCTCCTGATTGGTGGACTTGGGTCACCGCCGGGCCGATCGTCGCGGCCGGTTGGGCGGGAAAGGAAAGAAAGAATGGGCATTGCAACTCGATCTACTATACAGCAGGCAGATTGGGAGACAAGCCCCTCATCGGGAAATACCCCCAGCGGGGTTGTCACTTCAGACCGTCCCCAATGTATCCCAAGAAACTCGACTGATCCGATGCAGCTTCGGGGATACCAGGAAAGCCGGCGACGCAAGACGCACATTCGGCCGTCGGCGGGGCCGAAAAACAACTTACCGGTTTCGATTTCGAAAACCGAGTTGCCGCAGGGCCGGCTGTGCCGGCCGGATGCCGCACTTCGCCGGCGCCAGCCACGTTTCGGCTCCGCACAGCCGGCCCTACGGGGCTCACCCAACCGGCCCGCTCCCCTCAACGCGGGTGTCAGCCCAGTTCGGCCAACACCTGCCGGGCGGCCGACACCGTGGCGTCGATGTCCTCGTCCGTGTGCGCGGTGGAAACGAACAGCGCCTCGAACTGGCTGCAGGGCATGTAGATACCCCGCTCGATCAGGCCCCAGAAATAGCGACCGTAGCGGCCCGTATCCGCACGGCCGGCGGTTGCCCAGTCGACGACCTTGTCGTTGGTGAAGAACAACGTCATCATGGCCACGAACCATCCAATGGAGCAGGCGATGCCCGCCGCCGCGGCCGCCTCTTGCAAGCCCACGGCCAGCCGGGTGGAGAGCCGCTCCAATCGCTCGTAGGGCTGCGTGCGGCGGAGCTGCTTGAGCGTGGCGATTCCGGCGGCAGTGGCCAGGGGATTGCCGCTGAGCGTGCCCGCCTGAAACACCTTGCCCGCCGGCAGCACATGGTCCATGATTTCCGCCTTGCCGCCATAGGCCCCCACCGGCAATCCGCCGCCGATCACCTTGCCCAGCGTGGTCAGGTCGGGTTCCATGCCGAACACCGCCTGGGCACCGCCGTAGGCCACGCGAAAACCGGTCATCACTTCGTCAAAGATCAGCACCGCCCCGTGCCGTGCGGTCAACCGGCGAAGCGCCTGGCGAAAATCGGCCCGGGCCTTCACGCAGCCCATGTTGCCGGCCACCGGTTCCACAATCACGGCGGCAATCTTCGCGCCGTGTTCGTCGAAGGCGGCCTCCAGCGCCGAGGCGTCGTTGTAGGGCAGGATCAGCGTGTCCTTGGCCGTTCCCCGGGTAACGCCGGGGGAATCCGGCACGGCAAGGGTCGCGGCCGCGCTGCCCGCCGCCACCAGCAGGCAGTCCACGTGACCGTGGTAGTTGCCGGCAAACTTGACGATCAGCTCGCGGCCGGTGAACCCCCGGGCCAGCCGCACGGCGCTCATGGTGGCCTCGGTGCCCGAGTTGACCAGGCGGACTTTCTCTATCGAGGGGACCGCCTCGATGATCAACTCGGCCAATTCATTTTCCGACTCGGTGGGGGCGCCGAAGCTGGTGCCCCGGGCCAGGGCCCTTTGCAGGGCTTCCACCACCGCCGGGTGGCAATGCCCCAGAATCATCGGCCCCCAGGAGCCGACGTAATCGAGGTAGCGGTTGCCGTCCACGTCGAACAGGTAGGCCCCGTCCGCCCGGTCGAACACGATCGGCTCTCCGCCCACGGCGCCGAACGCCCGGGCCGGGCTGTTGACTCCGCCGGGCATCAACTGCAAGGCACGCTGAAAAATCTCGTGGCTTCTTTGGCGATTCATGGTGAATTTCGCGAGGACTCGTGGAGGGACGATATCCGAGGGACCGGGAGTTGCCGTAGGGCCGGCTGTGCCGGCCGGTTGCCGCACTTCGCAGCGCCAGCCATGTTTCGGCTCCGCACAGCCGGCCCTACGGGAAAGCCGCCATTTTGCAAAGCGACCATTGTAGCAGGCGGCGCGCCGTTGGGCAGAGCCTGCTGCCTTCTGGTCGGTTGCCATGGCCGCGCGGGGCACCGCCCACAAAGAGGATGTTGGAGAAGTGTCGCGCCGGATTTTGGCTGCCCGAAATGGCGAGGAGAACGCATTTTCCGAGAATCGGAAGAGTTTTGGAGAACCCCCCCTTGATCTTCCGAATGGATATGGTACGCTCACATTTATTGGTAGTGAGACTGAGTCTCAGTTGCAAACGAGGCGGGGCCCAGCCTGGCACGCCTGCCGGCACGCGGCTTGTAACCAAGCCGAAACCACCCGGCAGCAACACCTCGCTCCCCCCAATAGAACCATTCCAGTAGAGCATTGCGCTCCGGGAGGTCTTTTGCCCATGTGCGATATTACGAACCACCCTCGATGCCAAAACGGTCCTCCGCCGCGGAAGCCCGCCGGCGGCACGGCCCGGACGCCGGCGGGCTTCACCCTGGTGGAACTGCTGGTGGTGATCGCTATCATCGGCATCCTCATCGCGCTCTTGCTGCCGGCAGTGCAGGCGGCTCGCGAGGCCGCCAGGCGGATGCAGTGCAGCAATCACCTCAAGCAGATCGGCCTGGCGCTGCACAACTTCGCCGACACGAACCGGGCGTTCCCATCCAGTTATGCCGGCAGGGAGGGAGCGGACTGGTCGGGCCAGGCGCGAATTCTGCCGTTTCTGGAAGAGGGTGCGATCTTCGAGAACATCGACTTCACCCAGCCGTATTCCAGCGCCACGATCAACGGGCAGAAGCTCTCCGCAATGCGGATTTCCACCTATCTCTGCCCTTCGGAGCCGGAGGACAAGGTCCGCCTCAGCGGCGGGGTGCCCGTCCACTATCCTCTCAATTACGGCCTCAACCTGGGCACCTGGTTTGTTTACGATCCGCAGGGCGGTCGCGGTGGGGAGGGGGCTTTCCACCCCTATCGGCGACTGAAACCGCGGGATTTTCAGGATGGGCTGAGCGCCACCCTGGGCCTGGCGGAAGTGAAGGCCTACACGCCCTACTTCCGAAACGCGGCCCTGCCCAATCCGTCCCTCCCCGCCGGCCCCTCGGAGATCTGCTCCCTGGGGGGCGATTTCAAGACCAGCAGCGGACACACGGAATGGGTGGACGGGCGATCGCACCAGGCAGGCTTTACCACGGTGTTCACCCCCAACACCAAGGTGCTTTGCACGCAAGCGGGGCGGGAGTACGACGTGGACTGGACCAACCAGCAGGAAGGGAAATCGCCGGCCGTCTCCACCTACGCGGCGGTCACGGCGCGAAGCCATCACCCCGGAATCGTCAACGTGCTGCTGATGGACGGTTCCGTGCGGCCGGTCAGCGAGACGATCCAACGCAACCTCTGGCAGGCGCTTTCCACCCGCGGCGGCAACGAGCCCGCCGGCCTGCCGTAGGTCCCACCACGGCTACTCGATGGAAAGCCCATAGGCAAACTCTCGCCCCTGGCCGGATGGGTCTTCCACCCGGAAGACGACCATGAAATCTCCCCCCGCAGTGGGCCGGCCGGAGATCACGCCGGTGTGCGGATCGATTGCCAGTCCGGGGGGCATTCGTACCGGGGTGAAGGAAAACGTTTCGCGGTCCCAGTAGGCCCTGTTATAGGAGGAACGCTCACTGCGGCGGCAGCGGAAATCGCCGATCGATCGAATCAGCCCCGGCGCGTAGCGGTACGTTTCCTGCCGCCGGGCGGTGGTTACGGGCCGGGTATAGACGAACGGCCGGTCGACCTCCGCATAGTCGGACGCGCCGCTGGGGTGGTCCTGGGCGTCGATCGCCACCACGCGGTAGAAAGCCTTGTTCGTGTTGGGCAGCGTCACGTCCGGGCCGACGACTTCCAGCGACGTGGCTTCGACCCGGCCGACCAGGTTGGCCGGCGTTTCCACCATTCCGCCGCGGGGCAGATCATGGCCTTTTTGCTGGAATTCCTCCATGTCGCGGACGAATCCGCGGCCCATGTTGACCGGGTACGGTTGATCGCTGGTGGAGAATCCTTTTTCATCGCTGCCGTAGACCGCGTACCGCACCGGCCGCGTGCCCTGGGGATTGGGGCTCCAGTGCAACACGAGCCGGCCTTCGCCGCCCGGTTCGAGCCGCACCGCAAGCGGTACGCCCGGGCTTTCCACCTGGAAGGAAAATGTGCGGCTCCAAGCACCCCAGACGCCGGTGGCGTCTTGTGCCCGAACGTGCCAATAGTACGTCGTTGCCGGGTTCAACAGCCCCACGTAGGGCAAGGCGTATTGCGGCTTGCCCCGGGCGGCCGTTTTGGAGCTGAGTTTCTCGAAGTTGGGCGAAAGCGGCCAGCGCATGTCGGCGTACTCGGAGAGCTCGAAGTGGTAGTCGACGATTTTGTCGCCGTCGGGGTCCCGGGGCACGCTCCAGCGAAAGGTGACGTCGGAGCCGGAAACCGTCTGGCCCTGGCGGGGTGAGAGCGGTTGGGCGGGGGCTTGGGGCGGATGCCAGCAAGTTCGCTCCAGCCATCGGTGGACCACGCGCACCTGGCGCGGTCCCCGGTTCGAGTCGCTATACTCCAACCGGTTCGAGCCGACTTCCAGCTCTGGCAGGGCCAGCGCCGAGGTCTGGATGTCGCCCGCCAACTCGACGTTCGAGGCCGAAGCCTGCCCCTGGAGAACCAGCCGGAAGAGGAAACGATAGGCCGGCTTCCGCCGCGGCGAGACCAGCCCGTCGATCGAGCCGGCCAGTTTGCCCGTCCCGACCTTTTTCACTTCGGCGATCGTCTGCCAGGGCTCCCCCGGCGCGGCAAACTGCCATTGGGCCCGGGCACCCTCGCCGAGCATGACGGTGGCGGTGGCTTGGCCTCCCACGAAGACGTAGGGGGCCGCCATGGCCCAGACCACGCTGGCCGGCTGGGCCGCGTCGTCGACGTGGATCGCCGCGCCGGAGCGATCCGGTCGCACGTTGTCGATCGTTTCCGTGCCCGGCTTCCAGAGATCGGCGCCGAAGTCGGGCCGGTAGCGGAGCCGGCCGTTGCGGAGGTTGTCGTGTGCGGCGGGGCCCCAGCGGCGGAGGCCGCCCAGGCGGTCGCTCGGCCCCTGGCCCTGCTGGGGCGAGGTTCCCCCGCTGTACTCCTTGCCCTGGTGGTCCCATCGCAACTCGATCGACTCGCCCGGCCGCAGCCGCATCTCCATGCGGTGCTTGGCGTGCATCCCGTAATCGCCCTGGCGGCGGCCTTCGTAGCTGTAGAGCGAGGCCGAGAACTCGTCCGTTTTCCGCTGGTCGGACTGGAGAATGCCGTAGGCGTGCGTCCGCTTCATCAGGTCGTGGTCGCGGACGACCTCGGCGCAGGAGGCGATGGTGTGGTTGTCGCGTTCGAGGCAGATCACGTGCTCGTCGCTGTCGAGCAGGTGGAAGCCGCCGTCGTAGAAGACCTCCGAGACGCAATGGCCGATGGGGTAACCTCGCCGAGGCTCCAGACCGGCCGCCTTCCAGAGATCGTTGATCACGTAGGCCTCGTTGCCGCAGAGCGAGTAGCCGTAAACGTGCAGCACCTTGACGGCGTCGTAGTTTTCGTCGTCGCAGGTGGTGGCGTGGAAGCGGTGCCGCCGCTCGAATTCCCACAGCGCTCGGGCCTTGTCGGCCGGTGTGGTGTAGCCTTCCGTCACGGAGGCCGCGATCTCCTTGAGGTTGCGCCAGCGGCGGCGGCCGTTGAGCAGAAGCCAGGGGTTTTCCACATCGGTCGAACCCACGTTTTCGATCAGCACCGACCGGTTCGGTTGCCAGCCCTGGGTGAAAGCGGCGTAGCCGATCGGCGATCGTGTCATCCGGCCGTCGACCGTGCCGCGAAAATCGACGCTGTAGGTGGCGGGACTGGCGGTGATTGTTTCCACGTGTTCTCGCCGCTGGTCGTCGGGCCGGTCGGCGTAGGGCTTCTTCGGTTCTCCCTGGATAGCGGCGAGCGTCTCGCCGAGCATCGCCAGGCAAAGAAAAACGGCGGAAAAAGCACGCATCACTCGGCCCTCCCCTCGACCAAGGCTGGCTTGTCGACTCCGCTTCCCCTTATAATCCTTGCCCAGCGGCGGTGCAATCCATGCGTTCGTTTCGCGGCGTGCCCAAGGGTGCGTGCTCCGCCTGCACGCTACGATTCCGCTCCAACAGCGCCGTGAATGGCGAAAGAGGATGGTCTGATGAAACCCGTGGCGAGAAAACGACTCGGATGGGCCCTGTTTGCGTTGTTTGCGTTGTCGATGGTGATGGGCACGGGTCCCGGTGTGCTGTTGGTCAATCGGCCCCAACCCCTGTTGGGCTTGCCGGCGCTTTGTACCTGGGGATTGTTTTGGTACCTGGTCCAGGCCGGCGTGGTGGTGGTCGCCTACCGGTGGCTGTGGCGCGATCGTGCTTGACGTCACCCGGAATCATGTTTCCCCTCCACCAAGGTCCAAGCCGTGAATGAATTCTCGCCCCAGACGATCGTCGACCAGATGGGCCTGATCCCCCACGTCGTGCTGGCCGTCTACCTGCTCGTGCTGTTGCTGTTGGGGTGGCTGGGCTATCGGCACAGCGGCGAGGGCGAAGAGGATTACTACCTGGCGGGCAGAAACCAGGGCTGGCTGATCTCGTCGCTGACGATCTGTGCCACCTTTTTCAGCTCGTTCGCCCTGCTGGGGGCGCCGGGCAAAGTCTATAGCGAGGGCGCCGTCTTCACGCTCGTACCGCTGAACGTGGGTGTGGCGGGCTTCTCGATCTATCTCTTGGGGTCGCGGTTCTGGCGGATCGGACGCGCCGGCGGCCACGTCACTCCCGCCGACATGATCTGTGACTACTACGGCAGCCGGGTGCTGCTGCGGCTGTTGGTGGCCCTGGTGGCCCTGCTTTTCGTGATTCCCTACGTGATGATGCAGATCAAGGCCGGGGGCGAGCTGTCGGCGGTGCTGTTTCGCCACAACCCGAGGGCCTTCCAGATCGGGGCCGTTGTGTTGGCCGCCGTGGTGGCCGTCTACATCATGATCGGGGGAATGCGGAGCGTGGCCTGGACCGACGCCCTGCAGAGCGTGTTGCTCGGCGGTGGGCTGGTGCTGGGCGGGGTGGCCGTGGTGTGGAAGTTCGGCGGCCTGGGGCCTTTCTCCCAAGCCGTCGGCCGCCTGCCGGAACGAGCCCTCACCGTGCCGGGCAACACCGGCTTTTGGAGCGTGCCGATGCTGCTGACGGTTTGCCTCTTCATGCCCATCGGGGGCATGCTCCAGCCGGCCCAGTGGATGCGGTTCTATTCCGCCCGCAACGTCCAGGCGCTACGGCGAAGCGCCTTGATCTTTGTCGCCGGCCTCACCGGCGTGTTCATGACCAGCATCATGCTGATCGGACTGGGCGGGGCGGTGATGTTTCCGCTTCAGAGGTCGGCCGACGGCACACTCAGGCCGCCGCCGGAGGTCGGCAGCTTCGACCAGATCGGCGTGGTGGTGATCAAACACGCCTTGCCGGAGTTGTTGGGACCGACGGCGGGGTGGACACTGGCCTCGCTGGTGATCGTGGCCATCATGGCCGCGGCGATGAGCACCGCCGACAGCAACCTTCACGCCCTCAGCGCCGTGCTCACCCGCGATGTCTACGACCGGTTTATCCGTCCCCGGGCGGGCCCCCGCGAGCGGATTTGGGTGGGCCGGATGGTGATCGTGGCGGCGACCGCGCTGGCCCTGGCCATCGTGCTGGCCGGCCACCGCCAGGGAAGCTCGCTGGCCGGATTCATGGAGATGATCGTGGGGCTGGCGCTGTTTGCGGTGGCCTTCAGCGTGCAACTCTTGCCGATCGTCGTCGACATGCTCTACCTGCGGCGGGGAACCCGCTGGGGAGCGATCGCGGGGCTGGCGGCGGGGCTGCTGGCGGCATTTCTCTTTACCTCGCTTTTTCCCCCGCTGGCCGCCGCTGTGGGGCATCCGGCTGCAATGAAGCTGCTGGCCCTGGTGGGCCGACTCAAAGCCGCCCTGCCCATCCACGCCACCGCCTGGGGGCTGCTGGCCAACGTGGCCGTGTTTCTGCCGGTGAGCCTCCTCACGCGGCCGGTGCCGGCGGACCGCCGGGCCGAGCTGGCACGAGTCGCGGCCGGCCGCCAGGCAGGCGTCCGCTAGAGCAGGCGACACGCGTCGCCAAGGACCGCCCGCGGGTTCCCAAGCTGGAGCTTGGGAACCAGGGAAAGATGCCGTGCGGAAGCCGAATGGTTTTTCAACCATGCCGGGTCGCGACCCAGCCTACAGGCTTCGCTAGAAATTGTATTTTCCCGCAAACTCGAACCGCACCGAGTCACCCGGACGCGGGTTCGCCGGCAGGCTGGCGTCCTTGTGGAGCGTCTTCCAGGAGGTCACCTCTACGCCCACGTTCAGCTTGGGCAGCAGGTCATACGTGGTGTTGGCGAAAATGAACTGGTTGTAGACCTTGCCCGTTCGCAGATCGTTGTCTCGCGGATCGTCGATCCCGAAGCCGGTGGCGAAATGCCATTTGGGCGTCCAGTCGTACCAGATTTCACCCCATCCCCCCGTGGTTCGAATCCCCCGCCGCGAGTTCAGGTCGACCCCCTGAATGATGCCGCCGAGAAACGCGCTCAGGTTCTCGCCGGTGAAGAATTCACCCTGGAAACCGAGGTTCGAGGTGATGGGAACCCGAACGTCGGCGTTGACCGACCAGGTGCGCACACGGGCGTCGTCTCGCGGCGGCAGCAGCAGCGGCGCGGGCCCGGTCGCGGTGAAGTCGAATCCTTGCTCGCCGAAATGTCCAGATGCACCGATTTCGATGGGCGAGCACCCCTTGCCGCGACGCCCCAAGGTGGCGGCCACACGGGTCTCCAAGAGCGGCCAGGCGCTCGCCTCGGGACGAACCCCCGCGGTCTTGTTGAAATCGCTCACGATGTTCTGGTTGATTGAGCCTTCCACGGTGAACATCAGCATCTGGGAGAAATGGAGATAGCGTTCCAGCCGCACCTGCGCGCGACGGTAGCCGATATTGCCGCCGCCCCAGCCAACCGAGTAGTTCAGCACGTGCGGATAGAGCGGCGAGATCACGTCCCAGGTTTGACCCGCCAAGAGCCGGAAATCGTCGTCCTTGACCTCCCCGTAGGCGTGGCGCAGCAGAACCCCCGGCTTGTTTTCCACCACGAACGCACCGTGGAAGTCGATTTCCAACTTCCCCCCCGTCCGGGCACCGTGCAACAGCGGCACCCGGGGACCGGTCACATTGAGGCCGATCCGCGTGCGCCGCGTGTCGACGATAAACGCATCTTCGCCTTCGTCGTCGGCCGAGGGAACAAACAGCGTATAGGCCCCGGGAAAGGTCCGTTCCGTCTCGTAGGCGGCGCTGCCCCGCAGGCTGCCGTAAGGCACGATCTTGTAGTCGCCCTTGGTCCAGGCGAGCTTCTCCATTTCCGACCGGAGCTGGTCCCAGGTGAAATACTCGAACTGGTCGTCGGCCGCGGGCTGGGCGGCGGGGTCCCCGAGCAACGAAGCCGCCACCGGCATGGCCTGAACCGGCGGCAGCGGAACCGGATGATCGCGCAGTTGTTGCAGTTCCGATCGCAACGCCTGCGTCTCCGACTCCAATCGCTGCAACCGCTGGATCAACGCGTCGCCGCTCGGTTCGGCCGCCCAAGCCCTCTGGGCAACCGCCGGACCCCAAAACAGAACCCCAGCCAACAAGAACGCAAGCAGGTATTTCATGGCTTCCTCGTCCGTGAGTAGACCTGAACAGCGGCGACAGGAGCCGCAAAGTGAGTACAGACAACCGTCTGTCCGGCGTTCGCCGCGAAGGCAAAAAGCGGACCATCGGTTGATGCCTGTATCGTCATTGCGACCAAAAGACTTGACATTCATGGGCGAGCCCGCCGAACACGTTTTCGCGGAACCTTCGTTGCGATTGCAACACTCGGCAGATTTCGTCCAACGTGGCCTGTCCGGCGGCACAATCGCCATCGTTTGACGAGCATCCCGTCCCCCCGCTCAACGCGACCCGAAAACTTTCGCCAATTTGCCTGTCTTGCTTTCTGTTTCGGAAAAGTGGCAGCGCGTTATGAAAAAATGGCGAGGCATGACCGAGAGATGGGAGGGCAACGTCGGGGTGACGAAAATGTGCTCTTGAGGCAGGGTTTTGGGCGTAGCGTATTGCGTGACTTTTGTTTCGCTTCGGAGCCTCGCCCTCCCAGTACGCACAAACATCCCCTTCCGCAGCGGAAACGCATTAGGGTGATGGCTTCTGCCCGGCGGCGGCGTCCAGCGTGGGCAGCGAGCGGCGCCAATCGAGCAATTGCCGGGCCAGCCGCGCGGCCAATTCGGGGTTTTGGGCGGCCAAGTTGTCGGTTTCCCACGGGTCTTGCGAGAGGTCGTAGAGTTCCCGGTCCGTGCCGTCGTCGTTGACCAGCAGTTTCCAGCGGCCGTTGCGTATCGCCAGGTTGGGGCTCTGGTCCCGCTTGTCCGCTGGTTTCAGATAGGTGGCGTCGCGGCCGTACTCCCAATAGATGGGCCTGGTCCGCCGCACGTCGTCGCCCAACAGGGCCCGGCCCAGGTCTTCGCCGTCGAAATCCACCTTGGGCGGCTCCACTCCGGCCAGCCCGCAGAAGGTGGGGAAAAGGTCGATCGCCGCCATCACCGTGGTGCGGTTGACTCGGCCGGCGGGAATGGTGCCTTTCCAGCGGGCGATCAAGGGCATGCGGATGCCGCCTTCGTAGAGGCTCCACTTGCGGTCCCGCAGCCCGGCCGTGCTGCCTGGCGGCTTCTTGCCGCTTTTGGTGTAAAAAGGCCATGCCGTGGGGCCGTTGTCGCTGGTCAACACGATCAGCGTGGTCTCGGCCAGGCCAAGCTCGTCGATGCCGTCGATCAAGCGGCCGATCTGCCGGTCCATCTCGTCCAGCACGGCATAGAACCGCTGCACGTAGGGGTTGGCTTGAAACGGCTGATACTTGCGGAGCATCGCCTGGGAGGGTTCGTGGGCGTCGTGGACGTCGTTGAGCCAGAGGTGCAGATAAAACGGCCCGTGGCGGTTTCGCCGGATGAAGTCGAGCGAGCGATTGACGTAGATTTCGGTGAGTTGATGCTTGGGCGCGTGGGAGATGTTTCCGCGGTCGAGCTTTTCGCTGGCCCGGGAGAGCCCGCCCGGCGGCAGCACGCGGTCGCCCAGGCCCTCGAACGAGACCAGCGACTCGTCGAACCCGTAGGCCCGGGGCAGGGGCGCGTCGCCCACGTCGCGGCCTCCGCCCATGTGCCACTTGCCGAAATGGGCCGTGGCGTAGCCGGCCCGCTGAAACGCCCTGGCGATGGCCGGGGCGGCCGGGTCGAGGAAATCGCGCATTCCCCGTTGGCGGTTTCGCCGGCGGTTGTTGAGATAGGAGTTGATCAGGTGCCGGGCGGGATACTGTCCCGTGGTGACCGCCACCCGGGAGGGCGAGCAGATGGGCGAGTTGACGTAGAACTGGGTCAGGCGAACGCCCTCGGCGGCCAGGCGATCGATGTGGACCGTTTCCACGTCCCGGTTGCCCGTGCAACTGAGGTCGCCGTAGCCCAGATCGTCGATGAAGATGAACACGACGTTGGGCTGCTGGGCGGCCCCAAGGGGAGCGGCGAGAAAGGTCGCCAGGGCCAGGGCGGAAAGCACGATGCAGGGGAAAATGCGGGCAATGGCGGCTGGCGATCGTCTTGCATCTCGTGCCATGGCGGGCTGCCTCTCGGAAAACTCTCTTGTAGTAGGGGAGTCGGCGATTAGGTGATTAGCACTACAGCGCAGCGCTGTTCGGTGCGATTCTCCGTAAACCTTACGAGACCTCCTCGTTACCAAGCGCCGGCTTTGTAGCGCAACCGGCGCCAAACTCTGCTTGGTCAGTGCAGCGTCCTCCCAGCCACCTGCTGAAAACGGGATCGTTGTTTATTGGCCGCCCCTAACCAGCGAATCTCCCGGCATCCTTGCAAGCATAATCGTTCACGGGTTTTGGAACCATCCTGATTTCGAGAAATCAGTGTCGCCTGAAACAGTTGCCGTAGGGCCGGCTGTGCCGGCCGGTTGCCGCACTTTGCAGCGCAAGCCGCGTTTCGGCCGGCACAGCCGGCCCTACGGGGCTACCTCTTCATGCCACAAACCCGACAAGAGTTTCTCGAACGGCACTTGAGTTCGAGTTTTGCACTTTTTCCGGCGGGAATTGGTATCGGTGAAATGCGGTCTGCTCCCTCACCCTCGGGTCAACTCCGTGCGACAGGTCACAGCGGTTCGCGGCCATCAGGCCTACCCATTTATCGGCGTTGGTGTTATGGTTGTGGCAGAACCACGGGAGAGGACATCGGAGCGTCAAACCGCACCTATCGCCCCCCCCGCGGGGTGCTTTGAACCCTTTGTCTATGGCTAAGGGAAGTAAGGGCATGGCGCCAGACAGGACCGAAAGCGGCATGTCCAGGAACGGAAATCCCGAAAACACCCGCGTCTCATTGCGAAGAAATCCGGTGTCCCGAGCATCTACTACTGACGGAATCGCGAGTGGCGAGGCAGTCAGCAAAATGGTGGCCGGTTGCCGTTTGGGTGACCGTAGCGCCCAGCGACAGCTTTATGACTCGTTCCACCGGATGGTTTACCGCCTCATGGTGCGGGTGGTTGGGCTGCAAGAGGCTGCTGATCTGACTCAGCAAGTCTTTCTGCACGTGTTTCACACGATTAGTCAATACTCGGGGCGAGGTCGGTTCGACCGGTGGCTGTATCGCCTGGCAATCAACGAGGCGTTTCAGCACTTGCGTCGCAACCGCCGACGGGAACACCGTTCACTGGTTTATGAGCCGGTGGACGAGTCGGTTGGTGGCGACGAGAGGACCGCAAGGAAAGACCTCATGGAACAGGCGTTGGCACGGCTCGACCCCGAGTTGCGGTCGATTTGTCTGCTCCGGGAGATTGAAGAGCTTTCGTACCGTGAGATCGCCGAGACTTTGGACATCCCGGAGGGAACGGTCGGATCGCGGTTGAACCGCGCGCGGCGCGAACTAAAGAAACACCTGATCAACCTTGGTTGGGAGCCGTGAGATGGATTGTCAGCAGGTCCAAAAACTGCTCTCCGCATACTGCGACGACGAGTTGTCGGTCGACATGCGGTCCTCGGTGGCCGCACACCTCCAGAGTTGCTCCCACTGTGGTGCCGAGCTAGGTGTCTTCCAGTCACTGTCGGGGATGGCCAAAGGGCTGGACGATCCGGAACCACCGATGCGGATTTGGGCGGGCATCGAAGCCGGGCTTAACGCCGACAAGGAAAGAACATCGGCCGTTCGCCCCACCGCCCAGCGGAGCCGGTCTCGGAGAAAGTGGCGGATCAGCGTGCTCGCGACCGCCGCGACGATCCTGGTCGCCACCGGCGCGGTATGGATCTCTACTCGCTCCTGGCACGCTGCGGGTCATCAGGGTGAAGTTGCGGCGGCCTTGGAGGAATACTTGGAGCACTTCGCCAGCCGCCCCGAGACGGCTCAGAATGTCCTGCTTGCAAAATACGGCGGCCAGTCCGTGGACATGGCCGAAGCGACCAGGGAGCTTGGCTACCGGCCGGCGGTTGCCAGGGGGCTGCCAAACGGTTACTCGCTTGAGGCGACGTACGTGTTGAAGATGCCGTGTTGCACCTGTGTGCAATCGATCTGTCGACGTGATGATGGGCAAGTGTTGGCCATCTTCGAACACGACGAAGAACAACCGGCCTGGTTTGGCGACCGGCCCAAGATCAAGACACAATGCGGCGGCTGTTCGTGCAGTATTGTTCAAACCGATCGCGGGCTCGTGGCTTCTTGGAAGGCCCGCAAGCGGCAACTCACGGTCGTCGGAGCCCGCGACTTGGCAGAAGTCGCGGATCTGGTCGGCCACCTGGGAGGTGGCAACGCAGGCGCATGATGACGGAGTTGAACGAGTGTCCGCATGTTGAAACCTTCGATCATTTGGGAGACCAGAACAATGAAACGTGCACACTTCTTTCTCCTCGCCGTCCTGACACTTGCGACAGCGCTAATCGCCACCGCGCAGACAGCGAAATCGGAACCCGGCATTGATGAGGCCTCGGCGAAACTCGACACCTTGCTCAGGCAACGGCGAGAAACCTTAGGACAACTCGTAAAAGTCACCACAGAACACTACCGCACAGGTCGAACTACCATCGATTCGGTGATTCGAGCATCGCGTCAACTTCTAAACGCGGAACTCGAACTCGCAGAAGACCGAAACGCACGACTTGCCATTCACGCGAAACGGATTGCCCTTCTCAAGGATTTCGAGAGGATTGTTCAGACCCAGTTCAAGGCCGGCGATGCCACGCAGGAGGATATCCTTGCAGCGAGGGCCGCGCGTCTGGAAGCAGAGATTCAGCTTCTGCGAGAACAGCCCGGGAAATGACAAATGGGGCACAGCGCACCCATAGCATAACCAACGCCATCGAATCGTCGGGCACAAGGGCAACGTTATTAGGGCAACGGACTTCGGCGGGCAATCTTGCGCAAGATGGTGTGATCCTCGCCGAACTTGCACAGGCCGTCACAGTGCCGACAAAGATCTCCAAACGAGATGTAGGCCAGCGAGATGTCGGCCAGATCGTGGCGGAACGCAGGGCGGCTCAGTTGCGCCATGACCTCTTTCTCCCGGCTGTCCGGCGCGACGAGGTAGAGATCGCACTGGTGCTCCGGGATCGATCGTGCCAGGTCCTCCAGGCGAAGAATCCCGGAGTAGATGGACGTGCTCTTCTCGACCTCGAACGCGCTGACGGCCTCACCCGTCTCGGCACGAAGCCAAATCACATCAATCAGACGCACCGTCTCCAACACTTCCCGTGGCCACTCTCGCGGCGGCAGTTCCGGCACGGTCAGCGACGCAAAGGCCTGGCCGTCGCACCAGCGATGTCGGTCATTGCGGGCCACGAACACATCAAAGCCCAGCCCGCGGCCGACCTTGACCAGCAAGTATTGGATGCGGGTATGCTCGGACTCTTCCTTCTCTTCAGCGACCACCTCCGCGTGGCGGCGCCAGGCAGCCTTCTCGGCTTTGTCTTTCTCGGTCTGAAGAACGCTCTGGAGATTGCCGGCGATCAGCAGCCGTCCGGAGCCAATCTCAAAAAGCAACCCCGCAAACGCGCCCAGGTCCTTGGAGAGGCGATTGCGGATCTCGGGTGAGGAGTTTGCGCGGACAATGACTTCGCGCATGGCGAAGTAGCTCCGCCAAGAGCCCAACTTCATCTTTTCCCCAAACAGCGCGTTGAACCCCTTGAGCATTGCCGTGTTGGATGGCGGCACGAACGTGGGGTGTAAGAAATAGACAATGTTGGCAACGGCCGGGCCGAGGCCTTTGATCTCCGCAGCAGCCAGACGGCTGATCTCGGCCAGCACCTGATCCTCGCGGCTTGCGACAAGGCAGGACTGCAAGAACGCACCAAACCTGCGCTGGTTTGCAGGACTTTCGTAGATGTCGGGAATACGGAGCTTCGGTTTCCAGAAGAAGGCGTGAGCCGCGCCGGCGAAGACCTGCTTCTGCTCGGTAACGGCGCTTAACACGACTTCCAGCGGGGAGCCCTTGAAGTCGTTTCCGAACGTTCCTGCAACAATGCTGTCAATCGTGTCGCGGACACCCCGGCGAATGGCTCGAAAGGCTTTGAGCCGCTCCTCGCCGCTGACGAACCAAGTGTTATAGACCGACTCCCCATCCGCCTTGTAGCGGTCGATCAACTCCACCAGCGCCGTTTTCCCCATGGTCTGCTCCCTCGTTCGACGCAAAGATCAACGGTGTCGAACCACCGGATGGGAGGCGCGCAAAGCGAGCACTCCGTCCAGACCGGGCGTTCCGCCGCCGAGGGCCAACCGTTGCCGCCGTCAATAGCAGCCGCCGCCGTAACCACCGCCGTAACCGCCGCCGTAACCGCCGCCGTAACCGCCGCCGTAGTAGCCGAATCCGCCACCATAGTACGAACGGTATCCGCCGCGAAAACCGCCGACACCGAAACCACGATAGTAGCTGCCGTACGAGTAGCCGGGGTATAAGCTGCCCCCGTAGCCACCATAGCCACCATAGCCCCCGTAGCCGCCGTAGCCGCCGTAACCGCCATAGCCGCCATAGCCGTAGCCGCCACATTGGGCCATCGCGGGCGTGGTCACCAGCATGGAGGCGACTGCAAAAACAACCACCACGGCAAGCAAGCAAAACAGTTTCTGTCTGCCGTTCATCTTTCCATCCTCCTCTACGAAGACGTGTTTCTTGTCCGATCTCAAACGTCCGACCGATCCCACCCAGCGCAATCGGCGGGCATTTCTTCGCACCGCTCGAGCTGGGCACGACGCGATGTGATGCCCATGCTTCCGCTGAGAGCGAATCAGAAGAGAAATCTGCAGAGTCCGGCGCAGCGGTCAGCCGCGGAAACGAACGAGGGCGCCCAGTTCTCGGCAAGGCGCCGTCTGGAAATGCCAGTCAACTCGACTCGCAAAAAAACGGACGGTGACACTTGGGCCGGGCTACCGTCCGTTTGCCAACGCTCCTGCAGTCGAACCGGCGTCGCCACGGGAAGCGTGCTGTTGCGCGAGCAAGAGCAATCACGGCAACTGCGACAGTTCCGTTTGGACAGATGGGGTGTTTGCCTTAAACAGGATCGAGCCTTAGGCTGTCTTCCAGAACAGCAAGCACAGGCTTGTTGCCGCCAGCAACCCTTGCCCCGAATTGGCCGCCGCGGCTTCTGCACGCTACAGCATCCCTGGTCTGCACCGGCGCAGCAAGAGGGGACCGGCAAGGGCTGTAGCAGCATCAGTCCGGTCGCCCCCCAGACCAGTGTCTTCACCGCGATATGCCTGAACAAGCACATGAGCAGAGCTTCTTCAAACCGCCTGGAAACCGCGAACCCCATTATCTTCACACTACCTCATTGTGCCCAACGACACAAGATCCCCGCATCTGGGCAGTGTATGACTCGGGGCTGTTGGGAATCGTCGAGAGTGCGACTTCTTTGGCTTCGGGCCCATTTTGTCCTTGGTCCAGGTATCCACCAGCCACAGGGCACCTCAACGGCTGCGACGGTTTCGGCGTCGATGCTTACGGCCCGCGAGGTTATCCAAATCACTGGTCACGCCGCAATCGGATGCAGCGA
The DNA here is from genome assembly GCA_964481605.1 of uncultured Planctomycetaceae bacterium. Lineage (GTDB taxonomy): Bacteria > Planctomycetota > Planctomycetia > Pirellulales > Thermoguttaceae > CAYZWG01. The sequence goes on from CAYZWG010000008.1 coordinate 24,658, forward strand.
GCCCCTTCCATTGAGGGGGGGTCAATCGCGTCGGCGGCAGGCCCAACTCGGGGCCAGTGGGGGACGTATACTAATTCGTTTCTGTTGCGGAAAGGGAACATTCGTGCGCAGGTGGGAGGGCGAGGCTCCTGCCGAGCCGGGAAATCACGGTCAGTGCCGCCCCCACGGCTCGGCGGGAGCCTCGCCCTCCCACCTTTCCGCAACAGAAACTAATTCGCAAACGGCCGTGCGCCTGCGCGCAACGACACCATCCGCCAAAAACCAGAGGAAATCGTGAAGAAACTTGCTTCCGCATGCATCCGTTATGACTGGGTAAGACAACTTGATGGGAGAATAAGATGGGGCTTCACCGCTCCCCCGGACGTCCCCATCCGTCGCAAAGAGATCTGCCAGACGTCGTGCGAACCAGTAACCTCATCGGCCACACATGTCCCGCAGCATCACTTTTGGCAGACAACTCAGAGCAGAGGACGGAGTAGAGGCAGGTTGCAACCATCAGCGTGCAAGCAGTTCCGGCTGGGGGGTGCTGTGCGTCGGACACCATCGTTGGAATCACTCTGCCTTTTCCTTAACCGGTTTGTATTGATATGCGCGGCCCAGTTGAACAGGTCCGTTTAGATGCGGCCGAATCGTACGCCTCGGACGCCCGGAGCGACGAAGCTCTTCTGCTGCGATATCGCTCGCGGAGGGACCGGCAGGCGTTCGCCGTGTTGGTATATCGATACGAAAGGGAGTTGTTCAACTACCTGCGGCACTATCTGGGCGATGCCAAGATGGCCGAGGACGTGTTCCAACACACTTTCCTGCAGGTCCACTTGAAATGCGACCAATTTGAGCCAGGCCGGCGGGTGCGTCCGTGGTTGTACACCGTGGCGACCAATCAGGCGATCGACTTCCAGCGCCGCAACCGTCGTCACTGGACGGTGAGCCTCGACCGCTGGGTGAAGTCGCGCACCGGGGATGAGCCAAGTGCCCTGGTCGAACTGCTTGACGGGTCGCAGCCGGACCCGTCGCAAAAGGCTCAATGGACCGAGCGTTGCAAGCAGGTCCGCCGGGCCATGAACAGCCTTCCGGAGCCGGCACGGCGGGTGGTCATTCTGATCTGTTTCCAAGGATTGAAGTATCGTGAGGCCGCTGATGTGTTGTCCATCCCCTTGGCAACAGTCAAGCGCCGCCTGTACGCCGCCATCAAAAAGCTCAGGCAGAGGCTCACCCCACGCACCTTCAGAAATGAACGAGCCCGCCTCAGCAATCTGACGCGGTTTGCACGCTCGCAGAAGCAAAGCAAAACTCCCGTGTACCTCAAGAAGCCCGAGAGGAGTTGCCTGGAAGGGTCAATGGTTGAATGAAACGCTTGGCGCGCTACGCTAAGGCATATTTGAAGCTCGCCAACGAGTCGAACCAGTTTTCCGAAAGGAGCTTGTCATGTTTCGCCACTGGGCAACTTCGATGACGATCGGGGTCGCTGTGTTTCTTTGGGCGACCAGCGTTGGCGTTCCTGAATGGGCGCAAGGGGGCGACGGTCATGGAGGCTACGGCAGTCTTGGAGGCTACGGAGACCATGGAAGTATCGGGCATTATGGTGGATTTGGACACGATGCGGGCCTGGGGCATTATGGCGGCCTGGGACATTATGGTGGCCTGGGGCATTATGGCGGCCTGGGGCATCACGGTGGCGTAGGCCATGATGGAGCGTATGGAGGTCACTTTTACGGCGGTCATGGCGATGGCGATTACGCACACTATGGCGGCTACTCCCACTACGATTCTCCAGCCTATTCCAGCCCTTTTTCTGGGCCCAGGTACGGATATTACGGATCTGCGTACGACGACGGCTGGCCCCGCTACCGGGTTGCGTATGGCTCCGATTTCAGCCTGCCGTACGGTTCCGCCACCGTGGCCCAGGGATGTTGTGGACCGCGGGTCCCTTGTGGAGGAGCCGGTCCTGTGGAGCCGCTTTCCGCATTGAGCCAGCGCAGCGGCCGTTCCGCCGTGGGTGCCGCAATGGCTCCGGAATCGGATTACCAGCGCGGCGCTGAAGAGGCGTTTCGCAGAGGAAACTACAATTTGGCGTTGCGGCTAGGCAACCACGCGCTGGTCGAGACGCCACGCAATGGAAAGTTGCACCTGTTGGTTTCCCAGATCTTGTTTGCTAACGGAAACTACCAAGCAGCCACGGCGGCGATCCACCAAGCCGCGTCTCTGCTGGAGCCCAAAGACTGGGGCTACGTGGTCGAGAACTTTCGCGAGTATTACCGGAACGAAGACTATGTCACGCAGATGGACCGATTGACGAAGTTCATCGAGGCCAGTCCCGACGTCGCTTACGCCCGGTTCCTTCGGGGCTACCACTATGGGTACCTCGGCTACAAGGAAGCTGCCCGCCGCGAACTGGCCAAGGCGGTGGAACTGGAAGGCCGCGACAAGCTGGCCGCCCGATTGCTGGAAATGTTTGGTGGGAAAACACCGCCCGGTGCCCAGGAGCCGGATACCGGCAATCCTCCAACAGATATCGGCGACGGCGCAAGCACGCCGGAAAGCAACGCCGATGAGGCGCATCACGGCGAACCCAGTGACCAGCAACACTAGTTGGGGGCGGCCGAAAAACAACTTACCGGTTTCGATTTCGAAAACCGAGTTGCCGTAGGGCCGCCTGTGCCGGCCGGTTACCGTGTTCGCAGCGCCGGCCACGTTTCGGCCGGCACAGCCGGTCCTACGGGGCTGAAAACCGTGTGTCCACTTGTAAAACTGTTGCTGACGCGAGCAGAGCCTCGAAGGAGTTCTCTCATGGGCGGGAACTTGGACTTGATTTGGCGACGTTTTCGGCAAGTCAAGAGCAGCTATCCCAAGGGGATCCTGCTGCTGCACATCGGCGACTTCTATCAAGCACTGTACGAGGATGCCTTCGCGGTAGCACGTGTCACTGGTTATCCCGTGCAAAGGCTTTACGGTAACAGCAGGCTCTTCCACTGTGGATTTCCCTGCGAGCACCTGGAGGAGTTGCTCGGCAAACTGCGCATGTCCGGGTACTGTGTGATTGTTCGCGAGCAGTTGCCGGGCTCGCATGGCGTGCATCACGATCTGTACCGACCATGGAATTGAAGGACACTGAGCGCGCCGGGAACACACGTCAAGGGTACATACGGCAGGCAGGGAGGTTTCGTGCCCGGGCAGAACGGAAAGGGCATCTCTTTATCCTTGGTGGGGATCCGTGAGATGGACTGCCTAGAGGCCCAAGAAGTGCTCTCCTCATATTATGACGACGAGATCTCGGATGAAATGCGCTCGTCTCTGGCGGAGCACGTTGATAGCTGTCGCCATTGCGGCGAAGAGTTATCAGTCTTCCCGAAATTGTCTGCGCTGGTAAGAGATTTGGACGACCCTGAGCCGCCCGACTACATCTGGCCTGCGATCACACTCCGGCTCGATGCGGAAACGGAGAACGCCGGGGTTGACGTTCGCACCGGTCAGTCGAGCCGCCTCCCGCGAAGATGGCGTGTTTCTGTTCTTGCGACCGCGACGCTTGTTATGATCGTGACCGGTGTTGTGGGGATCACGGCACGGAGATGGCACGCACCCGGTCACGATCACCAACTCACGGCTGATTTGAACGAGTATCTGGGATACTTTCCAAGCAGTCCGGACGGTGCCCAGCAGATCTTGCTGGCGAAGTACGAGGGACGAGCCGTAAACCTCGCACAAGCCGCAAGGCACCTTGGCTATCGGCCGGCGACCGCCGTGGGCCTGCCGAAACGCTACTCCCTCGACGCGATTTACGTGTTAAAAATGCCGTGTTGCCCTTGTGTGCAGTCGATTTATCGGTGCGATGACGGAGAAGTCTTCGTTGTTTTTGAGCACGACGAGCAACAACCGGTGTGGTTCGGCGATCGACCCCGGGTCAGTGCGCGGTTTAACGGTCAGCGCTGTGATGTCGTTCAGATCGAGGACCGATTGGCGGTCTCTTGGAAAGAGGGCAATCACTGTTTCACGATTGTCGGAGTGCGCGACCTGGACGCGATTGCGATCTTGATGACATGCCTTAAGGCGAGCGCCTCCCAAGGATGACGACGAGCCAGGAGCCAAAACGCGCAGCAGCCGTGACGATAATCGCTTCCACATACATCCCTTATCAATGGGCAGCGGAAGGAACCCTGAAGAGTATCTGGCAAAACTTGCCCCTGCCACGAACTCCGGCTATCCACGGTAGGGAGCGTGAGGCGTCGAAAACGGCAGGTGTCAAGACCCAGACCGTTTTCCAGAGCGTCGCTCCAGATGCGAAGGAGGTCAGGGCGTAAATGATGAGTGGTATCGTCAATGTTCGTGTTGTTTGTGGACCCGGTTCATGCCGCCGCTTGGTTTGTATCCCACTCCGGCGGCACGTACCCATTTGAGGAGAACCATCATGTACGCGTCTTTCGCCAAACTTGGAGCCGTGGCAATAACCGTCGCGGTGTTGGCAGTGAGCAAGGCTTCTTTGGCTGGGCCACCTCGTTCACCCTACAGTGGAGTCTGGAAGCCGACTTATGCGGGGTCGCGGGAGCGGCAGCACCAAGCGTCGGACTACCGGGCTCGCAGCTTCCGCTGTGAGGCACCGGTGCAGTCCCGTCGCAGTTTTTCGTACCAGCCAGCGGCGGGCGTTTCGTTTAAGGCCGGCGACCGAGTGACGATCGCCAGCGCCGGCGTCAAGCTACGGCAGGGCCGAGACGTAATCGCAACCCTGCCCAAGGGCCAGGAAATCAGAATCCTGAAAGTCCAAGGGCAGTGGCTGGGTACGTCAATCGAAGTCGATGGATTGAAGAAGTCCGGCTGGGTTTTGGCAAGCAACACAGCCCCGATCGAACAATCCCCGAGGCCGAGTATCGAGGCTGGGGACGCCGATCCCGAGAGGCAACTGCAGCCGAAAGCTTCCAATCGGAGTTTCTCACGCAAGCCGGCGCGGGGACGGTATGCCGCGAGAGACTGCCCGCTGTGGTGATCAATCAGACGGAGTCATTTCTACCGAAGCTCGACTACTTTTGCTCTACGATGTGGCGTGCTACGATGTGGCGTGCTACCAGAGATTCCGCGCCGATCCAATCACTCGGCATTTATGGAGAGTGACTCCGAACACATGGCCAATCGAGAAAAGACCCAGCCATCCCAACCCGCCCAAGTCACTGTGTATAGATGTCCTATGCACCCTGAGGTACGAGCGATGGCACCACAGTCCTGTCCGAAGTGTGGGATGTCGCTCACACCCGAGTCCGGCGGCATTTCCGGGCAACTGATTGAATACGTCTGCCCGATGCATCCGGAGGTCGTGCGGGACAAGCCCGGCTCGTGCCCAAAGTGTGGCATGAACTTGGAGCAACGCCAGGCGACCGCGGAAGAGGAGGAAAGCCCGGAACTGAGGTTGATGACGCGAAGGTTCTGCGTGAGTCTGGTGTTGACGATGCCGGTGTTGGCCATCGCCATGTCGGAAATGCTCCCTGGTTGGTCGATTTACCATCTCCTACCCGTGGTCGCGGTCGACTGGATTCAACTTTTGCTTGCCACGCCGATTGTTCTCTGGGGCGGATGGCCGTTCTTCCAGCGCGGGTGGCGGTCGATCGTCAACCGCAGTCCCAACATGTTCACGCTGATTGGGCTGGGTGCCGGTGCGGCGTACGTATTCAGCCTGGTGAGCACGGTCTTCCCGCGGATTCTTCCGGAGGCCTTCCGGACCCCTGAGGGCGCGGCCCCCGTCTACTTCGAGTCGGCCGCCGTGATCGTGACGCTCGTGCTCTTGGGCCAGGTTCTGGAACTTCGTGCCCGGCGGCAAACGAGCGGCGCGATTCGGGCTCTGCTGGGCTTGGCCGCAAAGACCGCCCGCGTAGTCCGCGACGACGGCCGCGAAGAGGACATCCCGGTCGATCAAGTAGAGCCCGGCGACAGGCTCCGTGTCCGACCCGGTGAGAAAGTCCCGGTCGACGGCGTCGTCGTCGAGGGGAAAAGCAACGTCGACGAGTCGATGATCAGCGGGGAACCCACGCCGGTCGAGAAGAGTGAAGGCGACAGAGTCACTGGGGCGACGGTCAACGAGTTGGGTTCCTTCGTGATGCGAGCCGAGCGAGTCGGCAGCGACACCGTCCTTTCACAGATCGTCGACATGGTCAGCCAGGCCCAGCGGTCCCGGGCTCCTATTCAGCGGTTGGCCGACGTGGTTTCCGGCTACTTCGTCCCGGCCGTCATGCTGGCGGCGGTCATCACGTTCGTACTCTGGGCCACGATCGGACCAGAGCCCCGGCTTGCCTATGCTTTCGTGAATGCGGTTGCCGTGTTGATCATCGCCTGTCCGTGCGCTCTGGGGTTGGCGACGCCGATGTCGGTGATGGTCGGCGTGGGACGGGGTGCGTCGGCAGGCGTTCTGATCAAGAACGCGGAGGCCCTGGAGGTGTTGGAGAAGGTCGACACGCTCCTGGTGGACAAAACCGGCACGTTGACCGAAGGCAAGCCGACGCTCGTTTCCCTGGTCACCGCAAAAAGCATTAGCGAGAAGGAGTTGCTACGGCTTGCGGCAAGCGTGGAAAGGTCGAGCGAACACCCGCTGGCGGCTGCTATCGTTGCGGGCGCGCGGGAGTGGGGGATCGAACCGCCCGTCGCCAACGACTTCCATTCCGTCACGGGTAAGGGCGTCGTGGCCCAGGTGGAAAGCCGGCCGGTGATCCTCGGAAATCGCGCGATGTTGGAGGAACTCGACATCCAGCCGGGAGATCTGGTCGCCAAGGCCGATGAGCTTCGCCGTGAGGGACAGACCGTCATTTTCGTCGCGGTTGACGGGAATATCGGCGGCCTGCTCGGAATAGCAGACCCGATCAAGCAAACCACGCGAGAAGCCATTGAGTTACTGCGCAAAGACGGCGTGCATGTCGTCGTTGTCACGGGCGACAATCGAACGACGGCGGAGGCCGTGGCCCGCAAGCTGAACCTCGACGAAGTTGAAGCGGAGGTACTGCCCGAGCACAAGGCCGAAGTGGTCATGAAGTATCAGCGGCAGCAGCACCGGGTTGCCATGGCAGGCGACGGCATCAACGATGCCCCCGCCCTGGCTCAGGCCGACGTAGGCATCGCCATGGGAACCGGCACTGACGTGGCGATCGAGAGCGCCGGAGTCACGCTGGTCAAAGGCGACCTCCGCGGCATCACCCGGGCCAGGCTCTTAAGCCGAGCCACCATGCAAAACATCCGCCAGAACTTATTCTTCGCCTTCATCTACAACGCGGTGGGCGTGCCGATCGCAGCGGGCGTCCTCTATCCGGTTTTCGGCCTCCTGCTCAGCCCCATGATCGCCGCCGCCGCGATGAGCTTTAGCTCGGTATCAGTCGTCGCCAACGCGCTGCGACTGCGCTCGATCAACCTTTAGCAGAATCCGTGAAGCGTCGTGAACACTTCCACCGTACCGTTTCCAAGGTTTAATATGACAGCGCCACTTAGACTCCTCCCCACCGGCCCTGTGCCGGTGAGAGACGGGTTTTGAGAACTACCACGCCCACACACGCCCCCCTGCGGGGCTTTCGGTGCCCCGAAGGAAAGGAAGAGGAGCCGCCAAGTGGTATCGGGAGTTGTTTGTTGTGCAGTGTGCAAGCGCCAATCCGAACGTTCAGTCGGGCTTTCGGCCGACTGTGGACCCCACCGGCTTGCAGCCGGTGGGTGCCGCCAGTTCACAAGGAGCAAGGAGAACAGCGATGAAGAATCGTAAGAGATTCGTGTCACTTGAGATTGCGTTCCTGCTGATCGCGGGCATCGCATATCTCGGCACGATTGCGCCGGCCGTCGCCAATGAAGAAACCGGCGATTCCCTGGCTTCGCAAATCCAAGAATTGCGGGTGAAAGTT
>CAYZWG010000009.1:0-5394 GCA_964481605.1 uncultured Planctomycetaceae bacterium
GTCCCGGCGGCTTCCCCGTGGCCGTCATCGTCGGCCCGGAGGGGTTGGCCGAGCGGCTCGCCTTCGCGGCCGGCGGGCGTGTCGGCCCGGGGTTCCGCCGCCGAGACGGGGACCGCGCCGAAGACGATTCGACGGAGGATTCCGGCGGCGTCGTCCATCACGCTGTACATCACGGGGATGACCACCAGCGTGAGCACGGTGGAGGTGAGCATTCCTCCCACGATGGCGGTTCCCATGGGGGCTCGGGTTTCTGCCCCGGAGCCCAGTCCGATCGCCACGGGGAGCATTCCGGCGATGGTCGAGAAGGCGGTCATGAGGATGGGCCGGAGCCTGACCGGGCCGGCTTTCAAGAGGGCGTCGGTCTTGCCCATTCCGCGGGAGCGGAGCAGGTTCGTGTAGTCGATCAGCAAAATGGCGTTCTTGGTCACCAACCCCATCAGCATAATCATGCCGATCATGGCGAAGATGCTCAGTGTTCTCCCGGTGAGCAACAGCAACCCCAGCGCCCCGGCGACGGAAAGCGGTAGGGAAAGCATCACCGTGAAGGGGTGGACCAGGCTTTCGAACTGGGCGGCCAGCACCATGTAGATCAACACGGCCGCCAGCATCATGCTGAACCCGATACTGGCAAACGACTCGGCCATCATGTCGCCCGCCCCGGTAAAGGCCGAGGTGACCCCCTGGGGCAGGCCGATCCGGCTCTCGATCGCGCGGACGTCCTGAATGGCCGTGCCCAGCGGCTTGGACGGCTCGAGGTTGGCCAGCACGGTGACTTGCCTCATCCGGTCTTGCCGATCGATCTGCACCGGCCCCGTTTTTTCTTTCACTCGCACGAAGTTGCGCAATTCGACGTAACGGCCGTCTTTCGTGCGCACGGGCACGTCGAGAATGGCGTCCGGCCGATCGCGATCGACTTCCGCCAGCCGAACCCGCACGTCGTAGGTCTCTCCACCCTCCTCGAAGGTAGTGACCTTCTCTCCGCCGATCAGGGTCCGCACCGCCTTGCCCAGGTCTTCGACCGAGACGCCCAGATCGGCGGCCTTATCGCGATCGACGATGACGTCCACTTCCGGCTTGCCGGAATCGTAGCTGGAATTGACGTCCACGATGCCGGGGACCTGGTCGATCGAATCGGCAACCTTCTCCGACACGGCGACCAGTTTCTCCAGGTTGACGCCGCGGACGTTGTATTGCAGCGGGGCAGAGCGAAATCCCCCCCCGCCCACGCGGGGAATCTGCTCCACGCTGATCTTCAAGTGGCTCAGGTCCGCCAGCCGGCGGCGGGCCATCGCCATGATCTCTTGCTGGGAGAGATCGCGGCGGGCCTTGGGCGCCAGGCGGGTGAGGATCGAGCCGATGTTGACTCGGCCCTCCATGCCCGCGCCGATGGTCGAAAACGTGCCCCGCACGCCCGGCAGTTTGCTCACCCGGCGCTCGATTTCGGCAAGCACGTCGGCCGTGGCCTCGATCGAGGTGCCGATGGGCGCCTCGACCTGAATATTGAACTGATCCTCGTCCTGGGCGGGAACGAACTCCTTTCCCAGAAAGGGCGTAATCGCCAGGCCACCGGCGAACACCGCCACGGCGCCGACCAGCACCAGGGCCCGCTGCCGCAAGGCAAGGCGAAGGACGAAGAAGTACGCCCTCTCCAGCGCCTGGAAGAGCCGCTCCAGCGTGCGGAAGAGGCGGCCGTGTTGCTTGCTCACGGTGAGGAAGCGGGAGCACAGCATGGGGGAGAGTGTCACGGCAATGAACGTGGAGATGGCCACGGCAAAAGCGACCGTCAACCCGAACTCATAGAAAAAGCGGCCCACCAGTCCCGTCATGAACGCCACCGGGACGAACACCGCGCCGATCGCCAGCGAGGTGGCGATCACGGCGAATCCGATTTCCGCGATGGCTTCCCGGGCGGCCTGCCGGCGAGGCTTTCCCTCCTCCATGTGGCGATGCGAGTTCTCCAGCACCACGATCGTGTCGTCGATGATCATTCCTACCGAGATGGTCAGCGCAAGCATCGACATCATGTTCAGGGTGAATCCCATCATCGCCATGAAGGTGAAGGTGGAAACGATCGTGGTGGGGATCGTGATCGCGGCGATCAACGAGCCGCGAAAGCTGCGCAAGAAAAAGACGATCACGATCACCGCCAGGATGCCGCCCCGCAGCAATTCGTCCTTCGCCTGGTTGAAGTTGTCGGCCACGAAGCGGGACAAGTCCTGCACGACGCTCAACTGGTAGCCGGGGGGCAGCTCGGCTTCCAGCCGGCCCAGCCGCTCTTTCACCTGGCCGGCAACCGCCAACATGTTGCTTCCCGATTGGCGGCGTACCAAGAGCGAAACGGCCCGCCGGCCGTTCCATCGCGCCAGGCTGCGAAAGTCCTCCAGGCCGTCCTCCACCCAGGCCACGTCGCGGAGCCGGATGGGGGTCCCCGCCCGCGTGGCGATGGTCAGATCGGCAAAGTCCTCGACCTTCTCCATCCGGCCCTTGGTCTTGACGATCATCTCCCGGGTGGCGGTTTCAACCCGCCCGCCGGGCGGCTCGACGTTCTCTTTTTGCAGCTTGTCGATCACGTCCTTGGCCGAGAGCCCGTGGGCCCGGAGGGCGTCGATTCGCAGCCAGATGCGGACCTCGCGCTGGCGCTGGCCCACCAGCCGCACGCTTCCCACCCCGGGCACGCCTTCGATCCGGCGCTTGACCACCTCGTCGGCGTAGTCGCTCAATCGGCCCACGGAGGCCGACCCGGCCAACACGATCGCCAGGATGGGCGAGGAGTCGGGATCGAACTTCTCGATGATGGGCGGATCGATTTCCCGCGGCAAATCGCCGCGCACGGAAGCCACCTTGTCTCGCACGTCCTGGCTGACGACGTCGATATTCTCTTCCAACTCGAACTCGATGAAGACCTGCGCGAATCCCTCGCTGCTTTCCGAACGCAAGGTCTTGATACCGGCGATCGTATTGACCGCCTCCTCGATCACGTCGGTCACCTCGGTTTCCACGGTTTCCGGGTCGGCCCCTTCATACCGAACGGAAACCGTGACGATGGGGAAGTCGACGTCGGGAAACAGATCGACGCCCATCGACCGGTAGGACGTCAAGCCGAACACGACCAACGCCAGAATCAGCATCGACGCGAAAACGGGACGCCTGATGGAGACTTCGGCGATTTTCATCCAATCACCCTTGCGAGGGAGCCGTTGAGGGAGTCGTGTTCTTGCACCGCACCCGCAGGCCGTCGGCCAGCATGGACAAGCCGCCCTGGACAACCTGCTCTCCCTGGGAGAGTCCGGAAATGATTTCGTAATGCGTGCGGTTGGCGATGCCCAGCACCACGGCCCGCTTCTCCACCCGGCCGTCCCGGTAGACAAACACGGCCGGTTCGCCGTTGACGAAGGTGATCGCCCGGGCGGGCGCCACCACCACGTCGGCGGCCGTATGAATCGACAATTCCACCTTGGCGAAGGTCCCCGCCTTGAACAGGTTGTGGCTATTGTCGATTCCCACGCGAACGCGGAAGGTGCGAGTCTGGGGATCGATCTGGGCGTTGACCAGCACGACCATGGCCGGCACGCTGGTCACGCCCGACTTGCGGTCGCTGACCCCTTCGGCCCGCACCGTGGCCATGTCCTTGGGATGGATCAACCCCTGGTACCGTTCCGGCACGCCGACCTCGGCCAGCAGGATGCTGGGATCGATGATCCGCATGATGGGTGTGCCCGGATTGGCCGACACGCGATCGCCCGCGCTGACGTAGCGTTGCACGATGAATGCCCTCTCCAGGGGCGAACGAATGGTGCATTTGGAGAGTTGTTCCTCGCTCTGGGCACATTCCGCCTGGGCCATCGCCACCTGGGCTTCCGCCACGGCGATCTGCTCCTTGGTCGGTCCGGCCTGGGCCAACTTGAGCGCGGCTTCGGCCTGTTTCTTCTTGGCCTCGGCGGTGGCCACGGCCTTCACGCTGTCTTCGTGGCGCTGGGCCGAGATGGCCTGCTTTGCCACCAGTTCCTTGACTCGGCGCAAATCGGCCCGGGCCTCTTCCAGCACCGCCACCGCCTCCTCCAACTGGGCCTCCAGTTGATCCACCTCCTCGGCTCGTTTCCAGGCCTTGAGGTCGGCCAGCTCGTTCTCCGCCAAGCTCAAGCGGGCCTCCGCCACCCGCAGCGCCAACTCCGATTCGGTGGAGTCGATTTCAACCAGCACGTCGCCCTTGTTCACCGGGTGACCGATATCCAGGGGGAGTGGCTTGGAGAACGCCTTGCCGTCGATTTCGTATTCGATCTTTTCGCCCGACTCCGGGATGCTCTTCACCACGCCGTTGACTTCGGAAGCGATGGTGGCGAACTTCCAAGGGTAGAGCGTGCCCACCAGCTCCAGGGAGGAGTGAATGGGAGACCGCCGGATGGGCACCACTTCGACCTCGAGCTCGTCGGAAGCCGGTGGGGCTGCCGTGCCGGTTGGATCGCCCCGCCCGCAGCCGAAGGCGGCAACCCCCAAGGCAACCAGTAGCAGAAGCCCGTCATATCGCCTGGTCATTTCAAGTACCTTCATTCGCTTGGCGGAGAGTCCGCGCGGATGCCCCGCAAGAAGATATCCAGCGTGTGGCGGGCCAATTCACTCAAGCTGAAATCATCCTTGACATAGCAGCCGAACATCACCGTGCCGTAGAACACACTGCTGAGAGCGAGGATCGTCGTCCGCGCGTCGACCGGCCGCAATTCGCCGTTGGCGATTCCCTTCTCAATGATCTTGACGAAGACCGCGATCAGGTTCTTGTGAAACTCCTTGTGCGACTCGGGCACGAGGTCGCGAAACTCGGCCCGGTCCTGGGCGAAGATATTGAGGTATTGCGGATGAGTCTGATAGAACTCGGCGTGCGCCACGCCGGCCGCGCGGAGCGATTCCAAGGCTCCCTCGACGGGCTCGATCGCCGCGAGGAGATGACGCCCCATGCGTTCGAGCACCGAGTAGGTCGCCGCCCGGAAGAGGTCCTCCTTGTTGCCGAAATAGCGATAGACGGTTCCCTTCCCCACGCCTGCCTTGTCGGCGATGACCTGCACGTCGGCGTGTCGGAAGCCTTCGTTGGCGAAGGTTTCAATCGCCTGCTGGAGGATCGCCTCGTACTTGAGGCTGCTGTAGGGTGCGGTCGAGTCTTGGATGGTCACGGTCTTGCCTCCGCGAGGGTGGGGGGGCGGATCGCCTGGACGGGCGCGTACGCCCATTAGACGGACGCGCCCGTCCAGCTCAAGTCTACCCGCCCCTCGCGGCCGCGCCAACACGGATGGCTGAGGATTTCGCGGGTGGCCCGAGAGGGCGAGGCTCCCGCCGAGCCGTGGGGGCGGCATTCACCGTGATTTCCCGGCGGGAGCGGGAGCCTCGCGCTGCCATGTTGCCCCC
>CAYZWG010000009.1:5494-16893 GCA_964481605.1 uncultured Planctomycetaceae bacterium
CATTCACCGTGATTTCCCGGCGGGAGCGGGAGCCTCGCGCTGCCATGTTGCCCCCCGCGGGTGGCCCTGATAGCTCGCCTATCAGGGCGGCGTAGCCGCAAGAGGCATGGGCGACCCTGTTCGGCGCGGGGCTGCTGACCCCGCTCCCCGCGCGCCCCGGCACTCCGGGCACGCCGCAATCCTCGCCTTCTGTGCCACGGCACCCCGATAGCAGAGCTGTCTGATGCCATCAAAGAGCGGTCCTCCTGGTGGTTTAATACGGTGTAGCAGTTTTGCTCACCAAAACTTACCGAGGAGGACCAAGTGATGTTGTACCTTGCGATCGACCAGTATGCCAGACAGTTGTCCGAAAATTCTTGAAACGAGGTCCGCGACATACCTCTTCAGTGGCGGGCAAACATCCGCAGGACGAGGGTAATCTCGGCCGCCGGGTTCCGGGGGCCGTGCCCGCTACATGGCCGAGGTGCGCATCTCCATGGGCTGTTTCAGCAGCCACAAGCTGAACACGCTGAAGCAGATCATGCCGAAGAGCATGGGCAGTTGGCTGCGAAAGGCGGCCTTGCGGTCGCCGAAGATGTTGATCGAAACCCGCTGTGCCGCCCACAAGCTGTATACGTGCCCCACCAACACGAGCAGGATCTGCAAGATCCACAGCACGTCGAGCGAAACCAACGGCGGCACCGACATGCCCAGCGTGCCGAACAGGTTCCAACCCCAGCCGAAGGGGTCCGAGAGCATGGGGATTACCTTGGGGCCTTCCATCAGCAGATGTTCGAGGTTGTGGGCAAGGTGGTAGAACAGGGCGATGGGCAGTAGCGCGTAGGCGTAGCGGATGAAATAGTCGCCGTAGCCGTACTCCCCCGCCAGATCCGGCCGGGCGTTCTTGCCCAGGCGGTAGGAGACGTAGACCAGCCCGGCGTAGACCAGGATCGGCGCCAGCATGATCGCGGCCATCCCGGCGGAGAAGGCGATCAGCCGCGCCACCGCCAGCGTCTGGGTGAGGTAGGAGGTCATCGCGTTCCAGAGGGGCGTCATGGTGAGGCCGTGAAAGGCGGTGATGGAGAGCATCAGCAGGGCCAGGTAGGCCTCGTCGGTTCGCGGGCGGGAGGTGGTGGCCAGGTCGCTGCCCCAGGGACGCAGGTTGACCGTGAGGTTTTCGTGGGGGCAGGCCTGGAGACACTCGCCGCACTGGATGCAGTAGGTGTTTGCCTCCAGTCCCCCGGGATAGACGAAGGTGGGGCAGCCGTAGGCGGTGTGGCTTCCCCGCATACACTCCTTGCCGCCGCACCGCCGGCAGACCGCCTTGTCGCGAGAGCGAACCTCGATGCCCGCGAAGAGCGCGTACAGCCCGCTCACGCGACCCACCAGGCAGCCGTACCGGCAGAAGCTCTTGCGCTCGAAGAGAAACACGGAGACGATCGCCAGAAGCAGCATGGCCAGGCCCAGGTAGGCCGTGGCCTTGGGGTTCATCGTCACGCCGAACCCCAACTCGACCCAGGTGAGGCCGACGAACAGGACGGTGGCCAGGAGGATGTTGCGCAGCGCGGGGGGCCAGGGCAGGTTGAGCCCCAGGCCCTGGTCGGTTTTTTTCCAGAGCCGCAGCTTTTCCATCCAGCCGGCCAGCGCGTCCCACGGGCAGACGTAGCACCAGGCCTTGCCGGCAAACATGATCAGCACCACCAGCCCGCCCCACCAGATCGTCCAGGTGAGGATGGGCGCCACGTTGAGGCCGGGATTCTGATCGCCGAACAGCCCGGCGGCAAGGATCAACAGGAACAGGCCGGCCAGCACGGCCTGGCAGGCGAAGCGAAAGGGGCGACTTCGCAGGGCCCGGCGGACGAGGGGGATTCGCATCAGGTCGAGGCGTGCCTTGGCGGTATCGAGGATGGGCCGGCGGACAGCCGCCGCGGCCGCCGCCGAGCCGGTCCGCCTCGCGCCGGATCGCCGCTCGACGCCCTCGAACACACCGAAGCTGATCACCAGCACAAAGGCGATCGAGGAGTAATACATCCAGGGAGGCGTGCCCCACATGGTGTGCATGAAGTACGATGCGGGGTCCGACCTGAATGCTTCCAGATGCGGCGGGGAACAAAGGTAGTAGGTCCGATCCAGATAGGTCGCCGACAACGCCGTGCTCCGCTCGACTTTCGCCCCGCACACCATGCAGCGATCCCCGATGAACTGCTCCGGGCCGGCGGCGAACTGGTCGCGGCAGTGCTCCGAGCAGAAGTAGTAAACCTGGTTCTTGTATTTCGCCTTCCAGCCCCAGGCCGGGTTGACGTCCATGTGGCAAATGGGATCGCGCCACGGTCCGCCGCCCGCCTGATCGGTGGCCGTCGACTCGGCCTGCGGGGAATCGGTCGTGTTCGCGTCCTCCACGACGACCATTTCGGCCAGGGGGTGGTAGTTGGAGATGTAGACGGCCGCGCCGATCGCCACCAGCAACGTGTAGGGCAGGAAGATTTTGAGCAGGGCTGTCATCGCGGGCGATCAAGGGGGGTTGGGGAAATGATGGGCCAAGGGGTGCGTGCTCTCGATGCAGGTTGAGGGGGGATGGGAGCATGGTGGCGTGCGTGCGTGCCGAGCACGCACCCTACCACCCTTATGGCGCCGGCTCCGCTCGGGTCTGTTGCCTCTGGCGCCGGTCGCGTTTTTTCTTGATGGCGCGAACCGTGATCAGGAAAATGGCCAGTCCGACGCCGATGGCGATCAGGATCGAGGGCGTGGCGCTGGGGTTTCCCGCCAGCATTTGAAACCCGATCACCTCCTCGCGGCCTTCCACATCCATGGTCAGTTCGACCACGTATTCGCCGTCTTGGGGAAAGGTGGCCGAGATCTTGTGCAGTCCGTCGAAGGGCGTCACGTCGGTGGGCGGCAGAATCTCGCGGCTCTGCCCGAAGGTGAACGTCTCCAGCACCCGCACGCGGACGGGCAGTGGATAGGGCTGGCCGGTGGCTTCATTCTTGATGTAGAACGCCAGGTCGGCCAGCTTGCCGGGTGTCGGCTTGCCGGGATAACACTGCAAGAGCACGTGGTAGGGGCCTGCCTTGGCCGGGTATTCCAGCACGGGAACCTGGGGGTAGTTTTCCTTGTAGGAATAATGCGGCAGGCCGAGGATGTGGTGGGCGGAGGCGGCCGAGGGCGAAAAAACTACGGCCAAAAGCAGCCCCAGCGTGGCGGTGAGACGGACCACCGGCGGCCGCGCCTTGGCGTCTGGGCCCTTGCTTTTCAACGGCAGCGCCAGTGTGTAGCGGAGCGCCCGCTCGGGACAGTGGCGCACACACTGGCCACAGTTGTCGCATTCGATGCCGTCCGATTCGTAGACCGGATCGAGACCCGGCTGGCAGACCGGCACGCACTCCCGGCATTGCGTGCAGCGGGCGGCATCGAGCTTCACCCGCAGCAGTCGCGGCCAGCCGATCAGGCCGTAGAGGGCCCCGCCGGGGCACATCGTGCGGCACCACCAGCGGGGCGAGACGACCACCTCGACGACCACGATCAGGCCCAGCACCAGCAGGGTTCCGGCGAGCGAGGTGCCGAAAATCCAGGCGTGGATCAGGCGGCTGACGGCGGCCGGGGGATAAACCAGGGCGAAGATCGGCAGTCCCACCACCGCGGCCACGGCCAGGCCCACGGCCAGCAGGACGTACTTGTTCTTTCGCGAAAACTCCACTTCCGCCGGTGGAATCTCGGCAAACCGCAGCAGCCGGCGGAGCTTGCCGGCGACTTCGAACAGCAGGTTGCCGGGGCAAATCCAACTGCAAAACACTTTTCCCAAAAGCAACGTCAATACCACGGGAATCAGGATCGAAGTCACCAGCGGACGGTAGATCGAATGCGTGGCGGCGATCGCCTCGGCGGCGGCCAGCGGATCGGTCAGGTCCCAGCCGGCAATCCGCATCGACCAGATCGTGCCCTTGTTGTCGTCCAGCAACCGCTGGGGATCGTCGCAGCGGCCCACGCCGGCGTCGATTCGCCGCAGGACCTGCCCGCGAAAACCCACCATTTCCGTCTCGTCGTCCAGCACATGGGCGGCGCGATAGTGGGCGTAGAGACTCAAGTAGGCCATCCCCACCACGATCCCCAGCACGGCAACCTGCACCAGGCGCCGCAGCACTTGAATCGCCACATGCCTTGCGGTGTGCAACCACCACATCTCACACCTCTCCTCGGATGGGGACAACCCGGATGGCCGGATCGCCGCGAACCACCTGCCGGCAGATCTCCTCGCACAATCCACAGCCGACGCAGCCGCGGGGCAAAATCACCGGGGCCAGGAACTCGCCCGGCTCGCGATCGATGGCGATCTTGGGCAACGGGCAGCAGTCGTAGCACTCGCCGCAGGCGCCGCGGCGCTGGAGCGTTTCCACGTCGGCCGACGGCGGATCGTAGTCCAGCGACGGTTTGGTCTTCACCTCCCAGGCCGCGGCGCGCTGGTTGTAGCGGGCCTTGGCCTTGAACGACAGGCAGCGGTCCGGGTCGAGTTCCACCGTGCCCATCGCCACTTGGGCCTTCTGCTGCCGCTTCAGCGGCACCAGCACGCCGGTGGGGCAGACGGTGGTGCACTTCATGCAGAGCGTGCAGGCCTTGATCGAGGGATCGACGTAAGGGGTGTGAAAATGGCGTCCGGCCGCCTCGCTGAAGAACTGGATGGCGCCCGGCTCGCAGGCGTCCTGGCAACGATAGCAGCGAATGCAGCCGGCCAGGAATGCCTTTTCTCCCACCGCGCCGGGAGGACGAATCAGCCGCCGCCGGCGGGGCTTGTAGACCGGCTGCTTGGCCGGATACCGCACCCGGCGCGGGCCGAGAAGCCGCTGGCCGGCGAGGATGCCCACCGCCAGGCCCACGGCGGTGCCCGCCACGGCCGTCGCCTGTTTCAGAAACCAACGCCGGCCGGTCGCCATCATCCACCCTCCGGCCGAATGCGAATCGCCTGCGGATAGCGGATGCAGGCACGCTCACACAACCCGCAGCCGACGCAGGCGTGCGGGTCGACCTGGGGACGTTCCCACAGGCCCAGCGTCATGGCCAGGCCGGGAAAGGGGCACGCCCGATAGCAGGCGCCGCAACTCCAGTTGTTGTAGGAGTAGCAGAGTGCCCGGTCGATCTCGGCGACGCCGATCTTGACTTTCTCTTGAATGGCCTGGGGATCGCGTCGCACGGGCGCCAACGCTCCGCTGGGACAGGCCTGGGTACACTTCAGGTACTCGCCCTCGATGCGGTTGCACAACATGCACGCCTGCCGCCGCGCCTTGATCGCCGGGGTGTTGCGGCGACGGCTTCCGAAGGACTCGTCGAGCGTGATGATGGCGTGGTTGGGGCAGGCCTCCACGCATCGCAGGCAGCGGATGCAGCGGGCCAGAAACTCCTCCTCCGCCACCGCGCCGGGCGGCCGCAGCGGCAGCGCCGACGCCTTGTCGTCCCACGCGAACACGCCGGCCGCGGCCGCGCAGCCCGACACCGCCGCGCCGGTCGCCACGGCGTTCTTGAGGAAGTGTCGACGGTCAACGCGGGACGTGGACATGCTTGTGGGAATCGTTACCACACGGGGCCGGCACAATGGAAATCGTAACCCCGTAGGGCCGACCAACCGGTTCCCGGCCGGCACAGCCGGCCCTACAGGACTCGCCGCGGCGGCTCAAATGATCTCGATCCGGGCGGCCAGCTTCTTGTAGTCGACCTGGCCGCTGACGGGATCCCAGGCCCGGTGGCTAGTCAGGTTCACCAGCCAGCGGTTCTTCCGCGGATCGGCGCTGTCGGCCACCGAAAGGTTCCAGGGGCTGAACAGCAAACCGGGAAAGACCTCGCTCCGCGAAGGCCGGATCATGCTGTCCAGACCGACGGAGACTCTCGCCTGGTAGCTGCCGCGACGGGTCACCAGCCGCACCTTTTGCCCGTCCCGCAGCCCGTACCGCTTGGCATCCTCCGGGTGCAATTCGACGTACTGCTCGGGCACCAGCTTGAGCGTGGTGGCGCCGCGGATCGTCTTCGAGGTGTGGAAATGCTCGTAGACGATTCCCAGCGACAGCCAGAAGGGATACTTGTCCTCGGCCTTGTGCTGGGGGAGGCCCTTGGTCTGGTCCTGGTAGACCTTCATGTCGGGCAATTCCGGCGGCAGGGCGGCGTCGCGGGCTTCTTCGAGGATGTTTTTGCGTCCCTCCTTGGTTGCCGCGGCCAGATCGTCGATGATGAACGGTCCGGCGCCGGGCTTGGAGCGGTGGCCGTATTGCTCCAGTTTGCCGCAGATTTCCTCGATTCGCGAGTAATCCTGGCGGCAGAGCTTGAAGCGGGCCTTGCCGTCGGCATGGCGGAAGGCGCCGTAGGGTTTTCCGGCCCAGCCCTCCTGGCCCAGGTAGCGGCGCGGCGTGCCGCCCTTGCTGGCGATTTCGGCGGTGGGCGCCGGCCACTGCACACCCCGCAGCCGGCGAAGCTGCTCGTAGGGGCTCAAGCCGGTCTGCTTCTCCAGATCGAGCATGCCCGACACGTCGGCGTCGGCGCCTTTGCTGGCCGCCAGGATGTCGCGGTAGACGTCCTCGGGGTCGTAGGCCATCAGGCCGTTCCCCATCTTGATGGTTTTCTTGTAGGGAAAGATCTTGTCGGCGTCCAGCCCCAGCTTCTTGGCCATGGCTCTCCCTTTGTCGATGGCCATGTCCATATCGGGCCGGCAGTTGGTGGGCGGGTTGCGGGTGCCGTCGCAGATATACATCCGCCGCTCCGACTGGATGTAGGTCCCGCCGGTCCATTCCCCCCAGGTCGCGGCGGGAAAAACGACGTCCGCATAAAGATTGTTGGGAGCGTGGCGATAGATATCCTGGACCACCATGAACATTTTCGTCAGTGCCGGCCGGACCAGCGTGTTCACGTCGGGCATGTGGATGTGCGTGGTGTACATCCAGAGCATCGCCAGCAAGCCCCCCTCCAAGGCCCGCTCCATCATCCCCACCACCATGCCGGGATTGGGCAGGGTGGAGGTCTGCTTCAACCCCTCGCGCGAGACCCGCCAGCAGTCGGCGATGTGGTCGCGCCACTCGGCGTTTTTCATCGGCTGGTTGAAGGGCAGCCGGCCGGTCAGCCCGCCCATCAGCCGCTCACTCATGGCGTTGGGCTGTCCGGTCTGGGAATGGCTGCCGCAGCCCGGCCGTCCCAGGTTGCCGGTCAGCAGGTGGAGGTTGATCAGGCCGATCGTATTGTGCTGGCCGTGGAGCATCTGGTTGTAGCCGATCCCCCAGAAGGTGAGCACGCCGCCGCGTCCGCGGTTGCGACCGGTGATCGAGGCCTCCGCCCAAACCTGGGCGATCCGCTCGATCAGCTCCACGGTGACCCGGCCGTGGTCGAGCAGTTGCAGCCGCTCGACTACCTGCTGGGGCGAATACTGCTTGAGCACGCCCTGGATATACTCTTCGTGCCCGTTGCAATGCTCGTTGAGCCAGTCCTTGGGCATGCAGGCTTGGGGGTGCTTGGTGAGGAGCACGTGGGCGATGGCGTTGTGGTAGCTGATGTCGCCGTTGATCGTTTGCAAGTGATAGCTGTTGCGGGGATTGATCGCTTGCAGGCCGGCCACCGTTCCCGTGGCGCGGGGATCGGAGACCAGGGTGGGGATGTCGTTGCGCTTCTTGTGGTCGGCCACGCGCCAGAAGAGGATGGGGTGGGCCTCGCGGGCGTTGTGCCCCCAGAAGGTGACGAAGTCGGAATCCTCGATGTCCTCGTAACTGGTGGGCGGCGCGTCGGAGCCATACGAATAGAAGTAGCCGGTCACGGCGGAGGTCATGCACATCCGGGCGTTGGCCTCGATCGAGTTGGAGCCGAGCACCCCCTTCATCACCAGGTTCTCGATCCACTGGGCCTCCATGGTCAACTGGCCCGAGCCGTTCAGGCCCACGGCGTTGGGGCCCTTGGCCTTGACGATCTCGGCCAGTTTTTCGGCCACCAGTTCCTCGGCCTCTTCGTAGGGCATCTCCACGAAAACATCGTCGTCGAAGCGGCCCTTGGTGGCGGAGACGTGCCCCCGCAGGGGATCGCTCATGTCCTTCCGCACCAGCACCGAGGTGAGCCGGTCGACATAAATCGGCTCGTGGGCGTTGAGCCCCTTGATGCACTGAATACCGCGATTGGTGGGGTGCTTCTTGTCGGGCACCATCCCCACCACCTTGCCGTTTTGCACCTGGATCAGCGTGCCGCAACCGACGCCGCAATAAGGGCACGCCGACTGCAACAGTTGGATGCCGGACCGAGGATTGGGCCGGGGAGTCGTCTGGGCCTGGATGTACTCCTCGGAGAACATCTCCGTCGCCGCACAGGCCACGCCCGCTGCCGCGGCGCTCTGCATGAATTTTCGGCGATCAAAATTCACCGGGCCTTGTCGTCGTGCCATAATCGAACTCCCCCTAGCTGATGGTGGGATGATTTCGTGTTCCTTACGGCGTTACCAAAACGGGCAACGGCCGGTCACGTCCATTGACGCTTGCATGGCCAACCGGCGGAGGGCTTCCCACGGAAGCCCGGATTCTCATCGGTCGGTCCCCAACGACCGATCATTGGCAATACAACCATCAATCACTTCCAAGTGGGCGACGTCGTCCCCGCCCCGGGAACCCGCGGGCATCGCCCCTTCCTGCCGACTCCTTCATTTCTTCTCCCAGGATCGAATGTACGCGACGACATTCTCGATTTGCTCCGCCGCCAGCGGAGCCAGGCCGCCGCCGCCGCGGCCGAACGACCGCATCGCCGTCCCCACGCGGCCGCGGGCGATCGTCGCCTGGAGGAAGCCGTCGGAAGCGGCCGCCAGGAACTGGGGATTGTTCAGGGCGGGGGCCCAGCCGCCCTTGCCGGCGGCCCCGTGGCAACCGGCGCAATAGCCGGCGAAAAGATCCTTCCCGTCGTAGCGGTCCGCCCCCACGACCTCCCGCCTGGCGATGTCCTCGCCCGGCGGGTCATACTCCCAATGGCGGATAAAGGCCACCGTGTTGGCCAGGTCTTCGGCGTCCAGTTCCACGGCGCCTTGCAAGCCGTGTCCCATCGCCCGCATTTCCGTGCCGTCGCGTCCCAGCGCGATGGTGGCCGCCAGGAATCCGTCGGAGGCCGCGCGGAGAAACCCGGGGTTGCTCAAGGCCGGCCCGGTCAGCCCCTGCCCCTGGCGCCCGTGACACCCCGAGCAGACACCCAGGTAAGTTTCCCGGCCGTACGGCACGATTCCCATCCCCGGCCGCGACACGGCCACCGGTTGTTGGTTGTTCTGGTAGCGGAGCCAGGTGATGATGTCTTCGACCTGGGAGGGGTTCAATTTGACCAGGCCCTGCTCTCCCCGCAGCATTCCCAACATCGCCGTGCCCGTCTTTCCGTAGTTGATCCACTCGCGCAGCATGGTGTCGTCGGCCGATTCGAGAAAGACTGGATTGGCCAGTTGCGGGCCCACGCCCCCCTCGGCCCTCAGCCCGTGGCAGCCGGAGCAGATACCCTCGAAGAGAATCCGGCCGCGGTCCCAATCGCCCTGGGCAACGAACAAGCTCGGCCGGCGGCGGGGCGAATCGTTCCACGAGCGGAGGTGGCGAATCAGGTCGGCCACGTCCTCCTCGGAAAGCTGTTTCCAGGCCGGCATGGCCGTGCCCGGCCGCCCTCGCACAATGGCCGAATAGAGATAGCGATCGTCCACCAGGGAGAGAAACTCCTCCGTTCGCAGCGAGGGGCCCAGCGCCCCTTCTCCCCGGTTGCCGTGGCAGGTGGCGCAGTTGGCCCGATAGAGGATACGCCCTATCCGGAGCGATGCGCCCGCGTCGGCCGAGCGGTGGGCCAGCCTTGCCAGCACGGCATCCATCCCGGCGGGGTCGCGTTGCCACGATCGCAGGTAGGCGATCAAGTCGGCCACCTCCTCCGTATCCAGGTCCTTCCAACTTGGCATCGCCGTGTTGGGCCGACCGTTGACGATCGTCTGGCGGAGAAACTCGTCGCTGGCGATGGCCAGCATGGAAGGCGACCGCAAGTTGAGGCCCACGCCGCCCCGGCCGTTGATGCCGTGGCAGCCGGTGCATCGCGACCGGTAGAGTGCCCGGCCGAAGCTCGGATTGCCGCGCCGGGCCAGCACCCGGTCGCCTGGGGCCCCGGGCGCCTGCCAGGAGCGAATGAATCCGACCAGGCGGTTAATTTCGTCGTCGGTCAATCCGCCCTCCTCGGCCCAGCCGAGCATGCTCGTGCCCGACCGACCGTGGCGAATGATTTGCCGCAGGTAGTCGTCGCTGGCCACGGCCAGGGTGTCGCTGTTGCGCAGCGAAGGGGTCAGCAGTTCGCGGGGCCGGTCGATTGCCCCGGGCGTTTCGCTTTCCCTCGCCACGGCACCCACGCCGTCGGCGCCGTGACAGGCCGAGCAGTACATCGCGTAGAGCGTTCCGCCGTCGGCCGGAGTGCGGTCGACCGGGGCCGGCAGCGGCGTGTACTCCGCCGGGGCCGTCTTGCGCTTCAGGCTGATCATGCAGGCGGCCAGGTCCCGGGCTTGCTGGGGGGAAAGCCCCATGTCGGGCATGAGCGTGTCGGGCACCACCGCGGAGGGCGAGAGGAAATGGGCCGTCAGCCAACCCAGCACGGTGTGTTCGCCGTCCTGCACGTGAGTGAAATCGAAGTCGTGGACCGTCTTGTCGCCCACGTGGGTGATGTCGGGTCCCAGGGTGCCGCCGCGGCCGCGGTAGCTGTGGCATCCCAGGCAGCCGTTCTTGATCACAAGCTGCTTGCCGCGGGCGACGTTCTCCGCGCCGCCCACGCTGGTGCTCAGCTCCCCCAGGGTGATCGTGGGGATCGGACGCATCTGGCCGTAGAGGTCCGACTGGCCGCCGTAGAGGTCGTTTTCGTAGTGACACTTGCCGCAGGCGGTATAGGTCATCTGCCCGGACAAGAGCGGCTCGGGCCAGTGGACCTCCTCGCCCGGCTGTTGAGAAACGCCGTGCGCGTCGGGCAGGGTGGTGGCCCGGCCCTGGCCCTGGTGGCACACGGTACAGCCGAACTTGTCGGGCGGGTGCGACTTCAAGAGATCGCCCGGATGAGTGGTCAGCGGCTGGGAAAAACCGATCGCGGCGGCGTTGTCGATCCCCGTGTGACAGGTCACGCAACGGTCGACGCGGCGGAGACCTTCGAGGTAGTTTTGCCGCAACCGCACCTCGAACCGGACGGGGGTGCCCCCGGCGGTCGGGTTCTCGGCCAAGAGCCGCGCATATTCCTTCTGGTGACGGCGCCAGGAACTGCCGAAGTTCTCCGTCAGCGCGGCGGTCAGCAAGAAAACCAGCGAGACCGCGCTGGCGATAACCAGCAGAATCTTGAGCCCGCGAACCTGATCTTCAACCATGGCTGATTCTTGCTAGTGGGTAGGGGAGTAGTAGGCGATCGGCGGTTGGCAATGGGGGTGTTGGAAACCGTCT
>CAYZWG010000009.1:16993-29325 GCA_964481605.1 uncultured Planctomycetaceae bacterium
GCTCGATCAATGCACCGGCCAGTCGCTCCGGGACCAGAAAAACTCCCAGTTCGGGCCGCGGTGAAAGGTGGCGAAATACGTCAGAATCAGAAACCCCACGAGGAAACAGGTAAACAGGGCCAGGGCCCCGCCCCGCGTTGAATTGGTCAAGCGGGTGATTGCCAGCGACCAGACGGCGCACGCGGCCACGATCACCGTGCCCGGGTTGACCAGGGTAATCACGATCTGGGAAATATGGGGATACCAGTTCCGCAGCCAACCGTGGTTGACGGTGAAATAGAGCATCCCAATCACCACCACGGTCATGAAGACCACGCTGGCGGCGCAGATGGTTCGCCCTTGGCGGTCGCCAAACCAGACACCCACGTGGCGCCGCTCGCGGTCCAGGTAGGGCACCAGCATCAACCCCAGCACCACGATGCCGGGAATGCCGATCCCGCCCATGAAGGCCGAGTAGCTGACCATCTCCTGCAGCCCGAGGAAGTACCAGGGTGCCTTGGCGGGGTTCTCCGGCACGGCCGGGTTGGCCAACTCCTTCAAGGGGGCATCGCAGAAAAACCCCAACGCCAGCATCACCGCCAGGGTGACCATGCCCAGCACGGCAATGGCGTAGAGCGCGTTGGGCATGGTGGGCACCGTGTTGGCCATCACCCGGTCCACCGCCGGCGTCTTTCCCTCCACGATCGCCATCAGCCCGTAAGTCTTGGCCGGCGCGGCCTCCGGCTTTTGGCCGCCGGGGACGGTTTGCCCGGCGTCGTCGGGCGGCCGGTCCTCGCCCTCGGGGCGGGTGAGGCCGCCGTCCTTGCGAATCCGCCAGAAATGCACGCCCATCAGCGCCGTCAGCGCCAAGGGAAGAAGGATCACGTGGAGCAAGTAAAAGCGGATCAGCGCCTCTTGGCCCACGTGGTTGGCCCCCAGCAACAGGTGCTTCTGGAATCCTCCCACGTCGCACCAGGCGGTGATTCCCAGCGCGTCGGTAATCTCTCGCGGCGAGCCGGCAATCGACGATCCGATGGTAACCGCCCAGTAGGCCAACTGGTCCCAGGGCAGCAGGTAGCCGGTGAAGCTGAGACCCAGGGTGAGCACGAAAAGCACCATCCCCACCACCCAGTTGAACTCTCGCGGCTTCTTGTAGGCGCTGGTGTAGAACACCCGGGCCATGTGGAGGATCACGCAGATCACCATCGCGTGGGCCGCCCAGCGGTGGATGTTCCGCATCAACCGCCCGGTGGGAACCACGTAGTGGATATCCTTCATCGAGTCGTAGGCGTCCAGCGTGGAGGGCTTGTAATAGATCATCAACAGCGCCCCCGTCGCCACCAGCAGCGCGAACAGCACCGTGGTGATTACGCCCAACCCCATCGTCGCCTTGGCCCGCAGGCTGTAGCGATGGGTCCGGGCCGGCATGATGTGGAGAAAGAAATTGGAGAAGACGGCCTGCGACGCGGCCCGATCGGAGGTGGGCCGGCCGTGGCGGATGAGCGATTCGCCGAAGGCTCGCGGTGTGGAGAGCAGGTTGCGGCCGATCTGCCCCAGCGCTCCCCCGACCGAACCCGCTTGCGGGCCTTCCGATTGCTGCTGGCCGGGCGATGAACTCATGACTTCTTTCGTCCCCACGGGTTAGGTCGCCGCCGCCCTGGCGGCCGCCGGCGCGACCGCCAGGGCAAGCGGCTGGGTTCCGGATGGCTCCTGTTTCACACTTTCAGCCGGGCCGAGGCCTCGACTTCTTTCTGCTGGTCGACCACCAGTTGGCCGTCCGGGGCAAGCGACAACTCCAAGTGGGCCAGCGGCCGGGGCGCCGGGCCGCCCTGCACTTGCCCTTGGGCGTCGAACCGGCTGCCGTGGCAGGGGCAATGATACGTGCCGTCCTCGTTGCGGTTGACCACGCAGCCCAAGTGCGTGCATACCGACGAGAGGGCGTAGAGCCCTTCGGCGTCGGAGAAAATCCACAGCCGGTTCTCCGGCAATGCCGTCACCTCGGTTGCTCGAAACTTGCCCGCCGGCCCCAGCTTGATGCGGGGATTCGACTCGGGAAACAGCGACGGCATGGGCAGGCGGATGGCCCCCAGGACCGCGGTCCCCAGGGCCGCAATCGCCGACCCGATCGCAGCCATGCCCAGAAAATCACGCCGCTGGTGCGGCCGGGAGAATCGTTCGCTCGTCTTCAGGTCCGAATTCATCGGTCTCCTCCACCGGGCGCGGGTTCCGGCCCGGCGCCGGACTGCCAGCATGCGCCGAAGGCCGCCCGCTCCATGGTGATTGCGTCCACCGGACAACGTTGGGCACAAAGACCGCAACGGATGCACTTCGTCTCGTCCTTGACGATGGCGGAATGGCCGGCCGCCCGGGGCGATCCCAACCGGTGGGCGATCGCCGCGGCCAACTGCCCGCCCCCCTCCAACCGATCAAGCGACACCAGTTGCAGGCACACTTCCGGACAAACGTCCGCGCAGCCTCCGCAAAGAATGCACTTGGACGAATCGAAGATCGTGTTCACCCCGCAGTCGAAGCACCGGCTCCCCTCGCAGGCGGCCGACGGCCCGTCGTAGCCCAATTCGACCAGCGCGGTCTGGGACCGCTTCCGCTGGTCGGCACGCGAGACCGGAATCGGCGTCCGCTCGATCTTCTCATAGTCGGCTTCCCGGGCGTAGTCGGGCACGTCGCAATGCACCACCGACGACGCCTCGGCCAGCGACTTTCCGCGCAGGTACTCGTAAACCCGCCGTGCCGCCCGCTTGCCGCTGGCCACGGCGTCGATCAGAAGCCGCGGGCCGTAGACCACGTCGCCGGCCACGAATACGTCCTCGGCCGACGTCCGAAGCGTCTGGGCATCACACTCGATCAGGCCGATATCGGTCCGCCGGATGTCCGCTTCCGAATCGACCAGGGAAAGATCGGCCCGCTGGCCGATTGCCCAAATCACGGTGTTGGCGGGAATCGTGGTGACGTCGTTCTGGTCGAACTCCGGCGCGAAATGGCCCTCCTCGTCGAACACTTGCAACACCCGCTTGAAGGCCACGCCCGCAACCATTCCCTCCCCGTCGCGGAGAATCTCTTTTGGGCCCAGACTGTGGTGGCGGATGACGCCTTCCTCGTCTCCCTCGATAATCTCGATATCGTCGGCGGGCATTTCCCCCAGGCTCTCCAGGCAGCAGAGATGCACTCGCCCCACCCCGCTTTGCCGAAGTGCCGTGCGCGAGACGTCCACGCCGGTCTGCCGAACCACCGTTCGAGCGACGTCGTAGGCCACGTTGCCGCCGCCGATCACAACCACGTCGCCGTGGAGCTTGACCGGTTTCTCGAGGGCCACGTCGCGCAACAGCTCGACTCCACCCAGCACACCCGGCCCGTCGGCCCCCGGCAGGCGCAATCGAGCCGACTTCTTCAGACCCACGGCAACGATCGTGGCCTCGTGCCGGCGGCGGATTTCGCCCAGAGAAATATCCACGCCGACGGTCGTATTGCAAAGGAACTCGACCCCCAGCTTGCGGATGAACTCCACCTCGGCGGCGATCAATTCGGCCGGCAGCCGATACTGCGGAATGCCCACCGCCAACATCCCGGCGGGAATCGGCTCCATCTCGTAGACCGTGGGGCGGAACCCCAAAACGGCCAGATCGTGGGCGGCGGCCAAGCCGGCCGGGCCCGAACCGATGATGGCGATCTTGGGCCCCTCTTGCCCGGCGCTTCCCTCCGCCGCCACGAACCGAGCCAGCGCCGCCAACTCTTCCGACCGCGAGCACTGCCGCCTGGCCGCGTGATCGACCAGCCGGGCGATCAACTCCCGCGGCTCGGCCCCGGCCAGGCCCACGCTGCCGCGGTCCACCGCAAACCGCTTCAACGCGCGAATCGAGACCGCCTTGTCGACGTCGCCGCGGCGGCAGGCCGCTTCGCACGGCGCCCCACAAACCCGACCGCAAATGGACGCCAGGGGATTCGGTCCCCGGGCAATCAGATAGGCGTCTTCGAATCGCCCCTCGGCGATCGCCCGCACGTATCCCCGGGCATCCGTATTCACGGGGCAGGCGTCCTGGCACTTGACTTGTCGTTGCCAGTACGCGGCGTCGGGCAGTTCGACGGAAACGGTTCGCATCAAGCCGTGCTCTTGGGTTGGCCGAGAACCTGGATCACACCGCTTACGGTTTGCTTTTCTCTGCCCTGTCCCCTGCCGCCGGAGCAGGAATCTGAAACCGGTAGCCCAGGGCCAATTCGCTCAGCAAGGTGTTTTTCATGTAGTCGCGGATTTGCGCGTGAATGGATCGCATCACGCCGCCAAGGTTGCAGTCCTTCTCTTCGCAAGCCGCATCGCCCAGCAAACACCCCTGCTCGTCGATGGGGCCCTCGATGGCCTCGAATATCTCCAGGAGCGTGATGTTCTCGGCCGGTCGCCCCAGCAAAAACCCCCCCTGCGGCCCGCGCGCCGAACTCAGCAGGCCCGATCGGACCAGGCGCTGAGTGACTTTCGCCAGGTGGTGCCCCGACCCTTCCAGCACATCGGCGATTTCCTGGTTGGTCAGCCGCCGGTCGGCGTTTCGAGCAAGCAGGGCCATGGTGTGCAGGCCCAGGGAAGCCGCTTCGGACAGCTTGACGAGCCGAGACACGATGCCGGCGCTCCCCCACTGAGTGGTTCACAGATCAACGGTCATTTCAGCAATGTGGTACGACATTACCACATTAAGGCGGCATGTCAAGCAGCTTTGCAGAAATTGTTATCCAATGTTTATCTATCGAGTGTATAATGATTTATCGCGAGGCGGCGCGGTTGGAGAATCGCTTATACCTGGACTTTTGCAAACTCCTCCCCTCTCCCTCTGGGAGAGGGGCCGGGGGTGAGGGGTGAGAGAAGGCACGCAAGCAAGGCAAGACATTCTTCCGCCAATCGCCCTCACCCTAACCCTCTCCCGGAGGGAGAGGGGACAAAAAAACCCTCTCTCGGAGGGAGAGGGGACCTTGTGTCGCCATCCTGCAAAAGTCCAGTTATACGGGAACGTCAATTGCCCCACCACGGAAACGGATGACGATGACCGAGAACGCCGGGCCTCACTCCGAGGGCAAGGCGTCCTGGGGCCGGTCGGTGAGCAGGCGGTAGGAAAGGCCGAAGCCCTTGCCCCAATGCCGGCCGCCCAGCGGTTTCGGCCCGTAAAGTACGTAATCGTCGGCCGGCCCGGTCCCTTGGGCAGCAACGATTTCGAAATCGACCCGTTGTCCCGGCGAGACCGGTCGGGGTTCGATCCGCAGCACGCACCACGCCCGCCCTGCCGGGATCTTCGCGCCGGGCCCCAAAGTCGCGGTGCCCAGGTCGTGCTTGCCCGCCGCCGAGCCGAAACGGATTTCCAGCCGGCCGGGAGCACCACGGCGACAGAGCCGGATCGCCATCCCGCCCAGTCGTTTGGCCCCGGCGGGAATCCAGAACCACCCCCGCACGCTCGACTTGGGGTGGTGGTCGAGGACATGCTCGACAAGTGGCTGCCCATCCCGGCCGACGGTTTCCTCGGGCCGCAAGAATCGGTCGAGAAAGTCGAATGTTTCCACCCCGTGGATTTCGTGGACGCCGTCGTAATGGGCCAGCTCGATCCGGTCGGCAAGACCCAAGTGATCTCGCACGGCCACCAACTGGTTCCAGGCGTAGGCCGTCCAGGCCGGCGTGGTGATGCCGTCGCGCTGGCCAAACTCGATGCACACCGGCCGCGGGGCCATCATCGCGATCAGTTCGACGTGGGTGAAACGGTGCAAGATGTCCCAGTTGTAGAAGTCCTCGTCGGGATGCAGCAGGTAGCTGGTGGAGGTATCGTCGGCGGTGATCTTGCTTCGCCAATCGTTGAAATGGCCGGAGGGGACAATCACCTTCAGACGGTCCACCAGGGGCCCGATCCAGAGTGCCGAATATCCGCCGTAAGAGAGGCCATAATAGCCGATCCGCCGGGGGTCGACGAAGGGCAGGGTTTGCAGAAAATCGACGGCCCGCTCCGTCTTGGCCACGGCCATCGCCACCCGCATCATCCCCACCGCGTCGGCCAGCCGCGCCTGGTCGTTGACCTGTTTGACCGGGTGATGGTGAACCACCAGGGGAGCAAACACGACGTAGCCGTGCTCGGCGAGATGGCGGCCGAACTCGTGGTAGGGCGTATCCCGGGTTTGCCCCAGCCCGGTAATCATCTCCGGCGTGCCGCCGAGGCCGTGCTGGCAAATCACCGCGGCGGCGCGGCCGTCGATGTGGTTGGGAACCAGCAGGTTGCCGTAGAGCTCGACGCCCTCGGCGACGTCGAGCATCACGCGGTAGGCTTTGTACTTCTCGGCCACCAGCGCCAGTTCCGTGCGAGGCCGCAGCGGCGTGCCTTCGGTGGGCACGCGGCCGACCAGTTTGCGGTAGTCCGCCAGCATGGCCGCCCGGATGGCCGGAAACTCCGACGCCGGGCGGTTGGTGATCGACCACCGCGCTTGTCGCTTGGCTTCGCTCTCTTGAATCAGGCGGCGAAGGTATTTCAGCCGCTCCTGGAAATGCTGATCGCGAACCGCCCGGGCCCGATCTTCCGCCAGCTCGGCTCTCGCCGGGGTCACCGCACCGCCAGGCTGGGGCAGTTCCAAGGCATCGGCGACAAGCGAGACGGAAAGGGGGACGGTCTCGGCCTGGGCAACGTCGAGGCGGAGTGTCAAGCGGTCCGTCGCCTTCAGCCCGCCGTAGAACCGGGCGGCACGCCGGGCCTCCGCCGCCACGTCCTCCTCGGCAATCCCGCACCGCCGCGAGCGAACAATCGCCAGCGACCGCGGCGCGACCAGCGCCGCCAGTTCCGCGTCGCCAAACTCCAGCAGCCGTCCCGGCAGTCGCCGGTCGACCGGCTCGTCGCAGCAGCGATCATGCGTCTGAAAATAGTCGGCCACCGCCGTGGCCCGAACCCGCCGGTCGAGCGCGGCGGCGAAAAGTGCCGTCATTCCTCCCTGGCCGATTCCCACCAGGCCGATCGCGGCTGGATCGACGTCGGGCCGCCCGGCGAGAGAATCGATCGCGGCGAGTGTCTCCTGGACGTCGAAACCGGGCATCGTCCGGCCGACGCAGTAACCCAGCCGATAGAGGATCATGCGGCGGTCCTTGTGGTTCGTCGCGTTGCAATACGGGTGGTCGCGGAGTCGCTCGATCGATTGGGGCAGGTAGACCATCGCCCCCCGGGCCAACAGTTGATTGAGCCACGGGGGTGTGTGCCCGTGGGGTGCGAGCCCGGCAAACTGCTCCGGCCAGGTGGTGGCGTCGTGGCAGACGATCACCAGCGGATGTCGTCCGCCGGTGGCGGGAGAGATCAATAGCCCTCGCGCGGAGAGTCCGGCCGGCATGGGGATGGTGAGCCGCCGGGCGCGAGAGCCGTGTTGTTGGGCGAGCGAGCGGCCGGGGGCGGCAGCGACGCCGGTCTTGTCCTTGCGCAGCCCGAGCATGGCCCGGCAGCGTGCCCGGTGGGCGGCGACCGACTTCTGGTAGGCCGCGGGCGAGGCGAAATCCGGCTGCCAGAGGTGATCGCGGAGCGTTCGGGCCGCGTCGACCCGTCGCTCGAAGTAGCCGATCACCTGCTCGACGTGGGCCGCGACCGTGGAGCCCACGTCGGCCGGAAACGCCGCCGGCTCGGTGCCGGGAAGGTGTTCGGCGGCCCCTAGCGGCGAGGGCAACAGGGTCGCGGCGGCCAGCAGCCATGCAAGCCCCCACCAGGCTGTCAAGCTCCGGCCGGCAAACCCGCTCGCCGGCCGAGACAAGTTGCTTTTCGACAGGTTCAAACGGTTTGCCAGGACGGGCACGGCGGTCTCCCGGTGGGGCGGCAGGATGGACGCGATCAGTCGTCTCGCAGCCCGAACTGGTCCAACTTCTTGCGTAGCGTGGTGCGGTGCAGGCCCAGCCGCCGGGCGGCCGCCGCGCACTGACCGCGGTAGTGTTCCATGGCTGCTTGCAGCACGGGGGGCTCGACCAGTGCCAAGAGGCGGGCGTGAAGGTCGCCGGCGTCGGCCGATCCCTGCAATTGGGCCCGGGCCCACTGTTGGACAAGCGAGGCGACGGTTTCCTCCCGCACGGCGTCCGCGGGTGTGACCGAGGGCACGGGTGGAGGCAGATGCTCGGGGGCGATGGTCCGGCCGCGGGCCATGATCATGCCGTGTTCCACGGCGTTGCGGAGCTCGCGGACATTGCCGTACCAGGGACGACGCTCCATTTCCGCCAAGGCTTCGGCCGAGACCGAAGGTCGGGGTAGTTCGCTCCTGGTCGAAAGCTCGCCGAGGAAATAGTCGGCCAGCTCGCGAATGTCCCCGCGGCGTCGCCGCAGGGGTGGAAGCGCGATCTCGAACGTGACCAGGCGGAAATAGAGGTCGTGGCGGAAGTTGCCCTGGGCCACCTGCTCGCGGAGGTCCTGGTGGGTGGCGGTGATGATGCGGAAGTCGGTGGGCACCGCTTTTTCGCCGCCCACGGGCAGCACCTCGCCGCGTTCCAGCGCCCTCAGCAGCTTGACCTGGAAGGCCAGGGGAACGTCGGCCACTTCATCGAGGAAAATCGTGCCGCCGTGGGCCGACTCGAGCAGTCCCTTGCGCGGCTGGCTGGCCCCGGTGAACGCGCCCCGAACATGGCCGAACAACTCGCTCTCCACCAGCGAGGGGCTGAGCGAGGCCACGTTGACGGCGACGAACGGTCCTTCCGAGCGGCGGCTGTAGCGGTGGATCGCCCGGGCCACCAGTTCCTTGCCGGTGCCGCTTTCGCCGCGCAAATGAACGCAGGCGTCGGAGGGAGCCACCAGGGCAATCCGCTTGAAGACCGCCTGCATCGCCGGTGAAGTGCCCACGATTCTCGCCTCGCCCGGGGCGTCCGCCGAGGGTGGAACTTCCGCCAGCGGACCGGCCAGACTTCTCAGGGCCCGGTCGATCGCCCGCTGGGCAACGGCCAGATCGAAAGGCTTGGTAAGGTAGTCGAACGCGCCATTGCGGACCGCCTCCACCGCCGTGGCCAACTCGCCGTAGGCGGTAATCACGATGATCGGCGCGGAATGCAGTTGCCGGCGGAAGTGGCGCATCGCGGAGAGGCCGTCCATGCCCGGCAGCCGCACATCGAGCACCAGGGCGTCGGGCGCCCGGGCCCGGACGGCGGCCAGCCCCTCTTCCGCCGAGGCGGCCGTGGCCACGCTGTGCCCCATCTGTTCGGCCAGCCTGGAAAGCCCCCAGCAGATGCTCGGTTCATCATCCACGACAAGCAGATGCGCCATGATTTCTTCCTCAATCCAGAAGCGGCAACTCGACGGTAAAACAGGTCAGCCCATTCTCTCGCTGCCAACGGATCGAACCCTGGTGTGCCTCGGCCACCTGGCGTGCCACGGCCAATCCCAGGCCGGTCCCGTCCGGTTTTTCGGTGACAAAGGGATCGAACAACCGCTCCCGCGTGGCGGCTGCGGGCCCCGGGCCGGAGTCCTCCACCCGGACCACGGCGCGATGCCCACCGAGCCGCTCCAACCGCACCACCACCCTGGCATCCGGCCGCCCGTCCCGGCCCACGGCCTCGACGGCGTTGAGCACCAGGTTGACCAGCAACTGGCGCAACGACTGGCAATCGCCGCGGACCCTCAGCGGTTGGGAGAAGTCGCCGAAGCGGAGGTCGATTCCGGCATGGGTGCAGACCGGCCGCACCAGCTCGAGCACCTCCCGCACCAGCGGCTCCAAGAGCATCTCCTGGCGAGGCGACGGACCGGGCCGCCCCAAGGTGAGGAACCGCTGCAAATAGGACTCCATCAAGCGGAGTTGCCGCACGGCCACCTGCAACGACTCGCAGTCGACACCCTGCGGGCAGGAGCGCTGGTGAAGTTCGATCGCCATCAAGGTTCCGGTGGCGGAATTTCGCAACTGGTGTGCGATCCCCGCCCCGATCTGACCCAGCGTGCGGAGCCGCTCGCTGCCGCGGACTTCCTCCTCGTAGCGGCCCAGCTTCTCGGTCATTTGGTTGATCGATACGGCTAGATCGCGGATTTCGTCGTTGCGCCGGCCGATCGCCAGGGGCGTGAAATCTCCGTTGGCAATCGACGCCGTCTGATTGCTGAGCCGCCGCACGCCGGCGACCAACCGCCGGGCCAGGGTGGTGGTCGCCAAGGCCACCACGATCGCCGCCACGACACCGATGGCCAGCACGGGAGAGACGGCCTGCCGCACGGCCGCCCACCAGCGCTGTTCGGGGTACAGCACCAGCAGGGAACCCGGCCGCGCCGCGGTCCGCTGCCGCACCACCGGCAATCTTTCGGCCAGATACGATCCGCTGGCCAGCGGAATCACCGGATTCTTGGAGAAATCTCCTCGGCTCCGGCTGACTGGTACGCCAGAGAGTCGCCCGCGTTCCTCCGGGCTCAACCGAAGTGTGCTTCCCTGGACTTGTCCCCGCACGTCCAAGAGCACGAATTCCGCCCCGGACAAACCGCTCATCTGGCGGAGCACGCTCTCCGTGAGCGGAAAAGTCGCTCCCGCCAACGTATCACTCAGCCGCTGGATGTTTTCTTCCTGCTGTTGGCGAGCCCGAGCCGCGACGACCCACGCATTGGCAATGCTCACCAGAATCACGGCCAGGACGACAACCGACAGCATGGGCAGAAGCAACTGGAGTCGGATTGGCCACCGCATCGCTTCACTCCACGGTTGGACGGCATCTCGGCCGCGTCCCGGCAGAAGCCCGGCCGGGGCACATCTCCAGGTTACCCCACGGGGGGGGAAAGCGTCAATGTTCACGTTTTTCCGGACCAGGGAAGACCGACCGGCCAACCTCCATGGCTGTCGAAAACTCCGACACGGATGTCGAAGAAACCGTCGCGACCGAGCAACAGCGGATAACGCTAACTCGCTCCCCGGCAGCGGTTTGCGCCGGCACGTCGGGTATTGGCACGCCGTCTGCAAGAGACGGTCCGAAATACACGCATACCGCCGCCTGCGGAAACGACCTCCGCCTCTACCGCCCTGCTTTTCCCCCTCGCCGCAAAAAGGAGATTGCTGAATGGATGCTCGCTACGTGAACACGCACACGCGTCGCAAGAATGGACCAGCCGGCTTCACCCTGGTCGAACTGCTCGTGGTGATTGCGATTATCGGAATCTTGATTGCCTTGCTGCTTCCCGCGGTTCAGGCCGCCCGGGAGGCCGCCCGGCGAGCTCAGTGCAAGAACAACCTCAAGCAGATCGGCCTGGCGCTGCACAACTATTTGAACGCCATCTCCGCGTTTCCGCCCAGCTTTTGCATCACCAACGGAACGACGCTCAGCGGCAACAACGGCTCGTGGTCCGTCCACGGCCGCCTCCTGCCCTATCTCGAACAGGCCAACGCCTACGCCATGGTTCGCCTGGATATCGCCTGGGATGCACAACGCGCCACGGGCGTGCCCACGATGGAGATTCCTACTTACGTGTGTCCCAGCGACCCCCACGGTCAAACGCTTCGCACGAAGAACGGCAACCCCTGGGTGCATCCGCAGAACTATGGTTTCAACTGCGGCACATGGCTGGTGTACAATCCGGCCACCAGGCAGGGAGGAACCGGGGTGTTTTTCGTCAACAGCCGGATCACGCCGGCCGGCATCCGGGACGGGTTGAGCAACACGTTGGGCGCGGCCGAAGTCAAAGCGTTCACTCCCTATTTTCGCAACACGGCCGATCCCGGGCCGAGTGTTCCCGCCTCGGTGGACGTGATTGCCGGATTCGCCGCCGGGGCCCAATTCAAGCTGGGCCCCGATACCAACGCCAACACGGGACATACGGAATGGCCCGACGGGCGCGTGCATCACAGCGGCTTCACCACCGTCTTTACGCCGAACACCTTCGTGCGGTATGTCCATACGGACGGGCGCAGCTACGACGTCGACTACAACTCGCGGCAGGAAGGCAAGAGCCTCACGCAGCCGACCTACGCGGCCGTCACGGCCAGAAGCTATCACCCGGGAATCGTCAATGTCGCCTTGATGGACGGATCGGTTCGATCCGTCAGCGACACGATTGATTTGCGGGTGTGGCGAGCGTTGGGGACCCGGCAAGCCGTGCCGGGCGAGCCGATCGTCAGCGGCGGGTTTTAGTATGACTGCGCAGGGTCGGACGTAGTAACCGGCGGGTGGCCCTGATAGCTCGGCGGGTAGCACCGGTTCTTGAACCGGTGTGGCTCTGCCACAAGAGGTCGGCGATCACTCCACCCTCAACGATCGGCGCGGGTCTCCTGACCCCGCCGAGAGAGGACCGTTGGTCTCCCAATCGCCACGGCTGTCGCCACTTGGGAGACCTGCGGCCGGCGCTTTCGGCGAGGTCAGGAGACCCGCGCCGAACGCTGAACTGGCCTGACCTCTTGCCGGCTGCCGC
>CAYZWG010000009.1:29425-31320 GCA_964481605.1 uncultured Planctomycetaceae bacterium
GGTCAGGAGACCCGCGCCGAACGCTGAACTGGCCTGACCTCTTGCCGGCTGCCGCCGGGTGCGGGTTCAAGAACCTGGGCTACCCGTTATCGGGGCCACCCGCGGATTGGGGAAGTTTCTTGCGGCCACGAACCTTCCGTGCTAACCTGGGCCGAGCAGCGGGTATTCCCTATCCCTTCTCGCTCCAGATTGGGAGGCGTCCTCGTGAGCAGGTCGGATTCTTCTCCTGCGTCGAAAATCACCCGGCGGGCCCTGTTGCAAGCGGGCACCGCGTCGGTGGCCACCATGAACATGGTGCACGGCGGCCTGGCCGCGGAGAAAAAGCCCCCGCGGCCGAACATCCTCTTCCTGATGGCCGACCAGCAGCGGGGCGACTGCCTGGGGGCCGAAGGGAATCGGGCCATCCTCACGCCCCATCTCGACCGACTGGCTGCCGAGGGGGCGCGATTTCGCTGTGCTTACACGTCGGTTCCGTCCTGTACGCCGGCTCGGGCCACGATTCTCACCGGGCTCTCCCCCTGGCACCACGGCATGTTGGGCTACGCTCGCGTTGCCCGGCGGTATCCCCGCGAACTTCCCCGCATGATCGCCGCGGCCGGCTACCACACGCTGGGGATCGGCAAGATGCACTTCCATCCCCAGCGAAACACCCACGGCTACGCGAAAACGATCCTGGACGAGTCGGGCCGAGTGCAGTCGCCCGATTTTATCAGCGACTACCGCCGGTGGTTCAAGTCGGTGGCGCCTGAGTTGAACCCCGACGCCACGGGCATCGGCTGGAACAGTTACCGCGCGGCCCAGTATGCCTTGCCCGAGCGGCTGCATCCAACCCACTGGACCGGGATGGAGGCGGTCAAGTTTCTCAAGGGGTACGACCGGGACAAGCCGTTTTTGCTCAAGGTGTCGTTCGCCCGTCCCCACAGCCCTTACGACGCCCCCCGGCGATTCTGGCGGATGTATGACGATGCCGATTTGCCCGGCCGGGTGCTGGGCGACTGGTGCCGGCGGCACGCCCAGCGCGGCAAACCCCACGCCGACAGCCTCTGGCAGGGAGACCTGGGGGCCGAGGCGTCGCGGCTGGCGCGGCAAGGCTACTACGGCAACATCACGTTGATCGACGAGCAGATCGGCCGAATGCTCGAGGTGCTCCAGCAGCGCGGCTGGTTGGAGAATACCTTGATCCTGTTCACCGCCGACCACGGCGACATGCTGGGCGACCACCACCTCTGGCGAAAGACCTACGGCTACGAGCCGTCGGCCCGGATTCCCATGCTCGTTCGCTGGGGCGAGGGGCTGTGTGCGGCCCAGCGGGGGCAGGTCCTCCGCCAGCCGGTCGAGTTGCGCGACATCTTGCCCACCTTTCTCGACGCGGCGGGCGTGGCCTTCGATGCGGATTGGTTCGACGGCCGCAGCATGCTCGATCTGATACGCGGCCAGACGGACGGTTGGCGGCCGTATATCGACCTGGAACACGCCACTTGCTATGCCAAGGAGAACAATTGGACCGGCCTGACGGACGGTCGCTTCAAGTACATTTACTACGCCCCGGACGGCCGGCAACAATTGTTCGACCTGGAGAAAGACCCCGGCGAAACCCGCGACCTGGCCGGCGTGCCGGAATTCCGCCAGACGCTGGCCGTTTGGCGCGGGCGGATGGTCGACCACCTGGCGGAGCGGGGCAAGCCGTTCGTGGTAGGCGGCGACCTGGCGCTGCGGCCCGGGCGGACGTTGTATAGCCCCAACTATCCGCGCGAGTCCGGATAGCCCCACGCTTGGGTGTTGAAAACGTGCTCTTGACACGGGGGCTTGGGCGTCGGGTATCGTGTCACTTTTGTTTCGCGTCGGAGGCAACATGGGAGGGCGAGGCTCCCGCCGAGCCGGGCGGCGAAGGCAAA
>CAYZWG010000010.1:0-15323 GCA_964481605.1 uncultured Planctomycetaceae bacterium
GGCGGCCGCTGTGGCCTTCCAGCCGGCCAATCGCATCGCTCGGCTGGCGGGCTAGGGCCAATCGCGTTAGATTGAGCCAGCGCAGCGTTCGGCGCGGGCTCCTCACCCCACCCCCGTTCGGCGCGGGTCTCCCGACCCCCGCCGAAAGCAGCCGTAGGGCTCGGCGGGGTCGGGAGACCCGCGCCGAACCGCCAGACCCGCGCCGAACCGCCGGACCCGCGCCGAACGCCGGTCCCCATGCCGGATCGCGATCCGGCCTACCGGACTGTCCCAGCATTGGGGTCCACCTCACGTGCCGTGTTGGCGCGTGTTCTTTCCGTCGGAGGATGGAGAATGTATTTCGCCGAAATAACGTTCACGCCATCGGCACAGTCTACCAAGGAGGAAGACACGTTCGTCGACTCCGTGGAGTGGTTTCTCGCGCTGCTTGCCAAAAACGGTCAGATCTACATGCCTTATGTGCTGGGCTGGCGTGGCGAGCAATTGACCGCTTGCGCAAATGTGGCCGATTCGGATGCGCTGGATGAGCGCCATCTGTGCGACGACCTCCGCAAGCAGGCGTTCGATGCGGTGGTCAGCGCGTGCTCGTCGCATCCTGAAGTCGTTGTGTTCGAGCGCGAGTTTGGGAGCGTGGTTCGCGACTGGCGTTGCGAGCACTCCCTTTGCGTCTCTGTTGCCAGGGAGGGTCCCCGCTGTGCGGTGCTAGGCGGTGCCAGCGCCTTGCCAGTTCCCCTCTTTCGACTTCCCATATCATCTCTCAAACGAGATGAGGTTTTCAGGTGGAGCGGCGACTATCGCGCGCACTACAACGTATTCTTGGCTTCGGGCGACCTCGAGATTGTGGCGGAACGGCAGCTATCGAACGTCGCAAGCGGTATCAATTCCCTCGGGCGCGAATATGCGGAAGCCATCGAAAAGGCCACCGGATTACCGACCTACTACCATTTGTGGAGGTACTGGGGTACTGCCGCTGAATTGGCAGCACCTGAATCGTCCCAATGTCCATCATGCGCCTCCGACTGGTTGTATCGGGGCGATCCGGAAAAGACCATTTGCGACTTCATGTATTGCTGCGAGAAATGTCGCCTTGTGTCCGACCCTCCCTACGAGTGCTTCGAGGCAGATGCGCCATATATGAACGCCAACCCGCCGTAGAGACCCCCTGCCGGATCGCGATCCGGCCTGGCGGGGTCGCCAGACCCACGCCGAACCGTTCTGTCTCCACGGCATGGGGTTCTTATTTCCCGCACCAGGCTGGCCGGTGCCGGGGTAACTCGGCCTTGAAGTCGCCCAGGCTTCTCCAGTGGGTGCGATCATTGAGATCCACTTCCGCCACCGCCACCGTGCCCCACTCTTTCGCCTGGGCGATTGCCTTGCCCGTGTGGTCGAACACCGCCGAGATCATCCATTGCGTGGAGACGTCGGTGTAGGTGCTGCTGACCAGGTAGACGTGGTTCTCGGTGGCGCGAGCCCGGGCAAGGAGCGGATTGCACCCCCAGACGGGCCAGGCGATCACCTCGGCGCCCCGGATGGTCAACTGGCGGGCGACCTCGGGAAAGAAGCCGTCGTAGCAGATCATCATGCCGACCTTGCCGAAGCGGGTCTGGAAGACGGGGTAATCGCTGCCCGGGGCCACGCCGCCGGAGATCTCGTCGCGAGGCAAGGTCACCTTGCGATACTTGCCTACCAGCTTGCCGTCGGGGCCCAGCAGCACGGCCGTGTTGTAGACCAGGTGGCGGTCGCGCTCGATCAGCCCGGCCACGATGTAGAGATCGTGCTGGTGGGCCAGTTGGCCGAAATAGCGGGTGGAGGGGCCGGGAATGGGCTCCGCCGCCTGGGGGTATTTCAAGCCGGTGCCGTAGAAAGTGAGCGTCTCGGGAAGGACCACCAGGTCGGCCTTTTTCCGGGCGGCTTGCTCGATCAGGGGCTCGAACAGGCGGCAGTTGCCGGCCGGGGTCTTGCCGCCGCGAGGTCGGAAGTGGACGGTGGCCAGCCGCACCTTGCGGGGTGGCGGGGGCGGGGTTTCCTCCAGCGACACGCCGCCCCACTCGATGCGTCCGCGGGGTGCCCAGAGCAGGTGCAACTCCACCACCGCCTGGGTTGCCTTGGTGGGCACGTGATAGGCGTCGGAAACCTCGGTCCAGCCGTCTTGGTTGGTGGTCTTGTCGGTGGGATGCTCGGCGCGGGCGATGGCCGTGCCGCCGCCGCGATAGGCGTCGGTGATGGTTCGCGTATCGTCGGGGACGAGTCTTCCCTGGGCGTCCTGCCAGACGAGCCGCACCACGGCGCTGCGGCGTGGAATCGCCACGTGGTGCACCTTGCGAAAGGCCTGGAACCGATAGTAGCGTCCGCCCACGATGGGAAACGTCTTCACCCAGTAGCCGTCCAGCCCCGGGCGCCCGTCCGCCTCGATCACCAGGCCGCCCGCGCCGTCGGGGCCGCCGTGGGGATTGCGGGAGAATTGGGGGGCGATCTCCTCTCGCGGCGAGGCGGTTTTCCAGCCGTCGGGGGAATCGGCCGCGGCCAAGGGCGCCGCCTGGAGACCGAGCAAGAGAACTCCCATCCAACCCAGCCACAAGGGGCGGGGGACAAATCCTGGCGACGACCAGCGGTGGTGCGTTTTCATCTTGGTTGGCCTTTCCTGTCTTGACAGCGCTACTTAGTTGGACGGCGCTACTTTGGGCTCCCCCCCGCCGGCCCCGTGCCGGTGGGAGAGGGGTTTGAGAACTACCAGGCCCCACGCGTACCCCACCCATGCGAGAAGCCACGGGGAACCGTTGGGGGCGGCCGCGGCTGGTAGTTTCCAAACCCGAAATCCACCGGCACGGGGCCGGCGGGGAGGAGCCCTAAGTGGCACTGCTCCCGTTATACACTACCGCGTGGCAACCGACACGGTTTGGCCGGTCTCTTGGGACTGAAGTGCGGCGGTGAACAACCGGTGGCTCAAGGCGGTCTCCTGCGGAGTTGCACATCCGGCGAAGCGGGCGGCCGGCCGGCCGTGGGCCAGTTCGTGCAGAAACGCGGCCCACATCTGGAGGATTGCGTCGGTGAAGCCGAACTCGAAGATGGCCCCGGTGATGGTGGGGAAGGCCCCTTCGTAGCCCACTTCGACCCGCTGCCAGACCGGCGCCGGTCCCTGCGGGGAGCCGCCATATTCTAACAGTTCCAACCGGTTCGGGTTGCGGGTGGAAAACCGCACCGACGCCCGAGTGCCGAGAATCCTGACGTACCAGGTATTCTTTTCGCCGGGTGCGATCCGCTGGGTCTTGGTCGTCCAGGGAAATTCGGTTTGGGTGGCCGGGTCGCGCATTCGGCAGAGCAGAGTGGCGTTGTCCCAGGTTTGGCAGTCGGCCATGCCGCCTTGTCCGTTGGGCCGCCGGGCGACGATATTCGACAGCACGGCCCGCACATCCAGTGGCCGCCAGCCGGCGCGAAAGGGGACGTGGCAGACGTGCATGCCCAGGTCGCCCATCACGCCGTAGCGTCCGTTGAACTCGACGATTCGCTTCCAGTTGATCGGCTTGTTGGGATCGAGGTCGCCGGAGTGGAGAAACCCGGTGCTGACTTCGATCACCCGGCCCAGCGCGGCGGCCTCGATCATCCGGCCGATGCGTTGAACGGCGGGGAAGAAGGGAAACTGGGAGGAGCAACGGACGAATACCTGGGGGTGCTGGCGGATCGCCTCCAGGATCGCCCGGTTGGCGGCCAGGTCGATGCCAAAGGGCTTTTCGCCCATGAGGTGTTTTCCGGCGCGGATCGCGGCGGTATAGATTTCCCCGTGCAAGTGATGGGGCACGGCCACGTAGACGGCCTCGACCTGGTCGTTGGCCAGCAGTTGGCGGTAGTCGCGCGTCGCCTGGGCGATCGAATCAAACTGCTCGGTAAACCAGGGGAACCGCTCGGGGGAGCGACTGGCAACGGCCACGATGCGGGGCCGCACATCGAGCCCGGTGAGATGGCACCAACGCGCGGCGGCGCTGGCGAATTCCCGGCCCATCAGGCCGCAGCCGATGATACCGAAAGACACGGTTTTCATGGTTTGGCTCTTGGCGACAATACGGTTGAATTAGGACCCGGAGACGCACTCTGGCAGCGTTCGGCGAGGGTTGCGTGGCCCCGGATCATCCCTTATCCATGCCCATCTCCTCCTCCGTCTCTCCGATCGCCTCGTCGATCATATCCAGGCCCTTCAACAGCATTTCGTCTTCCATCACCACGGGCGGGCTCATGCGGAGGATGTGGCCGGCGGGAATCCAGGCCAGGCCCTTGGCGAACGCCTTCTGGTAGACGAGCCGGCCCGCTTCATCCAGCGGCTCCTTGGTGGCCCGGTCGCGTACCAGTTCGATCCCCATCAGGCAGCCCTTGGCCCGCACGTCGCCCACGATCCGGTGCTCGCTTTTGATGCGTTCCATTCGCGCCAGCGCCAACTCACCCAGGTGGAGGCTCCGCTGGAGGAGGTTTTCCTCTTCGATCACCTCGATCGAGGCCAGGGCGGCGGCGCAGGCCATGGGGTTGCCGCCGTAGCTGCTGGAGGCCGAAATCGACTCGAACGACTCCTTGTAGGGTTGGCGAACGGCCACGCAGGTAACGGGAAACCCGTTGCCGAAGCCCTTGCCGAGGGAGACCACGTCGGGCACCACGTCCCAGTGTTCCAGGGCCAGCCACTTGCCGCAGCGGGCCCAACCGGTGAGCACCTCGTCGGCCATCAGCAGGATTCCCCGCTCGTCGCAGAAGGTGCGTAGCTTGGGGAAGAAGTCGTCGGGCGGCATCACCGAGCCGCCCCAACCCTGGATCGGCTCCAGCACGAAGCCGGCCACGTCGCCGGCGGTCGCCTTGTCGATATAGTCGTCGAAGAATTCCAGGTATTTGTCCGTGTCGGGCGAGCCGTCGTCGCGGGCGAACAGCGGGCGGTAGGTATTGGGGCGCGGCAGCATGTGCATTCCGGGGGCGCGAACCCGGCCGTAGACGGACGAGCGGACCTGGCCCAGGGAGACGCTGGC
Source organism: uncultured Planctomycetaceae bacterium (assembly GCA_964481605.1). GTDB lineage: Bacteria > Planctomycetota > Planctomycetia > Pirellulales > Thermoguttaceae > CAYZWG01. The sequence continues at coordinate 5,001 of CAYZWG010000010.1, forward strand.
GTAGGTCTTGCCGTGAAAGTCGTAGAAGCAGGAGAGCATCTCGTTGTGGCCGGTGGCCGCCCGAAGCACGCGCATGCCGGCTTCCACGGCGGTCGTGCCCGAATCGTAGAACTGGAAGCCGGACAGATCGCCGGGCAGAATCTGGGCCAGCTTTTCCACCAGTTGGGTCTTGATGGGGGTGGTGAAATCGTGGGCGTTCATCAGGGTGGCGACGTGGCGTTGAATGGCCTCGGTCACCTTGGGGTGGCAGTGGCCCAGCGTGGTCACGTAGATTCCCGAGGAGAAGTCGATATAGGTATTGCCGTCGACGTCGGTGAGCGTGCAGCCGTGTCCTCGCTCGAAGACCACCGGAAACAGCTTGGCCTGGCCGCTGAGCCCCTTGAAATACTTCGTGCAACGGGCGTGCATCGCCCGGGACTTGGGCCCCGGCGGGGGCACGTTGATCCGCGGACAGGTTTCCAGATCGACGCGGGCCCAGTGCGGTGCCCGGCTGGCGGTTGTCATGCGTGGGTCTCCTGATGCTTCCTCGGGGGGGAAATGTTCGTTTCACCGGCCGACCGACGAGATCAGCCGCCGGGCGTTGCCGCGGAAAATCGCTTCCACGTCCTCGCGGGCAAGGCCCAGCTCGTCGCAGGCCGTCTTCAATGCCCGCAGGGCCTCGTACATGGTCAAGGTGTATCGGGCTTCCACCTCCGGCGGTTCCCGCCGGCGGTTGAAATGGAAGGGGTAGTTGGTGCGGTTGATGTAGGTGCGGGCGTGCCACTGTCGGCGCCCCCGCATGTAGAAGACCGGATTGTCGGTGCCGTAGAGAATCCGCCGGGGGCCGAGGGTCTGGAGGGCGAAGCGGTGGACGTCGGGGTTGAGCACGGCCGAATTGTCGAAATAGAGGCCGTCGTCCTCCGCCAGCAGCGGCAGCGACTCCTGCGCGTGGGGCAAGGTATAGCTGCGCCCCAGGTGGGCGATCACCAGCAGCAGGTTGGGGTAGCGCTGCCGAATCTGCTTGATTTCGGCAATGTTGGCGGGATGGCCCAGCCGATCCGCCTTGGGAACGTGCAGCGTGACCCAGGCGCCCCGCTGGTCGAGCATCTCGAGTTGGTGGTGGGGGAGGAAGTCGAAGATGCTCGCTTCGAGATACTTGTCGCGGGTGGCCAGGTCTTGCCCGGGAATCAGACCGTAGTAGACCTTGACTCCCAGCGTGTTGGGAAGGTCGAGTTCGGCGGCGACCTGCTCGGCCGACCAGTCGGGCCCCACCACCGCCAGCCGATACCAGGCCCGCTCGACGCATTCCGCTTGCAGCCGGGCGTTGCTCCGGCGGATATCGAAATCGAGGCTGGGATGCCCGAACGCCAGACAGGAAAGTTGGCGATGGGGGAAGACCAACTCGTGGCAACGTGCGGCGTCGGCCGCGGGGATGGGCTCGGCGACCTCGTTGACCCAATATTGCCGGCGCCGCTGCTGGGTCATCTCCACGAGGCGAAACTCCGGTTCGTTGACGTGCGTATGGGCGTCGAAGATTCGCGCGGGGACCCAGTCTTCCAGGTGTTCTTGCCAGAAACGTCGATCGACGTCGGTGTATTGCCAAACGTGATGCAGGGGAACGGGTTTCATGGGCAGCGAGAGTCGGGCTGACGGGTGGCGGTAAAAGGATGAAGGTATTTCTCCAGCAGGTCGCGATACACGGGCCGGTTCCGGCCCGGGGCGACCGTGCGGGTCGGCGGGGCCAACTGCCGGGCCAATTCGGCGAGGTCGCGGTCCGGCTCGACCAACGCCCGGGCGATCGTGGCGGCACCCAGCGCGCTGGTGGCCGACTGGGCCACGCACGCCACGGGGAGGCCGGTCGCGTCGGCGAGAATCTGGGGGGTGACGCGGCTGGCGGCCGCCTGGCCGCTGGTCAGCAGCTTCTCGAGCGGCAACCCGGCGTCGGTGAGGAACTTCAGGTGCCGGGCCAACTCGCAGGCCAGGCCCTCGACCACGGCGCGGACCAGGTGGTTGGCCGAGTGGGCAAGGCCGATGCCGGTCAGCCGGCCGCCCGGCTGGTCGAACGGTCGGGGCGATCCCGCGGGCGAAAGCAGGGGCCAGAATTGCAGCCCGTCGCTTGCCGGGGGCACGGCGTCGAGGGCGTCGTCGACGCGGCCCGGCCGGCGCGCTGGGCCGCCGGCAAGGTTGATGGCCCAGTCGATCGAGGAGCCACCGTTGACCATCGACAGCAGTTGGCCGTAAATGCCTTTCACCGGATGCGGGCAGACGAAAGCCCCGCCGGTGACGGGCCGGGCCAGCCGGGCCATGTTGGCCACCAAGACCCAGGCGGTGCCGGTCCCCAGGCAGACGCTGCCCGGGTCGACCGAGCCCACGCCCAGGGCCGCCGCGTATTGATCGTGCACGGCGACCGAGACGGGGATTCCGGCTGGCAGCCCGGTCTGGTGGGCCACCTCGGTCCGCAGCGTTCCGGCCGGCGTGGTCACCGGGAGCAACTCCGGCAGCGAGTCCTCGCGTACGGCGAGCAGGTCGAGGACCTGGGGATCGGCGCGGCCCAACGCGGGATTCAACAGCCCCGCGATGGAGAGGCTCGAGCTGTCGTGGGCCCGGCGGCCGCAGAGCCGGCCCACGATGCAATCGCCGACGTAACCGAGATACTTCGCGCGGCGGACCATCCCGGGGTCTTGCGCCCGCAGCCGGAGCATCTGGCCGATGGTCATCGTGGCCCGGTTGCGGCCGATGTGTTGGGCGAAGAAATCCTCGCCGCGGTCGGTCGTGATCGCCTCGTCGAAGGGCCGCCCGCGGCCGTCGAGCCAACTGATGACTGGCCCCAGCGGCTGCTGTTTGGCGTCGAGCAACTGGAGTGCGGCGCCCTGGCTGGAGACCCCGATGGCCGCGATTTCCGCCGTGTTTGGCTGGACCAGCGCCTGGTGGAGGGCGGCCAGGGTGGCGCGGTGGATTTCTTCCAGGTCTTGTTCAACGCCCCCGTCCGGTGTGTGGAATCGCTCGACGCCGGCGGAGCCCTGGGCCACCACGCCCCCGCCGCAATCGACGACCACGGCCTTCACGTTCGTGGTGCCCAGATCCAACCCGAGGAACATCGTCAGACCTCGCAATAATCGGCGTCGAGCAGCTTGGCGGCGGCACGGATTCGGCCGGTGGCATCGCCGAAGCAGACGGCGTGGTGATGCGGCCCGCCGGCCTTGGCGTAAGCGGTGAGCCAGTCGCGGACGTTGCCCCGCCAGGGGCGAAGCTTGAAGTGGGGGGCGGCCATCGAGTCGAGCGGGCCGAAGTCGGCGATTTCCATTCGGCCGGCGATTAGTCGCCAACGGTGTGCCGGCCCCCGCACCAGCGCACAGAGCGTGGCCGGACCGGGCTGGAAACTGGTGACCAGGGCCAATTGCCGGCCGCGGGTGCGTGTGATGGGCGTGGGCCGGGCGACCAGGGGCACCTTCCGATCGGTGCGCGCCATGGCCACGTTGGCCTCGCCCATGTGGCTCATCAACAGACCCCCGGAGCCGAAGTCGATGGTAAAGATCTCGCTGAAGCTGGCCGGCGGGCAGAGCCGCCCGAGGAGCCAGGTGCCGGCCGCTCCCACCAGGTCGCCCTCGCCGCCGAAACCGATCCCCTCGGCCATCAAGCGGCTGGCGGCCACGAACGGCAGCGTCACCGTGCGCTGGTCCTCGCCGAACGACATGAACTGGTAGGAGATCGCGTCCAACCGCCCCGCTTCGACCAGCCCGCGGAGCGCGTGTTCCGCCCGGGCGGTGGCGTCCAGGTCCTCGCCGGTGAGGTCGTCGGCCACGTCGTAAAGCGCACGGTATTCGGCGGTCCGTTTCTGCACGGCCTGGGGGGGTGCTTGTTCGGCCCGGCGGTTGTAGTCCTCGACCGAGAGCGGGGTCCACCGGCAGCCCAGCGAGGAGACCAACTCGGTGGTGTCGACGGCGAAATCGCCCATGCCGGGAAAGGGATAGCCCATCAACCCCAGCCGGGCTTGCCGCAGCCCGGCCGCGGCCCCAGCGGCAACGAAAAAGTCGGCCAGCGGCTCCAGCCCGCCGGGATCGTTCAGGTGCGAGGTGACGTACTCGAACGGCACGCCGCAGCGGGTGAGCACGCTGGCCAGGTCCTGTGTGCCGTGGACGCCGTGGTTGGCGATCATCTCGCCGGTGCCGAACCGCTCCGTCACGTCGAACAACTCTTGCGTGTTCCACAGCAGGATCGGCAGGCGAGTGCGCCGCAGCGCCGGCAGGGCGAGTTGGCTGGGTGAATAGGTCAGACAGATCACCAGCAGGGCGACGACGCCGGAGTTTTCGAAATCCTTCACCGCCGCCTCGATGTCCTCGCGGCGATACACCGCCCGGCGAAACTCGACCTGGGCGATGGGGGCCACGGTGGGCAGCACCGCGTCGCGGAGCCACTTCTCGCGCGCATCGCGGAGCCCCGGGGCCAGTTCCTCGTAGAGTTCCAGCGTGAGGGCCAAGAGGCCCACCGGCGGCCGGGAGGTATCGACCGGCATTGTGCTTCTCCCCATGGCGAGCCTGGGTGGCGTTTATTCGAGCCCGTGACCGCGCACCGCCTCTTCCACCGAGACGCCTCGCTTGACCACGTCGCACAAGGCCGCCTGGAACCGGAACGGATCGGGCACCTGGATGGCGTTGCGACCGAAGACCACCCCGCCGGCGCCGGCTTCCACCTCGCGAGCGGCCAACCGCAGCGCGGCGGCCTGGGTGGCCAGTTTCTCCGCGCCCAATCCGAACACGGGAACGGGGCAGGTGGAAGTGACCGCCTGGAAATCCTCGGTGCAGAAGGTCTTGATGCAATCGGCACCCAGCTCGGCCACGATACGGCTGCCCAGCAAAATGTGTTCGTGCAACTGCCGGGGAGTGAGTTGGTCGTGGCGGGCGGGAAAATACTCGCCCACCACGGGAATGCCCAGGGCATGGCAGGCGGTCGTCACCTTGGCGAAGACTTGCACGTTCGCGGCGTCGCGGCGCTGGTCGCCGGTTTGCAGCGTGAGCGACACCAGCGCGATGTCCATCCCCTCCCGCAAGGCATCCAGCGGCTCGTAGCACTCGACGCTCTTGGCCGCCGTGTATCCCAACTTGAAGCAGTAGACCGTGTTCCAATTCAGCCGCACCATGGCCAGGGGCCGCTTGGTGCCGGCAAAAACCCGCTGGCAATGCCGCAACATTCCTGGGGCCAAGAGCACCGCGTCGACCACCGGGTTGATCTTTGCGGCGGTGGCGGGCAGGTCCTCCATGCCGGCGATCGGGCCGTCAAACAGCCCGTGGTCGATGGCAATCACCACGGCCCGGCCGTCGCCGATGAGCCGTTGCAGCCGGAGTTCACGTCCATCCACGGCCACGTGCAGTCTCCTCCGATGGTTTTCCGGGGGCCGGCGTTGGTTTGTCACGTAGGCCGGATCACGATCCGGCCGCCAAGCTGACGATGTTCATGGAGAACGCATCCTATCACAGGAGATGGCGGACATCAAGCGATGTGGGAGGAGAATCTCGAAAAGAACTTGCGATTACGCGCTTGACAGGCTAGTCCGGCATGTTCATATTTAACGAAAACAACCAGACACCGGGGCTCGTGGCGATCTTGAAAGCCGATCCGGGCTGGAAAATCGGCCCGGCGGGGTCGAGAGACCCGCGCCAAACGCTTCATTCAACGGTTTGCGCCGGGGTCTTGGGAAAACTTGGCGAGGCGTGGGGAGAAGATGAACCGGAGATCGCGCCAAGCCCGCATTCGTGAACTGGTGGCCCGGCAGAGCGAATGCTCGATCGAGGAGCTTGCCCGCCAGTTGGGCGTCAGCGGCATGACGATCCGCCGCGATCTGCAAGCGTTGGCCGAGGAGGGTCGCGTGATTCGCACGCACGGCGGGGCCACGTTGGGTGAGCGGGCATTGTTCGAGTTTGCGTTCCTGGAACGCGTCAATCAGAATCGGGAGGCGAAAGAGGCGATTGCCGGGGTGGCGGCCGACTTGGCCCTCGGCTGCCGCAGCGTGATGCTCGACGGGAGCACGACCACCTTGGCGATTGCTCGCCGGCTGCGGGGGGCCAGCGGTTTGACCGTGGTGACCACTTCCTTGCCGGCCGCGGCCGAGTTGCAACACGAGCCGGAGGTCGAGGTGCTGCTTCCCGGCGGCTACGTTCGCCCGGCTTCTCCCGATCTGACCGGCTCGTTGACCGAAGCCAACCTGGGGATGCTGCGGACGGAAGTGGCGTTCCTCGGCGCCGACGCCATCGACGACCAAGGCAATGTCTTCACCAACCCGCCCGACAACTCGAGCGTGCTGTTGAGAATGGTGGCCTCGGCGGGACGGGTCTACGTGGTGGCCGATCACTCGAAGCTGGGTGCGACGGGGCTGCGTTGTTTCGGGCAACTCGGCCAATGGGCAGGATTGATCACCGACCAAGGATGCGATAAGCAGTTCGTTGGCGGACTGCGGGAATTGGGAATTCGGGTGACCGTCGCCGGGCTGGAATGAGCCGGGGGTGTCCAAGCGGCCAGGCGTGCCCCCAGGGAGGAACGATGCCGAACACCGAGGCGTTCACGCTCCACGGCTGGGACTACGCCGCGTTCATCGCGTTCTTCCTGGGGCTGTCGGCGGTGGGCTATTGGGCGGGCCGCAAGGAGCGGTCGGGCGCGACCGAGTATTTCCTGGCCGGCAAGCGGCTGCCCTGGTACGTGGTGGGCGGTTCGTTCATTGCGTCGAACATCAGCACGGAGCACTTCATCGGCATGATCGGGGTGGCCGTCGTCTACGGAATCTGCGTGGCCATGTCGGAATGGGGCAACGTGCTGTCGTTCTCGCTCTTGATCTGGTTCTTCATTCCGTTCCTACTCGGCTCGCAGGTATTCACCACGCCGGAGTTTCTGGAAAGGCGATTCAATTCCACGGTGCGACAGTTCTTTGCCCTGGTGACGATCGTCAGCAACGTGGTTGCCTTCCTGGCGGCGGTGCTTTACGGCGGAGCGCTGGCGATCCAGGAGCTGTTCGCGGCGGAATTGACCCGGTTGACCGACCTGCTGCCGCCCAGCGTGCTGCCCCCCGGAAGCGACGCCCGTGAACTCCAGCTTTGGATTGCGATTGTGGTGCTGGGGGTCGCGGCCGGTTTCTGGGCCATTTACGGCGGGCTGTCGTCGGTCGCCTGGACCGACCTGTTCACCGTGTTCGTGATGATCGCGGGGGGGCTCACCGTGACGCTCTTGGGGCTCCACGCGCTGGCCGGCGAGGACGGCTCGCTGGTGGACGGCGTGACCACGATGATCCAGCGAAACCGGGCCGTGGAGGGGGCGTGGCGCGAGGCGGTGGAGAGCAACGTGCAGGAGCTGGCCAAGACCAGTACCTACAACCGCCTCTCCGTGATTCAGCCGGCCAGCCACCCCACCCATCCCTGGCCGTCCCTGATCTTTGGCGTCTTTTCGGTGAGCATCTGGTACAACGTGCTCAACCAGTTCATGATCCAGCGGGTGCTGGGGGCCAAGAACGCGTACCATGCAAGGATGGGGATCGTGTTTGCCGGCTTTCTCAAGGTCTTGCTGCCGGCGATCGTGGTGATTCCCGGGTTGATCGTGTTCGCCATGCACCCGGAGATCCTGATGATCGAGCCGTGGGCCGACGTGAAGCCGGCCGCCGACCAGGCCTACATCGGGCTGATTCAGACCCTCGTGCCGGCCGGCCTGCGGGGGCTGTTTCTGGCCGCCCTGTTCGGAGCGATCCAATCCACGGTCAACTCCGTGCTCAACTCCACCGCCACGATCTTCACCTTGGACATCTACAAGCGTTGGATCCACCGCACGGCCGGCGACCGCCACCTCGTCCGGGTGGGCGTGCTGACGTCGGTCGTGGTGCTCTTGTTGGCCATCGTGTTGGGTCGATACGTGGGCAAGGTGGGCGGCAATCTGTTTGTCTACATTCAGACGCTGTATGCCTTCTTCGCACCGCCGTTTTCGGCGATCTTTCTGCTGGGGATTCTCTGGAAACGGATCAACGCCACCGGCGCAACCGTGACCGTCTTCTGCGGGTTCGCCTGGGGCATCGCCATGAAGGTCTATTGCCAGTTTGACGCGGCCATTGGGGCGGTGTTGCCGGCGGCTGCCCCGCATCCGGTCTGGCTCGAGCCGTTTGCCAACCAGGCCGCGATCAACTGGCTGTTTTGCGTGCTGCTCTGCATCGGGGTGAGCCTTGCCACGGCGCCTCCCCGGCCCGAGCAGGTTTCCGATCAACTCACGTTCAATTGGAGGAAGATGAACATCTTCGGCAATCTCGGCGAGCACTGGTACACCAGCGTGGTCACCTGGTGGGCGTTGTTCGTGCTGTTGATTGCCGGCCTGCTGGTCGTTTTCTCGGGTCTTGTGATTCCCACCGGGGTGATGCCAGGGTAGCGGCCGGCTCTCGCTGCCAAGCTCCGGCTTGGCAGCGCATTTCATCGTAGCTCCGCTTCCAATGGCTCGCTGCCAACAGGCCAAGCAGTGCTTGGCGCCAGTTGCGCAAGCGAAGCCGGAGCTTCGTAACGAGCAGGTTTCGCAAGGATTTTCGGAGAATCGCAACAAACAACCCTGCGCTTTAGTATTGGCAACTGTCTCACTTTGAAGGAGTCTTTACGATGAAGAACTCGACATCACGACGATCGTTTCTCCAGGCTCTCGGCCTGGGTGCCGCCGCGTTGGGGCTGCCGGGGTCGGCCGCCGCCGCCGAGAAGAAGCCGATCCAGGGCTTCGAGGAAGCACCCCGGGACCCGAACGCATCGAAAGGCTGGAAGCCCGTCTCCGACCGCAAGATTCGCGTGGGGATCGTGGGATACGGCGTGTGCCGTTTCGGCGCGGCGTTCGGTTTTCAGAACCACCCCAACGTGGACGTGGTGGCGGTGAGCGATCTGTTTCCCGATCGCTGCGCCGCACTGGCCAAGGCCTGCCGCTGCGAGAAAACCTACCCCTCGCTGGAAGAACTGGTCAAGGACGACACGATCGAGGCCGTGTTCGCGGCCACCGATGCTCCCAGCCACGCCCGCCATGCGATCGACGTGCTCAAGCACGGCAAACACGTGGTCACGGCGGTGCCGGCGGTCTTCGGCTCCGTGGAGGAAGCCGACAAGCTGTTCGAAGTGGTGAAGTCGTCCGGGCGGAAGTACATGATGTTCGAGACGTCGTATTTCCACCAAGACGTGCACGCGATGCGGCAGATTTACCGAGCGGGCGGGTTCGACAAGCTGACCTACGCCGAGGGGGAATACTATCATTACTCAGTGGAGCAAATCGACTCCTACAAGGGCTGGCGGATCGGCCTGCCCCCGCAATGGTATCCCACCCACTCGAACGCCTACTACGTGGGCGTGACCGGCGGCAGCTTTACCGAGGTCTGCTGCATGGCGATGCCCAGTTGGAAGAATGTGTATCAACCCGGCAACAACCGCTACAAGAACCCCTTCGGCAGCGAGATTGCGCTGTTTCGCACCAGCGAAGGCGGCATGTCGCGGATGGCGGTCAGTTGGGACACGCCCGGCCTGGGGGGAGAGATGGGCCGGATTCGCGGGCAAAAGGGCTCGTTTTACGGCCGCTACCAGGGGCTGGAAAAGAAGCTGCCGGCCACCGCGCGGCCGCCGCTTCCGCCGGGTGTGCCGGCCGGCGGCCACGGCGGCTCCCACGGGCACTTGATGAACGAGTTCGTCACGGCCATCCTGGAGGATCGCAAGCCGCTGGTGGATATTGCCCAGGCGCTGAACATGACGGTGGGCGGGATCGTGGCCCATCAGTCGGCCCTGAAAGACGGCGAACTGATGAAGATACCCCAGTACCGCATTTGAGCGGGAGCTTCGCGCTGCCGGTTTGCACGGCGCTCGGCGGGGTCGGGAGACCCGTGCCAAACAGCGGGTAGCACCGGTTCTTGAAGCGGGTAGCACCGGTTCTTGAAGCGGTGTGGCGGGTGCCACAAGAGGTCACGGCAAATCACTCCGCCCATCGAATCGGAACCCCGGCTGAGCACCGCCACCCGCGGTCCCAAGCTGGAGCTTGGGACCGAGACCGCAGAGAGGACCGAGGTCGCCACGTTCGGCGCGGGTCTCCTGACCCCGCCGATGCCTGGGCGGCGCGCCGCAATCCTCGCCTCCCGTGCCTCGCGGCACCCCGATAGCAAAGGCTATCGGGGCCACCCGTGGGAGACCTTCGCCGAACGGTGTTACGCTTAGCGGCCCATCTTGTGGAGGTTGTCGAGGCAGGTCTTCACGCTTTCCAGCGGATGGTCGCCGCTTTCGTGCTCGACGATGTACCAGCGGGTGCCGCCGGTGGTCTCGCAGATGTGGAGCACCTCGTCCCAGTTGACATCGCCTTCACCGATCGGGG
>CAYZWG010000010.1:15423-31117 GCA_964481605.1 uncultured Planctomycetaceae bacterium
GCCGGCCTGGCTTCGCCTAGGGTTTTTTCCTGGCGGGCTTGCTCACCGGCGGCGCCTTGGCCGCCGGCCCCAGCGCCAGGATGGCGGGGGTAATGCTCGTCAGCGTCTTTTTGCCGGCCTTCATCGTGCCGCGGATGATGAGGTTGAAGCGGACCGTGCTGGGCAACTGGTTGGCATAGCGGATCTCGGCCTTGGCCTCGTCCTTGCCGGGCGGGATAACCACGCCCCTCATGTTGACGCCCTTGGGGGGATTTTGCAAGGTGAGCCGGATCGCGCCCCTGGCCTGGGGCTTGCGGACCGCCTTGACGACGACGAAGGCGGTGCGACCGGCGGCAAACCGGATGTAGCCCTCGGGCATCTGCGGAATCAGCTTGAAGGGCCCCGGCTCGACCACGGTGAGGAGGAATTCCCGCGTGGGCAGCAGATGGTGATAAATAAAGGCCTGCATCACGTCCTCGGCGGGCAGGGCCCGGCGGGTCACCGTGCGGTCGCCGATGGTGGCCGTGCCCAGCACCGTGGGAGTGTGAATCCCCAGGGGAGCGTGGGTAGGCGCGGTGAGCGTGAGGATCACCTCGTCGAGGTTCTCCGGAATCACGGTCCCGCTGGTGGTGAATCCAGGGGGCAGATTCTGCACCGCGAGGTCGATCCGGCCCTGGAAGCCGTCGCGGCGCAGGGCCCGCACGGTCATCACGGCCGTGGCCCCTTGTCCCACGCGGGGATTGTCGGGCGTGACGCGCAACTGGAAGTCGGGCCGGGGGGGCGAAACGACCAGCCGGTAAGCGTATTCCTCTCCTCCCTTGCCCTGCACGTCGGCGATGCGGAGGATGTATTTTCCCCCCGAGCGGAAGGTGTAGACCAGGTGCGAGTCCGCGTGGTGGGTGACCAGCGGCGAGGCGGGGTCTTCCGTGTCGTCGTTCTTGGCCAGCGTCCGCCCGTCGGCGTCGAGCAGGGTGACGATCGAATCCAGCGGCGATTCCAGCCGCCGGGCGCGGACGTCGACCACCAGCCGTTGCCGGGGCTGTGCGGTGAGAAGGAAGTTGTCGACGTCGCCGTGGTGTTGGATGCGACCGTTGATGGTGACGGGCGTGCGGATGGGGTGGGCCTGGCGGGCGGAATCGTTGGGTTCGGTCTCGCCGATTTCGTCGGTCCGACCCACCTCGAAGGGCAGCCGGTTGGAGCGGATTCCGCCCAGGCTGGACCGCACGTACCGCAGCGGCGGTCCGTCGGGGGGAAGTTCGAGGTCCATCTCGCCGGTGGCAAGATTGGCCCCGAACAGATCGACCTTGGCGGTGGTCCCCTGCTTTGCCCCCAGGGGGTAAATGTCGGTCAGGTAGGGCAGCACCCCGATGCTCAAGCGGTAGACGAAATCGTCGCGGCCACGATAGATCGAGTCGCGAATCTCCACGGCGTAGTCTCCGTCCCGCTCGATCTCCTGGATCAGCACGGGGTCGGGGTGGAAGCGAAAATCGTCGACGTAGGCCAGGTTGTTTCCGGCCGCGTCGTAGAGCGTCAGCACCGGCTGGAACCATCCGGGCACGGCGTCGGCGATGAACGGCAGGAGTTGCTGGGCCCGGACCTGAAACACGATCGTCTGGCCCGCCCGGGCCGAAAAGCGAAAGGTATCCTTGTCGGCGGCAAAGATCTGGCCGTTGACCACCACCGGCAAGGCCGGCAGAGTCTGGGAAGCAGCGAGGCCCGAGTTGGGTTCCTTCTCCACCACCTCGGGAAGCTGTCCGACGACGAAACGGGCGCGATTGGTGACTCCGCCCGGGGTGACCAGGCGGAGGTCTCGCCGGCCGGGCTGGGCGTCGGGGGCGATGGTCACCGAGACGGTGGCCGTGGTGACGGTCTTGCCCTTCTTCACGTTGAGCACCTCTCCGGTCACTCCGTCTCCGCTGGCGCGGATGCCGGTGGCGCCGTCCAGGTCGTTCCCGCGAACGGTCACCTGGAGAGTCTGGCCCTGTTGCCCCCCTGCCGGAAAGATGCTGGCGAGGTGGCCCTGGGGCGCTTGGGCGTGGGCCTCGGGGGCAGCCAGCAGCGCCAGCGACAGGATCGTGGCCGCGGTGAGCCAGCGGAGTCCCAGACGGCGTGGAAAGGGGTTGTTCATCGTTCCGTCACCTTGCTACTCGGACAACGTTCAGCGTGGGTCTCCCGACCCCATGGGTAGCACCGGTTCTTGAACCGGTGTGGCTCCGCCACAAGAGATCAGCGCCCATCACTCCACCCAGCGAATAGGAACACCGCCTGAGCGTTGCCACCCGCTGGCCAGCGGGGTCAGGAGACCCGCGCCGAGCGCTGGCCTCTTGCCGGCTGCCGCCGGCCCAGGTTCAAGAACCTGGGCCACCCTCGGTTCCCAAGCTGGAGCTTGGGAACCAGGGGGATATCCGTTTTCCGCAACACAGACTATTTGACTTTCTTCCTTGCCGGGCCCTGCGGCGAACGGTTGTAGCGGCGCGACTTCGCTCGGCCTTTTCGCCGGAAGCCGGGCGGGGCCGTCGCGGCCAGCGCCTTGCGGACCAACTCGGCGTTGTGATAGCGACTGGGCAACTCCTTGGGCGGGGCGGACGAACCGGCCGGCTTCCACCGCAGCGCGTCGGTCGAAGAGGCCGTGAAGTATCCCTGCGGCGTGACGATGGCCCAATCCTCCGTGCCCGGCGAAAGCTGGATCAACGTGGCCAGCGGCTTGCCGCCGGTGGCTCTCCAGAGCTTGACCGTGCCGTCGGCGCTGCCCGAGGCCAGCCGGGTGCCGTCGGCCGTCGCCGCCACGCAATAGACCCAATCGGTGTGACCGTTGAAGGTGGCGGCCACTCGCCGGTTGGCGGCGCGGTAGGCCCGCACGGTGTGGTCGTTGCAGGCGACGAAGACGTTGGCTCCCTTGGCCGGCCAGACGACGTCCAGCGGCATTCCGGTGCCGGTGGAGATGGGCCGGGCGGTGGGCTTGCGGCGTGCCGCCTGCTGAAGGTCGGAGTCGATCCGCCCCACGCGGAGGGCCCATTCGCCCGGGCCGCCCACGGCGGCGACCACGATCTTGGCGTCGGGGCTGAGTGCCACGGCGTGGGCGGTGGCCGGCAGGTCGTAACGCACCAGCGGCTCCCAGGTGCCCGCGTCCCAGACCCGCAGGGTGTGGTCGGCGCCGGCGGTGGCCAGCCGCTTGCCGTCGCTGCTGAAGGCGACGCCGAGCACCCGGTCGTGATGCGCGTCGATGGTCTTGACGAGTTTCGCCGTGGCCAGGTTCCAGACCCACACGAGCGAATCGGCGCCCCCGGCGGCGAGCCGTTTTCCGTCCGGGCTGACCGCCAGGCACTCGACCGGCCCGCGGGGCTGATCGAAGCGGGCCGTGGGCTTGCCCGTCTCGATGTCCAACACGGTCACGGCGCCCGACTGGTAGGGCACGCCGTCGCCGACGGCCAATGCCTTGCCGGCGTCGAGGAAGGCGACCGCATGGACCATGCCGTGGAGATACCCGCCGCCGACCCGCTTGGCAAGCCTGGCCCCGGCCAGGTCCCACAGCAAGACCTCCTGGTATCCGCCCACGGCGAGCGTTTTGTCGTCGGGGCTGAAGGCCAACGCGGCGATGGGTAGCGCCGGTCCGAAGTCGACCACGCACTCCACGGAGCGGGGACCGGCGCCGGCGGCTGCCAGCGTGACCGGAAACACCAGCGACTGCTTGGGGGCCATGGTCTGGGAAGCAGCGGTGGCGGCGGCCGGCCACCAGCCGGCCGAGACGCAGAGCAGGGCCGCAAGGCCGATCGCTTGGCGGTGGCTCATAGGAGCGGGTCCCTCTTGTTGGAGAAGCGAAGCAGCCGGGGGCCAAGCCTACATGATTTCCGTGAGAAGGCCGCCGGTTTGGACTGCGCCCGAGCCGACGGGCGTGACATAGGCCACGCATCCGTGGGGATGGGGGAGCCGGCCGGCGGGGTCGATCCCCAGCAGTTTGTACATGCTGGCCGAGAGGTCCCAAGGGTAGATGGGGCGGTCGACGACTTTCTCGCCCCTGTTGTCCGTGGCCCCCACGACGCGGCCTCCCTGGAACCCGCCACCGGCCACGACGGCTGAGAAAGCGTTGCAGAAGTGGCCGCGGCCGCCGTTCCAGGGGGGTTGCATTTGGACCTTGGGCGTTCGGCCGAACTCGCCGAACCAGGTCACGATGGTGGTCTCCAGCAGGCCGCGCCGGGCCAGGTCTTCCAGCAGGGCGCTGAAACCGCGATCGAGATCGGGCAGCTTCTTGGCCATCGTCTCGAAGTGTCTCTTGTGGGTGTCCCACCCGCCCCAGTTGATGGTCACGAACGGCACGTCCTGCTCGACCAGCCGGCGGGCCAGCAGGCACGACTGGCCGAAGGTGGTGCGGCCGTAGCGGTCGCGGACCTGGTCGCTCTCGCGAGAGATGTTGAAGGCTTCCTTGGCGTCGCCCAGGATCAGGCTGTAGGCCTTTTTCTGGTAGGCGTCCACTTGCTTCAGTTGCGGGTTGTCCTCGAGTTTTCGGGCGAAGCCGTCGAAGGCGGTCAGCAACACGCGGCGCTGTTGCGTCCGCGAGGACTTTCCGCCGGCGCTGAGTCCGCCGATGCTGAACCCCTTGCGGTTGGGGTCTCCGCCGGTGGCGAAGGCCTTGGAGGCCGAGCCGAGGAACCCGGCCTCGGAGAACCGCCCCAGCGGATTGCTGACCACGATGTACGGCGGCAGGGCCCCCTGGTATTGGCCCGACTGGCCCTTTTTCAGTGCCACCACCGCGCCCACGGCCGGATAGACCAGGTCGGCCGAGGGCATCGTGCCGGTCTGCATGATGTAGGTGGCGGTCTCGTGGGCATTGCTGGGGTGGGTCATCCCCCGGAGGATGGCGTACTTGTCCATTTGCTGGGCCATCATGGGCAGCATTTGGCCAATGCGGATGCCGTCCACGTTGGTGGGGATGGGTTTGCGATAGGGACCGCAGTAGTCGGGGCCGGCCTGGGGCTTGGGGTCCCAGGTGTCGATGTGGCAGGGGCCGCCACCCATCCAGAGCTGGATCACCGATTTCGCCTTGCCCTCGGTCCAGTCGCCGCGGGCCGTGCCCGGCAGCCGGCCGGCCAACGTCAGGCCGGCGGCGCCCAGTGTGCCGACCTGGACGAAATCACGCCGGCTGATCCGATCCGCGCCGCGGTCAAGGCGTCGAGTTGGTGAATCCGCCATGGCTGAGCCCTCCGTTGGGTGGTTAGGAGATTCGGTGGTTTGTTCTGCCGTAGCGCGTATGTGTTGTGGCCGGCTATCCTCGACGAAAACCATTCCCTCCAACCCCAAACCGGGTGGAAAGTTCCGGTCAGTTCGGGGAATCCGTTTCGGCGGGGTCGGCAGCCCCGCGCCGAACAGGTGCCTCTTGCGGCTACGCCGCCCTGATAGACGAGCTATCGGGCCACCCGCGCCGAACGGAGGGGCCGGTTGGGAAAGTCAGTGGTTGAACATAAACTCCTTGGTATTGAGGGAGGCCCACATCAGGTCCTCCAGGGCCTGGGCGCGGGCCTGGGGATTGTTGGCCAGGTAGTCGACGGCCTTTTGCTTCTCCTCCGCAGTGGGTCGTCGGGACACGGTGAGCAGGAAGATTTCGTCGATCACCTGGTCATTATCGGTGCCGTCCTTGAGCCATTGCTTGATCCTCGGGCTGCGTTTGACTTTCGACTCGAGCTGCGAGGAAGTGATGAGGAACAATTCCTGCCGCATCGAGGTTCGGCAGTCGCGGTCGCTCTCGTACGACGTATTTCGCGGCGGCCGGCCGAACAGTTCCAAGAACGGGGTGCCCACGCTGCCGTCCGCCATTTGCGTGGCGCGGAAACCGCTGGGCCATTTCGAGTAGGGCTCGGGAATGCGGCTGGAGAACGTGTCCCAAACCTGGGTGATCTGGCCGATCGCGTCGGACATTTGCTCGGCGGTCAATCGCTTGAGAGGATAGTGGGAGAAAAGGGCCACGTCCTGCTCGTTTCCGCGGCTGGGCGTGGACGACCGCTGGTAGGTTGCCGAATTGAGAATCAGCCGGTAAACGTGCCTCAAGTCGAACTTGTGGTCGACCAATTCCTGCTCCAGGTAGGCCAGAAGCTGGGGGTTGGAGGGGGGATTGGTGGGGCGGATGTCGTCCGGCTCCTGGACGATCCCCCGGCCGAGCAGCCAGAACCAGATTCGGTTGACGATATTCTTGGCAAACCAGGGGTTGTCGGGCGCGGTCAGCCAGTCGGCAAAGCGGGCGCGAGGGTCCTCCGAGGGCTTGATCTGGGGGGCCTCGCCGCCGAGGAACCTCGGCTGGATCACCGCCCGGGTGCGGGGGTCGTGCATGGTCTGCGCGGGATCGACGTAGACGATCTCTTCCTTCCACTCCTTGGTGCTCTTGAACTTGATCTGGGAGAAGAAGGCGGCCATGGCCAGGTTGTCCTCGAGGGTCCAGGACTCGGTGGGATGGCCGTGGCAACTGGCGCAGCCGATGCGGGCGCCCATGAACACCAGGGCGGTGGTCTCGGCGAATCCCTGCGGGTCGCGCTTCTTCATTGCCCGGTAGTAGTTGGCCGGCGGGTCGCGAAAGTTGCTGCCGCTGGAGACCAGCAGTTGGCGAACGAACTGGTCGTAGGGCTTGTTTTCGGCGATGCTCTCTCGCACCCAGTAGTAATAGGCCTGCACCGCGTTGGGCCAGAGGTTGGAGGGATACTCGGCCTTGATCCGCAGCAGATCGCCCCACTTCAACGCCCAGAAGTCGGCATACTCGCTTCGCTCCAGCAGCCGGTCGATCAGCTTGCTCCGTTTGTCGGCGTGCTCGTCGGCGAGGAAACCGCGGACCTCTTCCGGGGTGGGCAGCCTGCCGATCACGTCGAGGTAGACGCGGCGGAGGAACTCCTGGTCGGTGCAGAGCGGGGAGGGGGGAATGCCCAGTTCCTTGAGCTTGTCCAGAACGAGCTGGTCGATCTTGTTGTTGACCCGGGCCTGGGGAAAGGGCGACGCCGACGGCCGCGGCACGGCCACGCGGGCCACGGCCGAACGACGGTTGTAGGTCACCACGACGAACGCCTGCCCCAGGCCCTCGGCCCGGACCTTGCCCTCCTTTTCCGCCGCAACCACCGAGGCGTCGGAAGACTGATAGTGGGCACTCTGGGTAACGTCCTTTTGCGTGCCATCGGAAAACACGGCCACGGCGGACAACGATTGGGTCTGGCCCTGGGCAAGCGTCGTCTGCCGGGGGGAGACGGTGATCGAGACGATGGCGGGCTCGCCGGCGGTGTGCCTGGGCGCGCCTTCCATCAGCCACGAGGCGAGCAGATCGTACTCGGGGGTGCCGGGCTGGATGGGCTGGATGGGCTGCTTGGCGCCGTGATCGAGGCGGGCGGTGGCCTTCAATAGGACCAGGCTCTTGAGCGGCTCGACCCGGTTGATGCGCCTGCCCTCGTCCGCCTTGGTCAGCGCGGTGTAGTCCTGCTCGGGCTCGGCCCCGAACATGGACAGCTTGAATCCGCCCTTGCCCTTTTGGGAACCGTGGCACTCGGTGGCGTTGCAGCCGCGGCTGCCCAGCAGGGGCATCACGTCGTTGCGGAAGGAAACCGCCGGCACGGAGGCGGGCCGGGGCAAGGGCGCCGGGGCCGCCTGGGTCGCACGCTTGGACTCGGCGTGGGACCGGGGGCGGGGCGCCGGGGCGGCCTTGGCGGCGGAGGCCCGTTTGGCCTTGCCCTGGGGCGCGGCGAGAACTGGAATCGCACAGGCCGAAAGGAGCAACAGCAACGCCGTGGTTCTCATCGCGGATCACCCCGATGGTTGGCTGAGTTCAGGGGGGACTTTCGGCGAGCCGCAAGATGGCGGGCGGGAAAGCCCTGGAGGGTTGTCCGACGGGGGAGCAAACCGGACCATGCCCCGAAGACCCGGGCTTCCGCCGGAAGCCCTGCGGCAACGGGCCAGGCAGGCGTCGATCGGACGTGGGGCCGGTGGCATGGCGGCACGGCGGGAAGCCCGGCGAGGCTCCCACACCGACGGGGATGGCGGGGAATTGAGCGGACGGAATCAACCCGTTCAGGCTAATCCATGCCGGCGGCGGCGTCAACGACGACTGACCTCTTGCCGGCTGCCGCCGGACCGCGCCTGCGGGCCCTAGCGGTTGAGGGCCTTGTCGGAAATATCCTTGCGGCACCAGGCCCCGTCCCAGCGGATGCACTTCACGGCCGTGTAGGCCCGCAGCTTGGCCTTGGCGATGTTGTCGCCCAGGGCGGTGACGCCCAACACCCGGCCGCCGGCGCTGACCACCCGACCATCTTCCAGCGCCGTGCCGGCGTGAAACACCTTGACGTCGTCCAGCCGGGCGGCCTCCTCCAGGCCGCGGATGGGGAAGCCCTTCTGGTGGTGGCCGGGGTAGCCCTGGCTGGCCATCACCACGCAGACGGCCGGCCGGGGGTCCCACTCCAGCGGCGCGATCTCGGCCAGCCGGCCATCCACGGTCGCTTCCAGCAGGTCGACCAGGTCGGTCCGCAGCCGCATCAACAGCGGCTGGCATTCCGGATCGCCGAACCGCACGTTGTACTCCAGGACCCTGGGCCCCTGGCCGGTGATCATCAGCCCGGCGTAGAGGACGCCCCGAAACGGGCGGCGGGCGCGTTTCAGGGCGTGGACCGTGGGCACGAGCACGTGCTCTTCGATCCAGTGGAGCCGCTCGTCGTCGACCAGCGGGGCGGGGCAATAGGCGCCCATGCCACCGGTGTTGGGGCCGGTGTCGCCGTCGCCGGCCGGCTTGTGGTCCTGGGCCGGCTGCATGGTGACGATCGTGGTGCCGTCGGTCAGGGCGAGCACGCTGGCCTCCTCGCCCTCCAGCCGATCCTCCAGCAAGAGCCGATCGCCGGCGGCGCCGAAGACCTTGTCGCGGGCAATGCGTTGCACGGCCTCGATCGCCTCGCGGCGACCCCGGCAGACGATCACGCCCTTGCCGGCGGCGAGGCCGTCGGCCTTGACCACGATCGCCGTGTCCTCCCGGTCATGGAGATAGCGGATGGCTTCGGCGGCGGCGTCGAAGCAATGGTAGTCGGGCCCCGGCACGTCGACCCCGCGGAGCAGGTCGCGGCAAAAGACCTTGCTGGCCTCCAACTCGGCGGCGGCCTGGGTAGGTCCGAAAACCCGCAGCCCTTCCTGCTGGAACGCATCGACCAGGCCGGCGGCCAAGGGGGCCTCGGGCCCCACCAGGGTCAGATCGACCGCGTTCTGCCTGGCGAACTCGATCAGGGCAGGGAAGTCGGTGACGCCGATGTCGACGTTTTCGGCGTCTTGCGCCGTGCCGGCGTTGCCCGGCGCCACGAAGACCCGATCGACGCGAGGGCTGGCGGCGATTTTCCAGGCCAGTGCATGCTCCCGCCCGCCACTGCCGACGACGAGTATCTTCATCTTTAGGAATCCTTGACTTTGCAGGCGTGGGCGAGCCGGGCCGGTGACGGCCCGGGTTGGTGGTACGTGCTTGCGCGCACGCCAAGAGGGTGATTGTAGCTTGCACGGTGCGGCCGCGGAAGGAGGCGCCTGCCGCGGTGGAAGTGGTTGACAAAGGGACACTCGGGGAGGATAGAATAGACAAGGGTGGCTGCGTGAAGCCGTTTTCCGCGGGTGGCCCCGATAGCTTGGCGGGTGGCCCCGATAGCTTGGCTATCGGGGTGCCGCAGGCACGGGCGGCGAAGATTGCGGCAGGCTTGGCTGCCGGGGCACGCGGGTGGCCGGTCTCCCGACCGAGCCACCGGCGCCGGACCGCAGGTCTCCCGCGGCTGTTGGAGACCTGCGGTCGGGCGGCGGCGGGGTCGGCAGACCCGCGCCGAACGCTGCTTGCGCCTCTTGCGGCTACGCCGCCTGAGATAGGCAAGCTATCCGGGTCACCTGCGCGATGCTTTCGGCGGGGGTCGGGAGACCCGCACCGAACGCCGAACGCCCTGGCGGCATCTTCTGGAGGCGGGTTGGATGGCCGAAGACAGCAGAAACCGGAGCAGACCGAAGCGGCCCATGGGATCCGCCCGGGGCACACCGCGGCGGGGGTTTCTGCGGCTGATGTTGGGCTCGTTTTTGGGACTGGGCTTCACCTTGCTGGGCTTTGCCGGAGCGCTCTGGAGCCTGGGAACGTTGCGTTTCCTGTTTCCCAACGTACTGGCCGAGCCGCCGAGCAAGTTCAGGATCGGCACGCCCGCCGACTATCCACCCGGGCACGTGGAAACCCGCTTCAAGGACCAGTTCGGCGTGTGGATCGTCAACGGGGTGTACCAGGGGAAGCGGCAGATCTACGCCTTGCGGACGATCTGCACGCACCTGGGCTGTATCACCATGTGGCAGGAGAGCGAGAAGAAATTCAAGTGTCCCTGCCACGGCAGCGGATTCTACATGGACGGGATCAACTTTGAAGGGCCCGCCCCGCGTCCGTTGCAGCGCTACGCCATCCACCTGGCCGACGACGGCCAGTTGGAGGTCGACAAGGGCAAGGTCTTCCAGCAAGAACTGGGCCAGTGGGACGACGCCGAATGCTACGTGCCCGCCTGATCGCGGCGGCCAGATCGACAGAGTGAGAGCAGCAGACGCATGTCGCCAGGCGACCGCATTCGCAACTCGCAATTGTGGAAGAGCATCTTTCGGCACCCTCCGCCGATCGATCGCCGCAACCGCGTGGTGGTGGTGCTGACCAACCTCATTCTGCACCTCCACCCGGTGGCCATCAAGAAGCACGCCGTGCGACTCTCGTTTACCTGGTGCATGGGGGGGATCACGTTCTTTCTGTTTCTGGTGGAGACGATCACCGGCGTGTTGTTGATGTTTTACTACCGGCCCACGCTGGAATGGGCCTACAACGACATGCTCAACCTCCGCGACGTGGTCTCCTGGGGGGTGTTGCGGGAACTGCACCGTTGGGCCGCCCACGCCATGGTGATCACCGTGATGCTGCACATGCTGCGGGTGTTTCTCACCGGCAGCTACAAGCCGCCGCGGGAATTCAACTGGGTGGTGGGCGTGACGCTGCTGGTGATGACCCTGCTGCTTTCCTTTACCGGATACCTGCTGCCCTGGGATCAACTTTCGATTTGGGCGATCACGGTGGGGTCGAACATGGCGCGGGCGGTGCCCCTTTTGGGCCATCAAGGGCCGGGGCAGCAACTGCTGACGATTGGCGGGATCGACATGATTACCAGCGCCTCCGACGCACGGTTCGCCCTTTTGGGGGCCCGCGTGGTGGGCGAAGAGACCTTGATTCGATTCTACGTCCTGCACTGCGTGGCGATTCCCCTGGTGGCCGCGTTCGCAATGGCCTTGCATTTCTGGCGGGTACGCAAGGACGGGGGGATCAGCGGGCCGTTGTAGACGCCGGCGGGTGGGCACTTGCGCAAAACGGCAAGGACGAACGGCGGGCGGCGTCGATGGCTCTGGCCCGTGCGGGTTGGGGATGGGTGATTGGCGGGCTGTTTTTGGGAAAGACACATGCAGGCAGGACACCAGGCATTTGCCGCATCGGCCGCACCGCTATTGGGGTGGTATTACCTGGTGGCCGCGGCACTGAACGCGGGCGCCGTGGTTTGCAGCCTGCGCGGAAGGAAGGGTCGCTGGAAAGCCAAGACGCTCTGCTGGGGCGGTCTGGTCGTGCTGTTCGGGTTGCTCGGCTGGAGTTCACTGGCGGGCAGCCCGATGGAAATGCCCGAGGCGCTGAAGGCGGCGCTGGACCGGGCCCTGGGGCCGGTGACGTTCACGCTCGGATCGCTGGCCTCGCTGGCCGTGCTGTTTGCGTGGCGACGGTTCTTCTCGCGGCCGGCGGTGGCCTGGATCGGTTTCAACCTTTCGCTGGTTTTTCTGGGGGCATCGCTGGCCGACCCCGTGTTTGCCTCCGTGGTCACCAAGCCGGACGACGTCCCCATTGGGGCGATGGTCTACTTGTTGGCCTTTTTCACTTGGCTGGGGGCGTACCAGGCGGTGGAAAACGATCGCCGGTTGGCCGCCGGTCGGCCGCCGCGAGAGAAGGAGCTGGGCGAGACGGTGCTGGTCTGGCCCGACCTGGTTTACATCGAGCTGATTTGCATGGTGCTGGTGACCGTGTTGTTGGTGGTCTGGTCGATGGTGCTCAAGGCGCCGTTGGAGGAGCCGGCCAACCCGGTGCTCACGCCCAACCCCTCCAAGGCCCCCTGGTACTTTCTCGGGCTGCAGGAGATGCTCGTCTTCTTCGACGCCTCGATCGCCGGGGTGACGCTGCCGGCGCTGATCATTCTGGGGCTGTCGGCGATACCCTATCTCGACTTCAATCCCCGGGGCAACGGCTACTACACGATCGCGGAAAGGAAATTCGCCTACACCGTTTTTCAATTCGGCTTCTTGCAGCTTTGGGTGCTGCTGATCCTGATCGGCACGTTCATGCGCGGACCCGGCTGGAATTTTTTCGGGTTGTATGAGGTCCGCGATCCGCACAAGGTGATGGCGTTGAACAACGTCAAGCTGTCGGAATACTTTTGGATGATCTGGCTGGGGACGAGCTTGCCGCGGGCGGCCCCCGGCAGCGGGCTGGCGGCCCAGTGGGGAGCGATCCTCTGGCGGGAGATATTCGGCGTGGTTCTGTTGGCGGGCTACTTTCTGGGGCTGCCGGTGCTTTTGGGGCGAACCGTCCTGCGGGACTTCCGCCGGCAGATGAACGCCACCCGCTATTGGATCATGACGTTGCTGTTGCTGATGATGCTGATGCTGCCGATCAAGATGATGTTGCGTTGGACGATGAACCTCAGCTACATCGTGAGCGTGCCGGAGTATTTCTTCAATTTTTGACACACGGAATTCACGTTGTGCGAGGGTCTCCCGACCCCGCACGGAATTTGGCCGATGGTTTCCCAGGAGACCTTCGGTCAGGTCGTCGGCGGGGTCAGGAGACCCGCGCCGAACCAGTCGGGAGACCCGCGCCGAAGGCGGGGTCGGGAGACCCGCACCGAACGAGGCGGCAGCCCCACGCCGAACGATGAAGCCGCAAGCTGTATTTCCTCCACCCTGAGCCTTTTTTTCCTGATGTCTTCTTCCCAGCAGACCTACTACAGCATGAAGCGGCTGCACGTCCTTTTCGCCGTCTCGTCGGCGTTGTTGGCGGTGGTGACGATTTGGATGTTTGCCGAGGACCATTTCCGCCCGTGGAAGGAGTATCAGCGAACGTACCGCGACCGGATCGAGCCCTGGCTGACGCAAGCCCGAGTGATCGACGAGGAGAGTGGGGATTTTCAGGCGGAGGAGGAGAAGTTGCGGGCGGCGCTGGCCAAGGCCGAGTCGGCCGTGCCGCCGCGGACGCTGATCGAGCGGTTTCGGGCCCGGGTGGCGGAGGTCGCGCCGGGCGAGGACTTTGCCGCGGTGGAAGCGGCCTACCGGGCGATGGTGGCCGAGCCCAGCCGGCAGCGGCGCGAGCGGCTACTGGCCGAGTTGCGGCGACTGGCGCGGCGACCGTTGCCGGGAGCGGAGAACCTGGAGCGGGATTTGCGATTCCGCCGGGCCGAGTTCGACCAGGCCCGAACGGCCTACGAGGAGGCCGTGGGCGAGGCGCGGCCGCCGGGCGAACTGGCACGGCTTAAGGGTCGCGCGGAGGCGATCAAGGCGGAGGTCGAGCGGCTTGCGCGGGCGGTGGAAAAGGCGTCGGCCGAAGACGCCGCCCTGGCCAATCTCGTGGCCGAAATCGACGCCCCGCGGGCGGCGGCGGCGGCCGCGCTGGAGGCCCATCGCGCCCGGCTGGAGCATCTGCGGCGGACCCTGGCACGGCAGCAGCCCAACTGGGGAAAACGCCTGTTGAGAATGCCGTTTATCGACGCGCTGGGGCGACCCTTGGCGGTCGAGCAGATTTGGCTGCCCAAGCTGACGATCGACTACAACTTTCGCCGGGTGGCCCGGTTCGACCGCTGCACGACCTGCCACTTGGGGATCGACAAGACCCGGCCCGGCTCGCCCGGCGAGGCGGCTTTGCCCGGCCGCCGGCGTCTGAGCGTCGAGCTGGCCACGCCCGAGGAGCCGCCCTCCGGCAACGCGGACGGCGCCGGGGGCGATGCACCCACGGCGGGCCCGGTCCGGTCCAAGCTGACGTCGCTTTACGGATTGGCCTTGGCCGACCGCGATATGCTGGGCGACGAGGCCGCCACGATCAAGCTGGTGCTGCCCCGGTCGCCCGCGGCCGACGCCCGGCTGGAGGTCGGCGACCGCCTGTTGCGGATCGGCGATCGGCCGCTCGGCGGCCGCCAAGAGGCCCGGCGAATCCTCGGCGAGGGCGTTGCCCGGGGCCAACCGGCCGCCTTGGAGATCGAGCGCGGCCTGCCCCAGCCCTACTGCTCGCACCCCCGCCTGGACCTGTTCGTCGGCTCGGCCAGCCCCCACCCGGTGGCGAAGTTCGGCTGCACGATTTGTCACGCCGGCCAGGGTAGCGCCACCGCGTTTTCCTACGCTTCGCACACGCCCAACACGCCGGCCGACCGCCGGCGGTGGGGTCGCCGGTACGGCTGGTTCGAGAACAAGCACTGGGACTTTCCCATGCTGCCGAAGCGTTTCGCCGAATCCAGTTGCTTGCAGTGCCACCACGACGTGGTCGACCTGGAGCCGAGCGAGCGGTTCCTCGACCCGCCGGCGGCGAAGCTGGTGGCCGGTTATCACCTGGTCCGCCGCAATGGCTGTTTCGGCTGCCACGAGATACGAGGTTTCGATGGCTCGGGGCGGCGGATCGGGCCCGACATGCGACTGGAACCGCCACGGGCCGAGGCGGCGCTGCAACTGTTGGCGGTGGGCAACCTGAACGGCGAGGAACGGACCCTGGCCGAGCAGGTTACCCTGCATCCGCAAGACGCCCGGCCTCGCCACCGGCTGGTCGAAATGCTCCGCCGGCGCGGGCCGTCGGAAAAGCCGGGGGGAAAAGAACGTCGGCGGCTGCTTGGGCTCTTGACCGCGGAACCGGACCATCCGGGCACGATGCGGAAGGTGGGCCCCAGCCTTCGCGACGTGGCCGGGCGGCTGGATGCCGATTTTCTCCGCCGCTGGACGGCGGCCCCCGCGGCAATCCGGCCGGACACGCGAATGCCCCGGTTCTACGGCCTCCACGAACACCTTGACGGTCGCGGCCTGAAAGACGCCGAGCGGTTCGAGGCGGTGGAGCTGCGGGCGGTGGCCGAGTATCTGCTGGCCGCCAGCCAACCGGTCGAGCCGCGAAAGACTCCGGCGGAGGTCACCGAAACGCCGTCCGCGGAGCGAGGCCGGGAGTTGTTCGTCCGCAAGGGCTGCGTCGCCTGCCACCGGCACGAAGACGTGCCCCAGGCGGTGTCCACGTTCGGGCCCGACTTGACCGGGCTGGGCTCGAAGTACACCATGCCGGCGGCGCGGGCGTGGCTGGTGGGATGGATTCGCGACCCGGCGCACCACAGCCCCCGCACGTTGATGCCCAATACGCTGCTGGAGCCGGAGGCGGTGGAGGGAGCGTCCGAAGGGGCGGGGAAGCGGATGAGCGATCCGGCGGCCGATATCGCGGCCTACCTGCTGGAGTCGAAGGCCGCCTGGGCCGAGGAGGCGGCCGAGTTGCCCGGGCTGGTGGAGGCCGACCTCGACGAGTTGGCGCTGATGTATTTGCGCAAGGGTTTTTCGCGCCGGCGGGCCGAGGCGATTTTGGCCGAAGGAATCCCGCCCGAGACGGCCGATTCCCTGGCAGGGGACGCGGCGGAGCTGACCGCGCCGATCACGCTGGAGAAGAAGCTCCGCTACG
>CAYZWG010000011.1:0-4771 GCA_964481605.1 uncultured Planctomycetaceae bacterium
GACGGCCAGCGCCGCTTGATGGCCCATGTCGGTGGGAACGGTGAACTCGCAAGCGGTCTTATGGTGGAGAGAATCGGCCATCTCGCGGGCCAACAGGCCCACCCCGGCCCGATTGACGACGGATTGAAAATCATCAACAAACAGCAGCGAGCCGTCCGCCTCGGCGACCAGCACAAGCGAGGGGCAGCAGCCGGCCAGGGCCGTCTGGGACGACGCGGGGCATCCCTGGTCGTCGTAGGTTTCGGCGGCCACGCAAATCAGATCGTCGAGGGTGTCAAACAGAGTTTCCATGAATGCCGTGTTGGCAGGTGTTGCGAACGAGTGGAGTTTCGGCGGAGCGGAGTGCGTGCGTGTGGGAACACGCACTCTACGATGCTAGTCTTCTTGGTATGCCCGAAGTTGTGCCGGATGAATCAAGTTTCCTGGGATACATCTGGGCGGTCCGAGGTGACGACCTTGCTAGATTTGGAACAGTCCGGTGTTGGCGGCAAGTGCCTCGTCGAGGTCTTCGGCCAGCACGGTGATATCCTCCTTGGTCAGAGAGAGGTTGCCGAGCAACGATGGTTCAAAGGCCACCAGCTTGATTCCGATCGAGGGCATACCCTTCAGGGTGCAAAGCAGGTTGGCCACCTCAATGCAGCGAACCACGTTGACTTCGGCCCCGCGATACTGCCCCGACTGGTGATGGTGGCGGATGGCTCCACGGACCGCCGGGGGAAAGCCCCATTGCTCGGCAATCCGCTCACCCAGCACGGTATGATCGAATTCGAGTTGCTCCCGCTCGACGTCCACCAGGGTTCGTTTTCCGTCCAGGGCGAGGATCACTCGGCAAAAGCCCTGGTGGACGTGCTGGTCCTCCAGGATGATCCCGATATCGTGCAGCAGGCCGGCCAGGAACATGTCCTCGAAGTTCGACATCTTCAGCCGCATGGCGATCAGCCGCGCGCACACGCCCACGGAAACCAAGTGCCGCCAGAGGCCGGTGCGGCTGTAGAGACCGATCTTGGCCTGTTCTTTGAACATTTCCCCCACGCTGGCCGTGATGGCCAGGTTGCGGATTTGTTTGAAGCCGAGATAGGCGATGGCCTGTTGCAGATTGGTGATGCGGGTACGCACGGCGTAGGCCGAGGAATTCACGCAGCGGAGGACCCGCGCGGCCAGGGCCGGGTCGCTTTCGATCAACTCTTTCAGATCGGCCGCGCCCGAATTGGGATCGCCGGCCATCTCCATGATCTTCAAGGCGATATGCGGAAGCGTGGCGATTTCCTGAATCCCGCGGACGACCCGATCCAATACCGGACCGGAAACCGAGGCCACTGGGGAGGGCGCCGATGTACTCATGCCAGGTTGAACCTCCGAGGATGGGAGACTCCACGCCATGTTGTGGGGAGCGTCGTGGCGAGATGGACCGTGGTCGGTCGAACCAGCCCCGCCACGCTTGGCGCGATGATTCGCCGCGGACCGTCTCTCCCGCTGGGATCGCGCAAGAATACGTCAGATTTTCGGGGTGGGGAGCCGAAGGGAATGCCCCAACCGGCCGCCGCGTGGGTGAAAAGGGGAGGTGATGGGGGAGATGCGGATTATCCGGTTTGTTTCGGGGGTGCCGCCGGCCGGGCCCGGCCGGCGGGATGGGCCACCCCGGGCCAACCACCACCCGACAGTACGGTTGAAGTGGACGGCCAATTGGGCTAGGTTTCGGAGGCAGGGTGGATGGTTGTGGAAGGGATGGTCGCTCGGTTTGGGCGGGGGCTGAGAATCCGGGTTTCCACGGGAAGCCCTTGGCCGCCGGGGCCGTGCGGGCGTGGAGAAAACGTCTTTTCACCCGCGGTGAGTGCCGGGCGAACTCGGCAGCAAGCGGCGGGGATCGAAGGGAAAGGGCAATCGGATGAGACTTCAGCCGGCGCGTTGTTGTTTGGCGGTCGTGCTTGCGGCGGCGCTGGCCGGGCCGGCTTGGGCCGCCGAGGACGCGGGCCCGTTTCGCGAGGCGACTTTCCAAGGCGGGTCGCTGCGCTATCTCAACGACCTGCCGGTGCTCACCGTGGAAGGAACCCCGCCGGCGATCGGCCGCCAGGAGGCCGAACTGACGTCCACCGCGGCGCGGGCGATCATGGCCTATCCACAGGACCTGCTGGCGGCGATCGGCCGAGAGGACCGCTGGAGCCGAATTCTCCAGTTGGGCCGTTCGCTCTGGCCCCAACTGCCCCACGACCACCGCGAGGAGTTGGAGGCCTTTGCCCGGCAGTCGGGGATCGATCACGACCTGCTCTTGGGGGTCAACGTGATGGTCGACACCTACCGGGGCGGCTTCGGCTGCTCGTCGCTGATTGTGGAGCCCCAGCGGAGTGCTACCGGCGAACCGTTGTTTGGACGCAATCTTGATTTTTTCACGCTGGGATTGTTGCAGAAGTACAGCTTGCTGGTGATTTATCGGCCGGAGGGAAAGCACGCCTTCGCCTCGGTGGGGTTTCCGGGGATGTTGGGATGTTTCACGGGGATGAACGATTCCGGATTGGCGGTGGCCGTCCACGAGGTTTTCTTCTCCCGCGACGGCTCGGCGATGTTCAATCCCCGGGGTACGCCCTACACGATGCTTTTTCGCCGCGTGTTGGAGGAGTGCACCACGGTGGAGGAAGCGGAGAAGCTGCTTCGCGGCCAGCCGAGAACCACCATGCTGAACCTGGCCGTGTGCGACACCCGGCACGCTGCCGTGTTCGAGTTGACTCCCCGTACGGTGGCCGTGAGACGACCGGAGGGAGGGATTCTCGCCTGCACGAATCATTTTCGCACCGAGCCGCTGGCCACGTTTCGATTGTCGCCGCGGTATCACAAATTGATGCAAAGCGCCCGCTTGGAACGGATCGGCCTGGAGGAGGTTGCGGCCAAGCTCGACCAGGTCAACCTGGGGCGGCTTACGCTTCAGACGATGATCTTCGAGCCGGCGTCGTTGCGATTGCACCTGGCCATCGGCTCCTGTCCGGCGTCGGCCTTGCCGCTAAAGCGGGTGGACCTGGCGCCGCTGTTCGGCAGGGAATTGACGGAGGCCGACGAGGGCGCCCCTCGGTGATTCGTTGGGTTCGCGCCGCCTGCGCGCGGAACACACACCCGACCGGTGGTGGCGGCGGTGCCCCACTTGAATCGTTTGCCGCCGGGAGAGTAAGATTCACGGGCGGGCGGCCGTTTGCCGCGGCAGCGAGGACCTTTCCCCTTCCGCTTGTCTGACGAGACCGCCGTGGACGAGCGTCGCATTGAAGTGTTGACCGAAGAGGCGCTGGAGGCCCTGGAACGCGGCGATCACGTTCGGGCCGTGGCGATCAGCGATCAACTCGTCGCCGAACTGCCGGAGGACGCGCTGGTTCGCAACGTCCGTGCCCGCGGGCTGCTGATGGGGGGAGCGGCGGAAGAGGCGGTCGAGGAAGCGGGCCGGGCGGTCGAGTTGGCGCCGGAAAATGCCACCGCGCACAACCTGCTGGGCGTGGCGGCCTGGCGGGCGGGCAAGCTCACCCAGGCCCAGGCCAGCCTGGAGGAGGCCGTTCGGCTCTCGGGCGGCAATGCGGGAATGCTGACCGACTACGCCTGGTTCATGGCGGCGGAGCGGGGCCCGCGACCGGCCGAGGACGCGGCCCTGGAGGCGGTGGCGGTGGCGGCAAAATCCTCCACGGCCTGGGCCGCCTTGGGATTGGCGCAGCTCAGGCTGCACCGCCGCGACGAGGCCCAGACCAGCCTTCGACGGGCGCTGCGGCTGGACCCCAACGATCCTTACGCCCAGTACGCCATGGCCAGGCTGCTGCACGACCGCCGCCAAGACGCACCGGCGACGGCCCTGGCCGATTTGCTGGCCGACACGCCCGGCACGGAGCAGATCGTGGCGGACATGCGCCAGCAGGCCAAGCAACGGCAGGTTGCCCGAATGCTGGTCGAGCGGGGCGCCTATCCGGCCGCGGTGCGTTCGGCGCCCTGGTATCGGGCGTGGATTTGGCTGGCGGTGGCGGTGGCGATGATCGTGGTCTTGCTGCTACTATTGAAGCCGGTGGCTCCGTTGGCCATTTTCGTCTGCACTTTCGTGCCCTTGTTCGTTTTCTGGTTGGTGCGGTTTCTGGATTGAGCAACACGGTGACCCGATGAATCCTTTGCAAATCGGCGATGCGGCGCCCGACGTGGCGGTTTCGGACCATGGGGGCGAGGTGGCTCCGCTTTCCGGGCGTTGGCGGCAGCGCCCCCTGGTGTTGATCTTTCTGCGGCACTTCGGATGACCGTGTGCCAGGGAGCACGTGGTCGACGTGCGCAGAGACGAGCCGCGATTCCAGGCGGCGGGGGGCCAGGTGCTGCTGGTGACCATGGGCACGGCGGAAGAGGCCGATCGGTTTCGCCGCGAACTGGAAGCCCCCTGCGACTTGCTGGCCGACGCCCAGCAGGTCGCCTATCGTGCCTATCGGCTGCCTCGGGGCACGCTCTGGCAAGTGGCCGGGCCGGCGGTCTGGGGACCGGCCGTGAAGGCCCTTTTCCGCGGCGGCTCGGGCAAGGCCGTGGGCGACATCTGGCAAATGCCGGGGGCGTTCGTCGTCGATCGGCAAGGCAAGATTCGTTTTGCCCACTATCCGGCCAACCAGGCCGATCGCGTCTCGCACGAGGCAATGATCGAGACGCTCAAGGAGATCGCCGGCGGCTGAGCCACGCTCCGACCGAGCCGGGAAATCACGATGAATGCCTCGGGGTGCCGTAGGCACGGGAGGCGCGGATTGCAGCGTGCCGCCCACGCGCGTGGAGCGGGGTC
>CAYZWG010000011.1:4871-11874 GCA_964481605.1 uncultured Planctomycetaceae bacterium
GTAGGCACGGGAGGCGCGGATTGCAGCGTGCCGCCCACGCGCGTGGAGCGGGGTCGGGAGACCCTCGCCGAACAGACGCGCCTCCCCCAGCGCTGCCTTACGAGCGGCGCCAGTCGACCAGGTGCAGTTCGACGTTGTGGCGGCCGCGGAAGGTGTTGATCACCGGGCGGAAGGCGACGTCCAGCGGACCGTCGACGGCGGCCAACTCGTCGGCCCATTCTCCCCCCCCGAAGGCCACCGCCCGAAGGCTGACGCCGTGCTGGATGAGCTTCAACGAGAGGTGGTGGCCGCCCGCGCCGATCTGCCGAGGCGGCCCGGCCAGACGCACCCCGCTGGCGCACATCACCGGCCGGCGATTGGCCTGGCCGAAGGGGGCCAGGCGTTCGATCTGGCCGACCACCTTGAGGGTAAAGGCACTTAACGGGGCCTCGGCGTCGATGGCCAGTTCGGCGGTCCGTTCCTCCTCGCTGATTTCGGCGGCGGCGTATTCGCAGAATTCGGCGCGAAAGGCCTCCAGGTGGTTCTCCTCGACCGTCAGACCGGCGGCGGCCCGGTGTCCGCCGTGGCTGCGGAGGTGATGGCCGCAGGCGGAGAGCGCGGCGTGCAAATCGAAGCCGGGCACGCTCCTCGCGCTACCCACGCCCGGCCTGCTCCCCAAGGTGTCGAAAGAGACGAGGATCGCCGGACGATGGTACTTTTCGGCCAGGCGGCCGGCGACGATGCCGATCACCCCGGGGTGCCAACCGTGCTCGGCCAGGACCAGCGCGGAGTCGGCCTGGGGATCGAACCGGTCCTTGGCCTGCTTGTTGGCGGCCAGGTAGATGCTGCGTTCGAGTTTCTGCCGATTTTCGTTGAGTTCGTCGATGTACTTGGCGAGTTCCTCGGCCCGGTCGGCCCGGTCGGTGGTCAACAACTCGACGCCCAGGCGGGCCTGGCCCAACCGGCCGGCGGCGTTCAGCCGTGGGCCCAGCACGAAGCCGATATCCTCGGCGCCCAGCCGGGGCTTGCTGTCCAGTTCGGTGATCCGCATCAGCGCGGCGATGCCCGGCGGCGGCAGCCGCTTGAGACTGTCCAGGCCGTGGTGCACCAGCACGCGGTTTTCGTCCACCAGGGGGACCACGTCGGCCACGGTCCCCATGGCCGCCAAGCCCACCGCACAGACGAGAAAATCGCGCATCCGGGGGCCGACCTTCCGGGTTCCGGCGGCCCGCTGGCAGAGGGCCCAGGCCAGCTTCAGCGCCACGCCCGAGCCGCTCAGACCGGCGAAGGGATAATCGCTGCCCGGCAGCGACGGATGCACCACGGCGTCGGCCTCCGGCAGGGCAGGCCCCGGCCGGTGGTGATCGGTGACGATCAGGGCGATTCCCTTCTGCCGGCAGGCGCGGGCCTGGTCCACGCTGCCGATTCCACAATCGACGGTGACCAGCACTTCGCACTTCCCCGAGGCGAGCGTGTCCACGGCGTCGTGGTTCAAGCCGTAGCCCTCGGCCAGCCGGTTGGGCACGTAGTAACCGGCGTCGGCCCCCAGCAGTTGGAGGCATTTCAGCAGCACGGCGGTGCCCGTCATGCCGTCCACGTCGTAGTCGCCGTAGACAACGATCCGGCGTTTGGCCAGGACCGCCTCGTGGAGTTGGCGGGCGGCCTCGCTACAGCCGGGCAGGAGGCCGGGATCGCGGAGGTCGGTGAGCTTGGGGTCGAGAAACGCCTTGGCGTCGGCCGGCTGGGAGATTCCCCGGCCCAGCAGCAACTGGGCCACCACGGCGGGAACGCCCGCGGCTTGCTGGAGGTGGGCAATCCGTTCGGGCTCGTGGGGATGGATCCGCCAGCGCTTGGGCATGGGAGGGTCGCCATGGGGCCCGGGCCATCCTGGGCAAAGGCCGGGCCGAGCTATTTTCTCTTCTCGCTGTGGAGGGTATGGCGGCGAAGCCGCGGGCAGTATTTCTTCAGCTTGAGCTTCTCGGAGCCCGCTTTCCGCCGCAAGACGTAGTTGTAGTCGCCGGTCTCCTCGCAGACGAGGAAGACGGTTTCGGCTTTCCTTTTTTTCTTGCCGCCTTTGGCCATGGAACGTATCTCCGCACGGAATAGGGAGTGTCTGGGTAGGTGGGCCGCGAACCACTCATTCTACTAAATCGACGCGGCTTGGGAAGCGCCAATCGCGTGGTCGCCCGGTGCGACCGGGCGGGGGCCGATTGGCCCGAAGGACGGGCCGTCGCCCGCTCGCCCAGGGGTGGCAGTGGCGGGCGAGCAGATGTTACACTGGATATTGGGTTATTGAGGGATACGCGGCGCCGGGTGGGCGGTTTCGGCGAGGTCAGGAGACCTGCGCCGAGGGCGTCAAGTTGCCGGGTTCGCAGCGCCAGCCACGTTGCGGCCGGCACAGCCGGCCCTACTGGTTCCCAAGCTCCAGCTTGGGAACCCGCGGACCGCGAGTCTTGTTCCACTGCGGGCGAAGCGGAGCCGGCTCGGAAATGCGGTCCCAAGCAGGAGCTTGGGACCGAGCGTCAAACAGCGCCGTTCGGCGCGGGTTTCCTGACCCCGCTGAGAAAGGTTCCCCCTGGGGAGTGACGGGAGATGACGGACAAGCCATCCGACGTCGAAGTGGAAATGGTTGCCGAGGCGGAAGCCGCCGCGGGTGAGCAGCTCCGCCAGGAGACCGTGGAGGCCGACGAAAGCAGCGGCGGGCGGTGGGGCGCTGAGCGGGAGGCCGAACTGCTCGGGCTGCCGCCCCGCTCGCTGGTTCGAGATGCCCTCCGCGCCACGCCCAGTTGGCTGTTGAGCACGGTCCTGCACATGGTCGTGTTCCTGGTGCTGGCAATGGTCTACCTGCCGCCACAGGTGCCGGACGACATGCGCGAGTTGATCGCCGCGACGAGCAACGTCGATCAACTGGAGGAGGTGGAGGACTTCGACGACCAGCCGCTGGAAGATCTCGACGTGACGGTCACCGACGACATGATCCTGGAGTCGGTGGTCGAGCCGGAGGACGTGCAGATTTCGGAGTTTGACGAGCCGGCCGCGGCGGTGGCGGTTCAGTTGAACGATTTTGGCCTGGAGCAGGCGCCGCGGAACGATCTGTTGGCGGCGGTGGGTGCGTATTCGGGCGATGCCCTCTCCGGTCGTGGCAAGGGGAAGGCCCGCCTGGTGGCCCGGGTGGGTGGCAACGAGGCCAGCGAGAAGGCGGTGGCCCTGGCGTTGCAGTGGTTGGCCGCGCACCAGATGCCCGACGGCGGCTGGAACTTCGACCACACGCTGGCCCCCAAGTGTCGCGGCCAGTGTCGCAACCCGGGCGAACTGACCCAAGCCCGCAACGCGGCCACGGGGTTGGCGTTGTTGCCGTTTTTGGGTGCGGGGCAGACGCATAAGGAGGGGATGTACAAGGAGGTGGTCCGCAAGGGGCTCTATTTTCTTGTCACCCGGATGCAGGTTTCGCCCAAGGGGGGCAGCCTGTTTGAGCCGCAAGGGCGGATGTACTCCCACGGAATCGGTTCGATTGCACTTTGCGAAGCCTATGCGATGACCCACGACAAGGGGCTTTACGTCGCCACGCAACAGGCGTTGAAATATATCTGCATGGCCCAGGACCCGATCGGCGGCGGGTGGCGATACGAGTGGCAGCAGCCGGGTGATACCTCCGTGGTCGGCTGGCAGATCATGGCGCTCAAAAGCGGGCACATGGCCTATCTGGAGATTCCGTCGATCACCATCCAGAAGGCTTCGATGTTTCTCGACACGGTCCAGGGCAAGGGCGGAGCGCGCTACGGCTATACCACGCCGGCGACGGATCGACCGTCTACCACGGCGATCGGGCTGTTGTGCCGGATGTATTTGGGATGGCCTCACGACCAGCCGGCGCTGGTCGAGGGCGTGAAATGGCTAAGCGAACAGGGCCCCTCGCCCACGAACATGTACTACAACTATTACGCCACCCAGGTGATGCGCCACTACGGCGGCGAGGCGTGGGACAAGTGGAACGCTGTGATGCGGGACCAGTTGGTCAAGTCGCAGTCGAAGAAGGGCCACGAGACGGGCAGTTGGTACCTGTCCAACCCGCACGGAGGCTTGCAGGAACAAAGCGGCGGGCGGCTCTACTGCACCTCCATGGCCACGATGGTGCTCGAGGTCTATTATCGCCACCTGCCGATCTACCGCAAGCAGAGCACGCAGGACAAGTTTCCCCTGGACTGAGGGAATGACGACGCCGGCCCAGGTTCAAGAACCTGGGCCACCCGTAGTGCCGGATCGCGATCCGGCCTACGCGCTCGTCCACGGCCGCGCGGATGTACGCGGCGGCCTTCCGGCGGGAGTATTCCACCGCGAACCGAAAACCGGGTCTAATCCCGGGGAGCCCCCAGCCCTGTTGCCCACGGGTGCAGTCTGGACTTGAAACACAGAGGCACGGAGTTCACGGAGACAACCAGATTCTTCCGACTCCGTGCCCTCTGTTCCTCTGTGTTTCTATTTCTAACGACCTCAGACCGACAAGGCATGTTATGATGCCTGCATATATCTGAGCGTCGCGTGTCCTCGGCAACTCGCGACATAGGACGGTTCATGTATCGTGCTTCCGTAGCACATATTGCGGCTCCCTTCCAATAAGGGAACGCGGCATTCCAAGCCAACCACCGTCAAACGCAGAAGTCGAGGTGCAAACACGCTCAGAGTACGCCGTTCCCTCGCCTCCTCGACAAATGTGTCGTTGGGGGAAAGGGGGTTTTTTACAGTATGATCCAGAAAACTTGACTCATTTGCGCCAACTTTCAAAAGCCAAGTGCCCTAGCGGGGAATCGCCATGCCCAGTTGTCGCATCTTGCGATAGAGGTTGGAGCGATGAAGGCCGAGTTGCTCGGCCGCCCGGCTGATGTTGCCGTCAAAGCGCTGCACCGTGTGTTGGATGTAGCGTATCTGGAACTCCGTGGTGGCCTCGGCCAGGGGGCGGTCGAAGTCGGCCACCAGGGGGCTTTCCGCCCGGGGTGAAAGGATGAATTCCAGGTCGCCCGCCTCGATCTGGTCGGAGGTCGAGAGGTAAGCCAAGCGCTCCATCAGGTTGCGTAGCTCACGGACGTTTCCGGGCCAGGGGTGCGCCTGCAAGCGGCGGCGGGCGGAGGAGGAGAACCGGGGCAGCTTGCGGCGGGCTTTGCGGCAAAAGTCGCCAAGGAAATGATCGGCCAGGAGCATGATGTCGGCGGCGCGCTCGCGGAGGGGGGGAATTTCCAGGGTGACCACGTTGAGCCGGAAATAGAGGTCTTCGCGAAAGCGTTTGTCGGCCACCATGCGGGCCAGGCTCTGGTTGGTGGCGGCGATCACCCGGGCGTCGGTGGCGATGGGGGTCGAGCCGCCCAGGCGGACGAGCAGTTTTTCCTCCAGCACGCGGAGCAGCTTGGCCTGGGCGCCCAGGCTGAGGTCGCCGATTTCGTCGAGGAAGAGGGTCCCCTCGGCGGCCAGTTCGAACTTGCCGGGGTGGGTTTCCCGGGCGTCGGTGAAGGCGCCTTTTTCGTGGCCGAAGAGTTCGCTTTCGGCCAAGGTGTCGGGGATGGCGGCGCAGTTGACGGCGATGAACGGTTTGTCGCGGCGGCGGCTGAGATAGTGGATCGACTGGGCGACGACCTCCTTGCCGGTGCCGTTTTCGCCCAGGATCAGCACCGCCAGGTCGGTGTCGGCCACCCGCCGGACGATGCTCCGCAAGGCCTCGATGGCCGGGCTTTGGCCCACCAGTTCGACTTGACCCGCCGCCTGCTCGGCGATCTGCCGGTTGGTGGCAAGGAGTTGTTGGCGGTCGCGGGCGTTTTCCAGCGCCACGGCGGCGTGCTGGGCCAGCTCGGTCAGCGCGGCTTCGTCTTCGGCGGTGAAGGTGCCGGTGTGCTTGTTGAGCAATTCAAACGCGCCGAACAACCGGCCGCCGCGACCGGCCAACGGCACGCAGAGGACGTTGCGGGTGCGATAGCCCAGCCGGGCGTCGACCTGGCGATCGATCTGCTCCGGCTCGGTGAGTTCGTCGACGCGGATGGGCCGCCCGGAGTGGATCACCCGGCCGACCACGCCCCGAGCGTCCGAAATCCGCAACTGGCCGTCGTCCACGCCCAAGGCAGGACGGCCGATGAGGGTGTGGGCACGGCGATCCCAGATGAAAATGCTGGCCCGGTCGGCACCCAGCAACCGGGTGGCGGCCTGGGCCATGCGGTTCAACAGGGGCTCGACCTCCCGGGTTTGGTTCCATTGGGTGGCGATTTCGAGCACGGTCTCCAGCCGCCCGATCCGCTGCCGCTGGCGGAGGCGATGTTCGATCGCGTCGAGGCCCTGGGCCAGGGCCATCGCTAAAAGCTCCAGCTTGTCGAGGTCGACCAGCGGCGAGGCGGCGTCGGGCAGGTGGAAGAGGAGCATTTCCCCGGCCGCCCGACGGGGCCGGATGGGGGCAACCGCCCAAGGGAGTTGGCAGATCGGCGTTTCACGGTCGGCCGCCTCGGTGAGCAATTGCTCGGGCAGGGCCCGGGCGGCCCCGTCGGCGGCCAATGCGCTCCACCGGCCCGCCTCGGCGGTGACCACGGCAGCGTAGTCGGCGTGGCCAAACGGAGAGGCCGCGGCCAAAAAGGCGTTGAAATAGGGCTGGGGGTCGTCGCTGGAGGCGGATCGCCAGAGGGTTTCCGCCACCAGGGCGGCCAGCCGGGGATCGGGGCCGAGCAGGGTAAGGTCGAGATCGGGGGGAGAGGGCATGAGACACTGCACCGAGGGCGAAAAGGGTGTTTGCGGTCGCGGGGAGCGCGTGATCGAATGGACATGGATTGGACCATCTGATTGTAATCAATTGGCAACGCCCACTCAACCGGGCTGACGTCTATTTGACTTGGATTGCACGTTGTGCGCCGCAATTTCGACCTGGGCGGACGCGCAGCCGGCGAACGGCGTTTGGCGCGGGTCTGTGCGTTTGGCGCGGGTCTCCCGACCCCGCCAAAGGCCTGACCCACGCACAACGCGGGGCAAAGGTTTTTCTAAATTGCGGGGTCTCCCT
>CAYZWG010000011.1:11974-30311 GCA_964481605.1 uncultured Planctomycetaceae bacterium
GCCTGACCCACGCACAACGCGGGGCAAAGGTTTTTCTAAATTGCGGGGTCTCCCTAAACACCCGAGAATCGGGGGTTGACCGAGTGGGGGCGAGGTGATAGTCTTGCGGGTTTTACCAGGTATGGCTGAGGTTTCCGCTGGGGAGCATACACGACGTGCGGCGGGGTCGGGAGACCCGCGCCGAACGCTGTGGGGTCGGGAGACCCGCGCCGAGCGCTGCAAGATCAAGCGTTCGCAATCCAATCCGAATCGTCCGGAGCGTCTGACGTGGCGTACCAGAGTATTGTTTGCGTAAAGCAGGTGCCGGATACGGGCAACGTCACCGCCGAGGCAATGAAGGACGACGGCACGGTCAATCGTGGGGCGTTGCCGGCGATTTTCAACCCGGAGGATTTGCACGCGCTGGAGACGGCGCTGGAGATTCGCGACGCCCACGGCGGCACGGTGACCGTGCTGAGCATGGGTCCGCCGAAGGCGGCGGAGGTACTCCGCGACTGCCTCTATCGGGGGGCCGACCGTGGCATCCTGCTGACCGACCGGCGGGCGGCGGCCAGCGACACGCTGGCCACCAGCTACATTCTCGCCCAGGCGATCAAGACGATCGGCAATTTCGATTTTGTGTTTTGCGGGCGGCAGGCGATCGACGGCGACACGGCCCAGGTGGGGCCCCAGTGTGCCGAGAAGCTGGGCATTCCCCAGGTGACCTACCTGGAAGAGTTGATTTCGGCCCACGATTCGACCGTGCGGATCAAGCGGAACATCGGCTACGGCTGGGAGATTGTGGAGGGGAGGCTGCCGCTGCTGGTGACCGTGTTGGATACGGCCAACAAGCCGCGTCCGGCCGCGGCCCGGAGGATGATGCGTTATAAGCGGGCGCGGGTGCCGGCCGAGATCGAGATGGAGGTTCGCCGCCGGATGCGCGAGGCGAGCGACGACGCGAGGAAGGCGGAAGTCGACCGGCGTCTGGCCGAGCAGCGCGAGAAGGGCTACCCGCTGGAGCAATGGAACCTGGACGACATTGGTGCCGACTTGGGCCGTTGCGGTCTGGCCGGGTCGCCCACGAAGGTTTTCCGCGTCCAGTCGATCGTGTTGACGAAGGAGGGCTTCACGGAGGTTCCTCCCACGGAAGAAGGCGTGCGCCGGATGATCCACGAGCTGGTTGTGGACCGCACCTTGGGATGATGCGGCAGCGGCCCCCGGCGCGGCGATCTGGCGGGCAGTGTCCCCGCAGGTTCCCCCCCGTCCTCAAGCACTGTTGTCTCTTGACGAGTCGCGGAAACCATGATTGAAGTCAACCGTCAGGGTGAGATTTGGGTTTTTGCCGAGCAGGAAGGCGGCACGCTGCACGACGTGGTGTTGGAGTTGTGTGGCAAGGCGCGGGAGTTGGCCGACCGGCTGGGCGTGCGGATGGGGGCCGTGCTGCCGGGATCGAACGTTCGCTCTCTGGCGAGCAAGTTGATTTCGCACGGCGCCGACGCGGTGTACCTGGTCGACGACCGGCGGCTGGCCCATTACCAGACGGGTCCCTACGCCCGGGCGGTGACCAGCCTGATCGAGCGGCACGCCCCGCAGATCGTGCTCTACGGTGCCACGTCGCTGGGTCGCGACCTGGCTCCCCGGGTGGCCTCGGCAATGCGGGCGGGGATGACGGCCGACTGCACCGACCTGGAGATTCGCGACGTTACCGACCCCAAGACGAAGACTCTCCACGAAAAGCTTCTGTTGCAGATTCGGCCGGCGTTCGGCGGCAATATCATCGCCACCATCGTGAACTACGACATGTGGCCGCAGATGGCCACGGTTCGCGAGGGGGTGATGCCGATGCAGGAGGCGGACGCTTCGCGGCGGGGAGAGATTATTGAAGAACGGGTGCCGCTGGACGATTCGCTTTTGGCGCTGAAACTGATCGAGCGGCATATCGAGCCCCGCACGATCAACTTGAAGGGTGCGCGGGTGATCGTGGCCGGCGGCGGCGGGGTGGGGAGCAAGGAGAACTTCCGCCTGATCCACGACTTGGCGGGGGCCATCGGCGGGGCCGTGGGGGCCAGTCGGGCGGCGGTCGACGGCGGCTACATCGGCAAGGAGCATCAGATCGGGCAGACGGGCACCACGGTGAGGCCGGCCTTGTACATCGCCGCCGGCATTTCCGGGGCGGTGCAGCACCGTGCCGGGATGGAAGAATCGGCCAAGATCATCGCCATCAACACCGACCCCCAAGCCCCCATCTTTTCCGTAGCGCAATACGGGATCGTGGGCGACCTGAAGCAAGTGATTCCGACCATGATCAAGGCCTTGAAGCAACGGCGGTGATTCCTCAATTCGGCCGCCGGCGGCATGTTCGCGAGGCGGTTTGACCGGTTCACGTGGGTTCTCCATATCCGACAAGGAACTTGCCGGTGGCGAATTTCTTTCTCGACAACGACGACATCCAGTTCCTCTTCGATCATCTCGAGCTGAAGGAACTGGCCCGGATCCAGGAGTTGCACACGGCCAACGGCGACGCCGACTACGTGCCCCTCGACGAAGAGGACATGGTCGACAACTACCGTCGCCTGCTGGAGATCGTCGGCGAGGTGGCCGGCGAAACGGTGGCCCCCAACGCGGAAGAGATCGACCGCGGCGGCAATACCCTCAACGACGACGGCACGGTGACCTATCATCCGCTGGTGCAGGAGAACCTGGACCGCATGACCCAGGCCGAGATGACGGGCTTCACCCTGCCGCGGAAGTATGGGGGGCTGAACTGCCCGAACCTGATCTACACGATTGCCACGGAGATCGTCAGCCGGGCGGACGCCTCGTTCATGAACCTCTTCGGCTTGCAGGGAATCGCCGAGACGATCAACGCCTTTGCCAGCGACGAGATCAAGGACGAGGTGTTGCCGCGGTTTGCTCGCGGCGAGGTGACCGGGGCGATGGTGCTCACCGAGCCCGACGCCGGCAGCGACTTGCAGGCGGTGCGGCTGCGGGCCCACCAGGACGACCAGGGCAACTGGTACTTAAACGGCGTGAAGCGGTTTATCACCAACGGCTGCGGCGAGATTCTGCTCACCCTGGCCCGCAGCGAACCGGAGATCGGCGACGGGCGAGGCTTGAGCCTGTTTATCTCCGAGCGATCGGAGAAGGTCAAGGTGCGCCACCTGGAAAACAAGCTGGGCATTCACGGCTCGCCCACCTGCGAGCTGGTCTATGAAGACACCCCGGCGCGGCTGGTGGGCGAGCGGCAGCGAGGGCTGATCACCTACGTGCTGGCGCTGATGAACGGCGCCCGGGTGGGAATCGCCGCGCAGTCGCTGGGCATCGCCGAGGCGGCCTACCGGTTGGGCCGCACCTATGCCCACACGCGGCAGCAGTTTGGCGGCCCCATCGAGCGGCTGCCGGCCGTGGCCGAGATGGTGACCGAGATGAAGATCGCCATCGAGGCGGCCCGGGCACTGACCTATGAGACCAGCCGGGTTTGCGACCAGGAGAACAACAACCTGCGAATTCTGGAAACCGTTCCGGATCTGGACAAGGAGGAGAAGAAACAGCGGAAGCAGCGTTCCCGGCGGTGGAAGCGGCTCAACGCGATGCTCACGCCGATGAGCAAGTATTACGCTTCGGAAATGTGCTGCTACGTGGCCGACACCACGATCCAGGTGCTGGGCGGCTCGGGCTACATGAAGGACTACGCGGCGGAACGCTACCTGCGCGACGCGCGAATCACCACGATCTACGAGGGGACCAGCCAGTTGCAGGTGGTGGCGGCGGTGCGGGGGGTTTCCTCGGGAACGTTCGAGAGCCTCCTCACCGAGTGGGAAAAGACCGAATACGACGATCCCCTCTTGAGCGAACTCAAAGCGAAACTCGTCCAGGCCAAGCAACAAGTGCTCGAGGCGATCCGCTTCGTCAAAGGGCAGTCGATGTCGTACCTCGATTTCTCCGGCCGCCGGCTGGTCGACGCGGCGATCGCGGTGATCGTGGGCCACTTGTTCCTCGCCCAGGGCGCCAGCAACGATCGCAAGAAGCGGGTTGCCCGGCGGTTTGTCGAAAGCCAATTGCCCGTGCTGAAGACGAACCTGGAATTGGTTCTCAGCGGCGACGCGACGCCGATGGAAGAGTACGAGCTGTTGGCCGGTCCGGTTCCGTCGGCCGACTAGCAGTCCTCCGCCCGGGGGATTTTTACTCGTTGCGAAGCTCCAGCTTCGCGGGTGGCCCTTCCCTGAAAGAGCTTTTCCCACTCGGTCCCAAGCTCCAGCTTGGGACTGCACTCCGAAGCGGCGCCAAACATTTCGGTTAGACCGGTGGCGGGGTCGCCAGACCCTTGCCAAACGCTGTCGCTCGGCCGTTGCGGGCGAAGCGGAGCTTCGCGCTGGATGCGGTCCCAAGCTGGAGCTTGGGACCGAGGGCGGGACTGGGACTGAGGGCGGGACTGGGACTGAGGGCGGGACTGGGACCGAGGGCGGGACTGGGATCGAGAACGCGGCTGGGACCGAGGATGAGGTAACGCT
Organism: uncultured Planctomycetaceae bacterium; assembly: GCA_964481605.1. Taxonomy (GTDB): domain Bacteria; phylum Planctomycetota; class Planctomycetia; order Pirellulales; family Thermoguttaceae; genus CAYZWG01. Next base: position 16,465 of record CAYZWG010000011.1, read on the forward strand.
TGGGGCCGGGGGAGAGCCGCCCGGTGGAGGTGTTTTTGCCAGGCCTGATGAGGGAAATTGGATGGGGTTGTTCGACGCAAAGACGGGACTGGTGCTGGGCGTGGCCAACGATCGCAGCATTGCCTGGGCGATGAGCGAGGCGCTGTTGGCCGAGGGCGCCGAGTTGGCGTTTACCCATTTGCCGGGCGCGTCGAGCCGACGGCGGGTGACGCGGCTGGTCGAGCCGCACCAGCCCAAGCTGGTGCTGCCCTGCGACGTCCAGCGCGACGAGGATATCCGCAAGGTGGTGGCCGCGGTGGGCGAGACCTACGGCCGCATTGATTTTCTCATTCATTCGATCGCCTTCGCGCCGCCCCAGGAACTGCGGAACCCTTACCTGGAAATGAGCCGCCAGGGGTGGCATCTGGCCATGGATATCAGCGTCTACAGCCTGGTGGCCGTCTGCCGCGAGGCGGCGCCGCTGATGCCGCAAGGCGGGTCGATCGTGACCATCAGCTATTTCGGCGGCGAAAAGGTGATGCCCGGCTACAACATGATGGGCGTCTGCAAGGCGGCCCTGGAGCACAGTGTCCGCTACCTGGCCTGGGACCTGGGCAAGAGTAGGGGTGTTCGCATCAACGCCATCAGTGCCGGTCCGATGCGGACGCTCAGTTCGGCGGGCGTGGCCGGCTTCGACCAGATGCGCGAGCACGCGGTGCGGAAGGCGTGCCTGGGGCGAAACGTCGAGTTCCAGGAGTTGGGCACGACGGGCTTGTATCTCTTGAGCCGGCTCTCCGGCGGGGTGACGGGGGAGATTCTCCACGTCGACAGCGGCTACAACATTGTAGGGCTGTGAGCTTGTGGGCGTGGGTTCGGCCCGGCGGCCAAGCTCGGGCTTCGATCTGCCCCCCCCATCTGGGCGTGGCAGCAGGAGCAACTCTCGACGGTTGACGGATGCCATCCTCCGGGGTATTGTGCCGGGCGTTCGAGTGCGACCGATCCGGGTGTTTGAAGGAGCGTTGCGCCGGCGCGGCTACCGCTCTGGCAATTTGGGCTGCACACCGTTGAAAGGCGCATGGGCATCCGTGGCGGCATGGCTTGGGCCCGCCGCCCGGCGAACTTGCGCGCCAGGCCAGATGGGGAGGTTTCAGTTCATCATGCCGGCGAATCTCGATCCACGGCACAAGGAGACTCGGGCTCTGCTGCGAGTCGTCGGTCCGGGCGTCGTCCTCGTGGGCCTGATCTTCACGATGATTGGCCTGGGGAGTTTTTTCGCCTCGTTCGGCACCTTTCGACCGCCACGCTATTTCTGGTGCATGTTTGTCGGCCTCCCGCTGCTCGGCCTGGGGGCTGTTATCTGCCGGTTTGCCTTCCTGGGCGCGGTCAGCCGCTACATAGCAAACGAGGTGGCGCCGGTGGGCAAGGATGTGGTCAACTACATGGCCGAGGGCACCAAGGGCGCCGTTCGCGACTTGGCGTCCGCCGTGGGCGAGGGCCTTGGCACCGGCGCACCCTCGAAGGAAGTGCAGGTGGTGCGCTGCCACAAGTGCAACACGGATAACGAGCTGCCCGCGGATTACTGCAAGGCTTGCGGAGCCTCGCTCACCAAGTCGAAGTCGTGCGGTAGCTGTGGCGAGTGGAATGATCCGGACGCCCGATTCTGCGACAACTGCGGGAAGGCATTGAGCTAGCAAGGCGATCCAGCGTGGTACGCAACGGGGACAGGTGGGCTCAAGAACACGCTTTCTCCCCGCCGAATCGGACCTTGCGTGCCCCACGCCGAGCGAAGAAGTCACCCCCGGGTTGAGCAGTGAAATCCCGCGGGATTGAATCCCGTACCGTACAGGGAGGCCCTCGATGAGGATTGAGTCGATTCGGATCAAGAACTTCCGCGCCCTTCAGGACGTGGCGATCACGGGTCTCCAACAGATGTGCGTGTTTGTGGGCGCCAACGGCAGCGGGAAATCAACGCTGTTCGATGTGTTTGGTTTTCTCCAGGACTCGCTGATCCACAACGTGCATTCCGCCTTGGCCCGACGTGGGGGCTTCAAGGAGGTCGTCAGCCGGGGCCAAGAAGGACCGATTGAGATCGAACTGAAGTTCCGCCAGCCCAAGCAACCCCTGGTGACCTACGACTTGGCGATTGGGTTGAAGGAAGGGATGCCGGTCGTCGAACGCGAGATTCTCAAGTATCGACGGGGGAGCCACGGCCAGCCTTGGCACTTTCTTGATTTTCGCATGGGCAAGGGCATGGCCGTTGTCAACGAAGAGGACTACGGGAAACCGGCGGCCGAAATGCAACGCGAGGAACAGCAACTGGAGTCGAACGACATCCTCGCCATCAAGGGGCTTGGCCAATTCCAGAAGTTCAAGGTGGTAAGCGCTTTCCGCCGGCTGATCGAAAACTGGCACGTTTCCGACTTTCACATCTCCGACGCTCGCCCAAGCCAAGAGGCCGGATACGCGGAACACCTGTCTTCCCGAGGCGACAACCTGCCGTTGGTTGCCCAGTATGTTTTTGAGCACCATCGCCCCGTATTCGATGAAGTGCTCCGACGGATGGCGAAACGAGTTCCGGGCATCGAGAAAGTAGAGGCGGCCGAGACCGAGGACGGCCGGATCGTGCTGAAGTTCCAGGACGGCTCCTTCAAGGACCCGTTCGTGGCACGCTACGTCTCGGACGGCACGATCAAGATGTTCGCGTACCTCGTGCTGTTGCACGACCCCAGCCCGCATCCGTTGTTGTGTGTGGAAGAACCGGAGAACCAACTCTACCCCCGGTTGCTGGCAGAACTGGCCGAAGAGTTCCGCGACTATGCTCGTCGCGGTGGCCAGGTCTTCATCTCGACGCATTCGCCGGACTTCTTGAATGGCGTGAAACTTGACGAGATATACTGGTTGACCAAGAGCCGCGGATTTACCGTGGTGACGTACGGTCCCGAGGAGGAACTGTTGCGGAATCTCGTCGAAGAAGGAGATCTTCCAGGAGCACTTTGGAAGCAGGGGTTTTTCACAGGAGCCGATCCCCGATGACGGAACTCGTGTTTCTCCTGGAGGAAGCCTCGATTGTCGAGGTGTTGAACGTGATTGTGCCGAATCTCGTGCCCAAGTGCATTACTTGCCGATTCATACCACACGAGGGGAAGAGCGATCTGGAGAAGTCCATCCCGCGAAAATTGAGAGCATGGCGGACACCCGGCGTTCGATTCGTGGTAGTGCGAGACAAGGACAGCGGAGACTGCCACACGGTAAAGGACAAATTGCTGGAGCTTTGCCGGAATGGCTACCGACCAGACACGTTGGTTCGCATTGTCTGCCCTCATCTGGAATCTTGGTACTTGGGCGACCTGGCGGCCGTGGAAAAGGCGTTTGGCTTGAACGGATTGGCGCGGCGGCAAGATAAGCGGAAGTTCCGTGACCCGGACGCGTTGTCAAACGCGGAACAAGAGCTCCGGCGTTTGGTTCCACAATACCAAAAGATTGCGGGTTCTCGCAGAATCGCTCCACATCTGGATGTTCATAAGAACCGGTCGCACAGCTTCGGCGTTTTTCTCTCGGGCGTGCGTGGTCTGCTTGGAGGAGAAACGGAAGCCTCGTGAAAACCCAGTCGCGTCAAGCCGGAGCTTGGGACCGAGCGTGAGAAGCGCGCCTGGCCCCCGTTTTCCGTTCATAGAGGAGACCATTCCATGGTTCGATCTCCGGCGGTGTTCTGGGGATTCTTCGTCTTGGCGTTTTCCGGTTGTTTGACCATTGCCCCGGCCGAGGAACCGAAGATTTCCTTCGATGTCGTGCCGCCCGACCAGTGGACGGGCGAGCCCTACGAACTGGCCGGTTCGCGGCTGGTGTTTACGAGTTGGTATTACGTCCGCCCGGGGGGCTATGCCTGGGTGGACGAGAAAGGGGGCAACGTCTCTGCCCGGCGGGACCTGAAGATAGGGCCCTGGGGCGCCCGCTTCCGGCGGGCCGACGACGCGCCGCGGGGAATCCGCCTGGTGGCCGAAAAGCCCCAGCGGCGAGGACCGATCATTCCACCCGAACGCCCCTGGGAGGCAATGGGGCTGAGCGTGGGATTCATTCTTCAAGACGGCGGCAAGTATCGGGCCTGGGGCTCCTGCCAGGACCGCCAGGGGAAAAGCTACCATTGTTACTTCGAGTCGGAGGACGGACTGAATTGGCAGCGTCCCAACCTGGGAATCGTGGAGTATCAAGGCAACAAGGAGAACAACTTGATCGAGGACGCGCCGGGCTGCGTGTTCGTCGATCCGGCGGCCGACCCGGCGGAGAGGTACAAGGGCGTCTCGAACGGCGAGATCGAGGTGGCGGCGTTTCGAGCGTTTATCAAGAAGCATCCTCATCGCTGGGAGCACCGGGCGTTGCGCAAGGACGCCGGGTTCATCGCCGCGCTGTACGGGTGGGTATCTCCGGACGGGCTCCATTGGACCCGGCGGGCGGAACCCTTCACGGTGGAGCACACGGATACCCAGGTGATCGGCACCTACGACGCGGCACGGCGAAAATACCGGATTTACACGCGGACCTACTTCGTCGGGCCGCGGTCGCGGCGGGCCCCGGCCGACCCCGTGGGCATGGGCTGGCTGGGTGATGCACGGGGCGCGGGACGGCGGTCGATCGGCTATACCGAGAGCGATCACTTCGGAGATTTCCCCGTTTCGCGGCTGCTGCTGACTCCGCGCTCAGACATGTCGCCGTCCGAGCTTCTCTACACCAACGGCTACACCACGATCCCCTCCGCGCCGGACCATCACCTGCTGTTTCCCACGGTCTGGGACACCAGCGACGACAGCACCCACCTGGAAATGGCCGCCAGCGGCGACGGGCGGGTGTGGAACTGGGTTCCCGGTGGGCGGTTGATGGAAACGGGCCTATTCGGCCGGTTTGACGGGGGCTGCATTTTCTGGCACCCCAACCTGATCGAGCTTGCCGGAGGCGACTTCGCCCTGCCCTACACCGGCTACGAGTTCCCCCACAAGTATCCGCGGGGCGCCTGGAGCTACCGGCCGGGATATGCCGTCTGGCCGAAGGGGCGAATCGTGGCCCTGGAGGCCGCCGAGGAGGGCGAGTTCTCCACCGTGAGCTTTCTCTTCCCCGGCCGCAAGCTTCGCATCAACGCGGTCACCAAGCGGGCGGGCCGGGTGCTGGTGGCCGTGACCCGGCGGAACGGCTCGTTCCTGCCCGGCCGCTCCTTCGACGACGCGGTGCCGATCGTGGGCGATCAGTATCGCACGCCGGTCACGTGGAAGGGGGGCGACGACCTGGGGGCCGAAGAGAGCGAGCCGATCGCGCTGAAGTTTCGCATCACGAAGGCGAAAATCTACGGTTTGGATTTCGAGTGAACGGTGCCCCCCGGCCGGACCGATGTGGCCGGCGGTGGGCGATCGGTAGGAGTGTGGGGTAGGGCCCGAGATGACAACACCACGCGGCCAAGGAAGTGAACCCGAGTCGAGGGGGCCGCACCGGGCAGCGACGATCGGCGTGGCGGTGGTGCGGTGGGGCGACCGCGTGCTGATCGGCCAGCGGCCGCCGGGGGCGCCGCTGGCCGGGCTGTGGGAATTTCCCGGCGGGAAGGTCCGCCCGGACGAGTCGCCCGCCGAGGCGGCCGTTCGCGAGTGCCGCGAGGAGACCGGGTTGGAGGTCCGCATCCAACGGCGGCTGGCCCTGGTGGAACACACCTACGAGCACGGCAAGTTGGAGTTGCACTTCTTCGCGGCCGCTCTGCCGCGGGACGCCGCCGAGGCCGAGCGGCGGCCGGGCAGGCCGTTTTGCTGGGTGGACGTGGGGAGCCTGCCGCGGTATGCGCTGCCCGAGGCCAATCGCACGGTGATCCGTTTGCTCACCGGCGAGAAGAACCTGCTGGACGGCAGGTGAGATCGCAAGCGGCCGCCCCCCCCTGGCGAGTGAAGTAGGATGCGTGCTCGCACGCACGCGCCACCATCGCAACTCGATGCCCGACGCCTAATGATGAAACGTCGCCTTGCGACCATGGAGAAAACCAGATTCCGAGCAGGAACAGTACCAAACCGCCCACCACACCACAAACCCGCTGCTGCACCCTCTTTTCGGGCGATCTGCCGAAAATCGGGGTTTGCGGTTGGCGGCCGAGAGGTTAGATTTTGCAAAATTGACAATCGCCGGCACCGGAATGGTCGGGTCGGGGGCAGGTTTCGGCGGTGGCCGTTGGGCCGCGGGGGCCGCCGGGGAAGGCGATGGGCTCGACCGGGCCTGTTTTTCCATTGTTTGGTTCGCCGTTTGCTGGTCACAGACATCCCGTCTGCCGGCCGCATGGAAGAGGCCGCCGCACCGTAATCACCAGAGGGAGCGCGACGGAGCATGGAGGCTCGACTGAGACGGATTGTCCTCGTTCTAGCCGTATTGTTTTTTTCGGCGGGGGCGAGTTACCGGACGCCGAACTTTGTCATCGAGACGACCACCCCGCGACAGGCGGAGGAGTTCGGCAAGACGGCCGAGCGGTTGCGGCGGGAGTTGGCGCTGGCCTGGCTGGGCAAGGAGATGCCCCGCTGGGCCGAGCCTTGCCGGGTGACCGCCCAGGTGGGACCGAATCTGGGGGCGGGCGGCGCGACGACCTTTCTGTTCGACCACGGCGAGGTGTTCGGGTGGCGGATGACCATCCAAGGCTCGCACGCGCGGATTCTGGACTCCGTGCTGCCGCACGAGATCACCCACATGATTCTGGCCAGCTATTTTCGCCGGCCGTTGCCCCGCTGGGCCGATGAGGGCGCCGCCACCACGGTCGAGCATACCAGCGAGCGGCAACGGCATCGCCGGATGCTGGTCCGTTTCCTCCACACCCAGCGGGGGATCGCCTTCAATCGGATGTTCGCCATGACAGAGTATCCCAAGGACGTGATGCCCCTTTACGCCCAGGGATTCTCGCTCTGCGACTTTCTCATCCAGCAGGGTGGGCGGAGGAAGTTTCTCGCGTATCTCGACGAGGGCATGAAGGGCGACCGCTGGTCGGAGGCCACCGAGCACCGCTACGGCTATGCGAATCTGGGGGCCTTGCAGGACGCCTGGGTTGGCTGGGTGGCGAAGGGATTCCCCGTGGTGGGTCGGCCCGACGCCGCGGCGCCGGAAACGCTTGCCGCCGCCCGGCGACTGCCGCGGCCCGAGCCCAACCTGATCTATCGGGGTGAGTCCGAGGAAAGGGCCGTGCGCCCGGCGTCCTACGTCGAGGAGGAATCGCCGCCGGGGTCCGGGGACTCGACAACACGGACCGGACGGACGAATCCGCCACCGGGGCAGACCGGCGCGAAAACGCTCCTGGCCGGTTCCGCGTGGCACCCGTCCGGGCAGCTTGCCTCGCCAGCCGGCGGTGGCACGAGGCCACCCGCCGCATCGCCGTCCGGGGCGTCGTCACCGCCGGTGTCGACCGAGGTGAGCCATCCCCAGCCGATTCAGGGTCCGGGACAGGTGATCCTGGAGTGGCGGCGGTGAGCCCGGCTTTCCGCAAGAGGCACGCATGGGTTTCTATTGCGGGAAGATGGGAGGGCGAGGCTCCCGCCGAGCCATGTTCGCGGCATTCCCCCTAGTTCGGCGCGGGTCTTCTGACCCCGCCGAGAGAGGACCGATCGTCTCCCCATCGCCACGGCTGTCGCCGTTTTCGGCGGGGTCAGGAGACCCGCGCCGAACGCCGTTATTCTTTGGCGATCCCTTAATTGAACGGTGTTGGCACTAGCCGGGCCCGGAGACATTGAGAAACAGCCAGGTGACGTGGAAGAAGATCGGGGCGGAGAAGCAGAGGGAGTCGATGCGGTCGAGCACGCCGCCGTGGCCTTCGATCAGGGTGCCGTAGTCCTTGACCCCGCGGTCGCGTTTGATGGCCGACATGGTCAGCCCTCCGGCGAAGGAGGTGAGGGAGACGATCAGCGAGATCAGGGCGACCTGCCAGAGGTAGGCGAAGGGGGTGGCGAACCACAGCGCGGTGCCCACCAGGGTGACGCTGGCGGCACTACCCAGCAGGCCTTCCCAGGTTCGTCCCGGGCTGATTGCCGGAACGATCACGTGCCGGCTGGGCAACTGGGACCAGGCGTATTGGAAGGCGTCGCTGAGTTGGGCGATGAGCACGAAGAAGAACAGCAGCCGGACCTTGCGGCCGGCGTTTTCATGGGGCATTTTCAGCCCCACCGCGTGCTCGTCGACGACCAGGGCTTGGGCCGGTGCGGGCTGGTAGGTATCGAGTTGCCCGCTGGCGGCCAAAGCGAGGCCGTCTGCCTGGCGTGAATCCTGGATACCGACCGGCTGCGGATGGTCGTGGGGCAACTGGAGATTCAGCAGGGCCGGGGTATAGCTGAGACAATAGACGCAGATCAGCAGGCCGGATTGAATCTTCGCCGTGCGCTCGAGGAACCGTTTGCTGTCGCCGGCCAGCGCAATCCGCGCGGGAATCAAGAGGAAGGCGTAGACCGGGATCAAGATGCTGTAGACGTTGTAGCTTTCCACGCCGAAAACTCGGAGAAACCAATCGCGATTGACGCCCACCAGCACGAATTGCAGCGGGGTGCAGAGGAAGAAGACCCAGAACAGCGCGCGGTGGTCGCCGGGGCGGGTGGGCGTGAGGGTGATGAACTCGCGGAGGGCCCAGAAGGCGATCAGCCCGAAAAGAACGACCGTGAGGGTCTTGCCCGCCAGCAGCGCCGCCGCCAAGGGGGCCAGCAACAGCCACCAGGTCCAGACGCGATGGCGGAAGGTCTCCACGATGGCCGGATCGAGTCCGCCGTCGACGCGTCGCTTGAGCAACCGCACCACGGCAGAGGCGATGGCCAACACGACCAGCACGCCACCGAACAATCCCAACGTTTTCGCGTCCATGGTTGGCGCCTCGACGGGCGAGGGACGAAAGGCTTTCCAGGGAAGCCCGGATGTTCCAGGGAGGACCCAGGCAGGCCGATCCTTCGCCCGGCCGGCACTGCGGGGCGGTGCCGGCAGGCCGGGACCGATCTATATTTCTTTCAGCCGGCAGACCGCCTCGCGTGCGCGGTGGAGGAACTCGGCCTTCGGCTCCTTGTGCTCCAGCCACATCGGCGGACCGAAGCTGACGCTGGTCAAAAGCGGCACCGGTAGGACTTCCCCGCGGGGGAGGATACGGTTCATGTTGTCCAGGTAGACGGGGATCAGCTCCAGGTCGGGCCGTTTCTTGCTCAAGTAGTATAACCCACTCTTGAATGGGCCCACCTCCGGCCCGGAACTGCGCCCGCCTTCGGGAAAAACGATCAGCGAGAACTTGTGGCCGATGGCGCGGATCATCAGGTCGACCGGACTCTGGTGGACCTTGATTTCGGTTCGATCGATCAGCAGGGCGTTGAACACGCGGCGGGCAAGGTAGCGCCGCACCGGCCCGCTGGTCCAGTAATCCTTGGCGGCGACGGGCCGGGTGAGGGGCCGAATCTCCGGCGGCAAGGCGGACCAGATCACCACCGCGTCCAAGTGGCTCGTATGGTTGGCAAAATAGACCCGTTGGCACGGATCGGGATGGCCGTCGACCCAGCGCACGGTCGCGCCGCTTAGGAACTTCGCAAGGACGGCCAGAAAGCTCCCGGCAAGGTTGGTTTCCATCAGGTCGAACGATTGGACAGCCGATTGAGGAGTCTGGCGGGGGCGACCGTGGCGAGGCGAGGGGTCGTGAATCCGCCATCGGCCGCCTCATGCAGCCCGTGAGCCCCTCCATGGTAGCTTGCCGAGGGTAGGGAGCAAAGCCCCCCAGCCAAAGGGGGGTGGCGGCGAGTCTCCCGCCGACCGCGGCACCCGTTGGGCAGTCCGGTTTCAAGGCGAAGGTTGGGGGGACGACGCTTCGGGGGCCTTGGGGGGCTCGTTTTTCCAGCCGTATTTTTTCATGAACTCGCCCAACGAGAGAAACGTCTGCTGGCCTTGGCCGGTCTGGACCACGCTGACGAACTTGCTCCGCAATTGCGAGCCTTGCCAGTAGCCTTCCGAGCTCAACACGGCCGTCTTGCCCTCGCCCAGCGCGAGAATGGTCCGCAACAAGCTGCCGTCGTCGAGGCGGCGGAGGCGGAGTGTGCTCTGGCCCCCCGCGGCGGCAAGCTGGGCGTCGGGCGAGAACACCGTCACGCCCACCGGCAGCGTGCGGGTCATCCTCCCTGAGCCGGTATCCCAGTAGCAGACCTCGGTGGCACTGCCCGAAACCAACACCTTGCCGCCGTCCCGCCATCCCAGCGCGCAGACCGGCCCGCGGTGGTTGTCGCCGGAGAGACGATGGGCCGGCTCTTCCGTCTGGGGGTTCCAGAGGAGGATTTCCGGTGTCGCCTGGCCGCCACCGGTGGAGGCCAGCAGGCCGGACTCTTTCGACCAGCTCATCACGCGGCGGCGCTGGGTCGGATCGAGGAACTTGAACAATTCGCTGCCCGAGACCATGTCGCGAATCTTGACACCCTTGTCCGAGCCGACGGCAACGGCATTGCCCTGGGGAGCCCAGACGAGGGTGGTCGCCGAGGAGGAGAAATCGCCGAGGAAATGGCCGCTCCGGGCGTCCCAGAAGCGGAGTAGCCGGTCGCCCAGGGTGGCGATGGTCTTTCCGTCCGGCGACCACGCCAGGGCATCGACTCGCAGATTGCCCGAGGAGTCCAATTCCACGGCCGGATCCCCGGAGAGCGTGTCCAGCAGCTCGGTTCGCCGGGCGACCCGTTGCAGGGCTTCGTTCCAACTCTCGGTGGTAACCGCCAGGGCGCTACCGGCGGGGTGCCAGGTGAGGTTTTTCACCTCGCCTTCCAGGTCGAACTGCTGCTTGAGGTTTCCCGTGGCCGTTTCGTAGAACCGGACCGAGCCGTCCCGGTAGCCGCAGGCGACCGTGGCCCCGTCGGGCGCGAAGGCAACGCTGCCGGGCGGGCCCGCGTGGACCGGCAAGGAGGCCACCTGGGTGACCGATCCGGAGCCATCCCCCTTGCGGACGGTGCCGTCGTCCTGGACAACGACGAACAGGGCCCCATCGGGGGTCGTGGCCATCAGGCCGCCGGCGGAGTCAAACTGCCTTTGGGTGCTCATTTCCGGCAGCGTCCAGATACGGAGCGTGTGGTCGAAAGCGCCCCCCGTGCCGACGATCGTCTTTGCGTCGGAGAGCCACGCCAGCGAGCGATCCCCGCACAAATGGGAATCGAGCACGCCCAGCCGTTCCCCCGACTGGGCGTCCCAGATGGCAATCCCGTGGGAGCTAAGTTGGGTGAGGCAACTGGAGGCCAGCATCGTCGCCGAGGGCGACCAGGCCAGCGCGTAGACCGTGTCGCGGTGGTACTGCTCGGTGCGAATCTCGCGGACCTGGCGGGCGAACTCGACTTCCCAGACGCGGATTTTCAGGTCCGATCCGCCGGTGGCCAGCCACTTGCCGTCGGGCGAAAACGCCACGGCCGCCACCCGGCCCTCATGCCCGCTGAGCACCGAGAGCATCTTGCCCGCGGAAACGTCCCAAAGACGCACGGTGTCGCGCTGGGGGTCGGCCGGGTCGGCGTCGACAAAGGCCAGGATCGTGCCGTCGGGCGACCAGGCCACGGCGTTGGCCTGAAGCGACCGGGCGGGGAATTCCTGCACGATGGCCCCGGCCGGAAGGTCCCAGATGAGCAGCCGCCCGGTGGTGTAGGCGGAGGCCAGGTAGCGTCCCCCCGGCGACCATGCCAGGGAGCAGATTTCGCCGGTGGGGCGGTCGGCCAGCAAGGCCCTATCGAGGCGTCCGGCGGAGAGATTCCAAATGCGGATGGTCCCTTCGCCGCTGCCGGTGGCCAGTTGTTGGGCGGTGGGGTCGATGGCCACGGCGGAAATCGGAGAACGGTGGCCGATCGTTTCCAGGGTCCAGGTGTCGACGCCCTGGAACTTGGCGGGGCGGGTCACCAGGGCATTCTCGTTGAGCGGTCCGCCACGTGAATTCCAGATCGGCGGCGAGGCGATCCGCACGTTGGCCGGTTGGGGCCGGGTCACGGCCGGGGGCGGCTCCAGCGGGCCGCTCCAGCCGGGGGGCCGCAATCCGATCATGCCCTCTTCCTCCGCCCGATTGCTGGAAACGAGAAGATACGTCGTTCCCACGCTGATCGAGGTGGAAATCAGGGCCACCGCGGCGGCCACGGCGATCCACAGTTTCCACTTCGACTGGGGTGGGGGAGGCGGCATGTACATGCTGGAAAACTGGCTCCGCGACTTGGAATGGCTCACCGTCTCGCTGTTGGTCGACATGCGGCGACGGCGGCGAGGCGCGGAGGCCTGAGAGCCTTGGGAGCCCTGGGAACCGAACTCGTCGGTAGCCTCGGTGGGCTCCTTGGGGCGGGGGGCGGCCTCGGCGGCGTTCCAGGCCTCGTCGACCATCTTGGGCAGGTCGGCACCGACGCAGAGCGGGTAGATCGATTCGGCCAGTTCGATCGGCGTTTGGTAACGCTCGTCGGGGTCCTTGGCCAACATCCGGTCGATCACCCCGATCACTTTTTTCGAGAGGTTGGGACGAAATTCCTGGATCGAGGGAGGCGCCTGCTTGCGGTGGGCCATCATCTTGTCGAACGAACTGGAATACTGCACCCCACCGAAAGGAGGCTGCCCCGCGATGATCTTGTAAAACGTGCACCCCAGGCTGTAGATGTCCGCCCGGATATCGACCGAGTGGGTGTCGGCCACCTGCTCGGGGGCCATGTAATCGGCCGTTCCCATGGGCTGCCCGGCGGTGGTCAACTCGACGTTGGACGAGGCGTCGAGCTGGAAGCGGGCCAAGCCCAGGTCGAGAATCTTGGCCACGCCGTCGCTGGTGACCATGATGTTCGAGGGTTTGATGTCGCGGTGGACGAGGCCGTTTTCGTAGGCATATTGAAGTCCGATAGCCGCCTGGCGGACGACTTCGCAGGCGTCGGGGACGTTCAACGGGCCGAGGAAATCGACCAGTTCGGTGAGATCGAATCCTTCGATCAGGTCCATCGCCAGGTATTGCACGCCGTCGATTTCGGAGGCGTCGGTGGCGCGGACGATGTTGGGGTGGTCGAGCCGGCCCACGGCGGCCATTTCCCGCTCGAATCGGGCTATTGCCCGCTGGTCGGTCACGCGGCCCTTGGGAAGCACCTTCAGCGCCACCTCGCGACCGAGCCGCAGATGGGTAGCGCGATAGACGGTCCCCATGCCCCCGTGAGAGAGCTCCTCCAGCAGCTTGTAGTCGCCCAACTGGCCCAGGCTAACCTCTTCCTCCTCCTCTTCCACCGTACCGTCGCTGGCCGGGTCGGTGGGCGCGGGCTCGGCGGCACCCAATGCGGCGGCGCGAACCAGCGCGTCGCGGCACGACGGCTCCTGGGTGTATCGGTCGAAGGGGGCCGGCTGGCTAATCAACTCGACCAATCGGTCGGAACCGCGCTCCACTTCGCCCAGCAGTTGCTCGCAATGGGGACAAGACTCGAGATGCTTGAGAATCGCCTGGGCCGCCTCCTCCTCCACTGCCCCCAAGGCCAACGCCGTCAAATCCTCGTGGGTGGGACACTCGGGCGAAGTCATCGGATCGCTCCTGGTCAAAAGCCGGGGGGAAGGTGGGGCCCAATGCCGTCAAACCAGTCCCGTAGGGCCGGCTGTGCGGAGCCGAAACGTGGCTGGCGTCGTAAACTCGGCAACTTTTCGGCGGCCCTACGGCAACTGGCGGCGTTCGGGGCGGCGCCCCAACCGACGAACACGTCGCCCTCTATAGATATCAACGGAAAAGCATAACGCGGGCGGGCCGGGCCGGGTCATTGGCGGGGGCCCGCCGGCGCGGCCGCCTCCACATCCTTTCGTCTTACTGGACTTTTGCAAACTCCTCCCCTCTCCCTCTGGGAGAGGGGCCGGGGGTGAGGGGTGCAAGACATTCTTCCGCCAATCGCCCTCACCCT
>CAYZWG010000012.1:0-8141 GCA_964481605.1 uncultured Planctomycetaceae bacterium
GGGGTCGGGAGACCCACGCCGAACAGGGCCAGCATTCGGCGTGGGTCTCCCGACCTCCTGTTCGGCGTGGGTCTCCCGACCCCGCCGAACGCTGCCGGCCCGTAGCGGTCGGGCTCAGTCGATCACGTTCTCCGGCAACGGCTTCCGCGGCGGCTTCTTGGGGGGTGGTTTGGGCGGCTTCTTGCCCGGTGGCGGCTTGGGTTTCGGTTTCGGCGGCGGACCGAGGAGAATCTTGCCGGCCAGGTTGACCGTGTACTCCGCTTGCGTGGTTTGCGGCTTCCAACCGGCCAACATTCCGCACTCCGAGCAGATTCGCCTCGCCTCCAGGTAGGTGTCAAAGCTGTCGGGCCAAACAAGAAAGCGGGCGTAGAATCGCCTCTTTTCGATCCGTCGCACCCGCCGCTCGAACTGCGACTTTCCGCCCCGCAACGTCTGGGCCGTTTCGCCTGCGGTGTCGCGGCGGTGGAACACCAGCTTGGGCACGCGTCCGGCGACCGTCAATTGGACCTCGAACTGGTCGGTCTTGATCGGCTGGCGATTGAATTCCTCGGTGAGCACCTTGGGGTCGATTCCCACCCTCGGGTCGCGGCCCAGCTTGCGCCGGGCAATGATCGACGTGGCCCGTTTGAATGCCTTCTCCTGAATCACGTTTTCGTCGACCAGGTAGGCCCGCCCCTGGCGGCAGAGCACGGTGACCGGCTGGCTGCCTTTGGGTGCCGGGCGAGGATTGGGGAGCGTGATCACCTTGGGACCGACCGGCCCGGTGGCCGGGGCCTTGGCCAGCCGCGCCCGCAAATCGTCCTTCTCCTGGTCGGCGGCGGTGAGCTTGGCCAGCATCTCGGCTTCCTCCTTCTTCTGCTGGTCCAATTTTCGTTGCGCCTCTTGCTGCCGCCGCCGCAACTCCGCCTCCTTCAGGTCCTTTTCTTCCTTGCCCTCCAACAAGACGGCCAAATCCGCCTCGAAGTCTTGAATCTGCTTCTTCAATTTGAGCAGATCGATATCCTTCTCTTCGTCCTCGGCGGGCTGAAAGGCTTCGAGTTGCTTTTCCAGCTCGATCCGCCGTGTCATCACATCGAGCAGCTTTTGCCGGGCCGCGTCGTAGACCTCCGGCTTCACGCTGTCCGTTTCGCCGATCCGCTTCACCGCGTCGCCCACGCCCAGTTGGGTGATTGTCAACAGGATCACCAGGATGCCCACCACGTTGGTCATCGTATCCAGCAGCGAGTCCAAGCTGGCGCCGCTTTCTTTTCTCGGCCGTCGCATGATGAACCCGATCCCGTTTCGCCGCCGCTGGAAATGAACTTACACGTCTTGAAAAACGCTGCCCGGCGATACCCGCCGGACAACGGCTTCCCTACTTCCGCTGGAACATCTTCAGATCGATCTTGCCGTGGCCCACGACGGGCAGTTTTCCGTTCCTGGCGTAATGGTCGGCGGCGACGGCGCGGGCGGCAAAGTAGGTCCCCAGCGCGTCCTCGCGAACCAGAAAGATCACCGCGGCCTTGGGCTTCTGGGCCACCCGCCGCAGCAATCCGAGGAAATTCTCGTCCGTGGCCAAATCGGCCTTCCGCACCCGCGCCGTGGCGTCGCCGTCGTAGAGCACCAGGCCCGTGGCCGTGCACTCGACGAACGTCGGCTCCAGGTCCAGCCCGCTGCCGCCCGGCTGAATCACTACTTCCACCGCGTCGGGGTTGCCGTGCCGGGCCCATTCGGCGCGAAGCTTTTCCAACTCCTCCTGCGCATGGTCCAGCTCGGCCTTCAGTTCGTCCATCCGCTTCTTGTGTTTTGCCGCGTCGACAATGGGAACGTCGATCTCCTCCTTTTTTCCCTTCATCTGGTCGAGTTCCTCGAAGAGGAGTTCCTTCCGCCGTTTCAACTCCTCCAAGTGGAGGCGGGCCTGGGCCAGATCGCGAGCTGCCTGGCTGGCGTTCTCTTCGATCTTGCTCAACTCCGCTTCCAACTGCTCGATCCGTCGCACCTCTTCCTCGATCCTCCGCTTGATCTTCTCGTAGCGTTCCGCGTCGGCCATCTTGTCGGTGTCCATCTGTCCCAACGCCATGGCCGTGATCATCAGCGTCAGCGTGCCGATCAGGCAGGCCAGGATACTGAGGAACGGAAACAGCGAGACCGACCGCTTCTTTTTCGCTTTGCGGGCCATGAGCCGACTCAGGAGAAATGATTTGCCGGTAACCGGCGTTTTGCCTCCACCGACACGGGGTTGGCGGCGTGTCTCGTCCGCCGGGTGATTCTTGGGGGACTTGCCGCGAGTTGCGTTCACGCTACTTGCGGCGGAAAAACCAGCCCCGCCGGGGAACCTGCTGCACGACGACCTGCTTTTCGCCCAACTCGGCCAGCACGGCGTTCAAGCCGGTGAGGCCTTGCTGCAGCCCTGAGCAATAACCACCCAGCGCCTCGGCCGAGCTGGTCATCGAGCCGGCGGCCTGACGATGGACGACTGCGGTCTTTTCGGCCAGGTTGGCCAGGGTGCGTTGGAACTGGGCCACGATGGCGTCAAAGTCCTTGATCTGGTCAACGTTTTCTTTTTGCTGCCGCTGCAATTCCTTGTTGATCGCCCCCCAGCCCCGCACCACCTGGGTGGTAATCTGGGAGCCGATCGATTCGAGCTTCTGGTTCCACGCCTGGAGTTCGGCGTGGTGGCCGGCCAGCGCCGCGTCGATTGCCTGCCGCAAGCCCGCCGCCGGATCGAGCGGCCGGCCGTCGCCTCCCGCTCCGTCGCTGAGCCGCTTCAGCAGGTTCTCGTTGCAATACTCGTCGACCGAGTTGAGCAAGTCCTCTTCGGCCTTTTGCAACGCGCTGGTGGGGAACATCACCATGATGCTCATCACCAAGGCGACCAACGTCGTGTCAAAGGCCG
The DNA here is from genome assembly GCA_964481605.1 of uncultured Planctomycetaceae bacterium. Classification (GTDB taxonomy): domain Bacteria; phylum Planctomycetota; class Planctomycetia; order Pirellulales; family Thermoguttaceae; genus CAYZWG01. The sequence continues at coordinate 2,876 of CAYZWG010000012.1, forward strand.
TGGCCAGACCGCCGGTCACCCCGTTGAGGGACTCCTTCAACACGGAGATATCCTGGGCCTGCTCCAGCGAGCCGGAGAAACTGCCCACCGCGGCGCTGATCCCGATCACCGTGCCGATAAAGCCCAGGATGGGGATGGCCCAAATGAAAACGTTCAAGAGCGTGTAGCTCGACTGCACCGCGTTGGCGTCGATCTCCGATTGCGAGGAGAATAGATTGGCGACTTCGGGGTTGCTTTTGCGCACCTGAAAATGCTCCAGGCCACGGAGCACGCGGTTGACCAGAAAACTCTCTCCCGGCTCGACCGGGAGCGAATGGATATGTTCGACGAAGCTGTCCACCGACTTTTCGGAAATATCGGGGGAAATATCCGCGGGCAAAAGATCGAAGAGCATGGAGGCCCTTTGCCGCTTGAGCTTGCGCCACTTGAGCGCCAGGATCCCGATCGACCACCCCAGGAAGAACAGCAGCACGAAGGGGACCCAGCCCCGCTTGAGAAACAGTTCACCCACGTAAAAGTTGGCCAGGGGAAAAAGCATCGCCAGCGCCACTGCCGTGAAGGCCAGCGCGATCAGGCCGCTCTGGAGGATGCCCACGTCGGTCCGGTCGGCCCAACCGCTTCCCGTCGATTTCCGCTTGCGCTCTCCCTGCCGTTTGGAAACCGGCTCCGTCCTGCCGGGCGCGGGAGTCTTGGCCCGATCGCCAATTCCCTCGAATGCGGCCGTGCCTTCCGGCTGCTCCGGCGGCGCCTGGGGCACCACCAAGGAATGCTTGCAATAGGGGCATCCCGCCTTTTTGCCCGCCGCTTCTTCCTGAACTTTCAGTTTCTTGCGGCAGTGAGGACATTCAAACGTAAAATACATGAAAACAACTCCGAGAGTCCGACGGGCGAGGGTGCGGCACGGCGGGAGCCTCGCGCTGCCGTTTTTCCCCAGTGAAAAAAGCCGCTGTCCACCTACAATACCCTCACCAGGGGAGATTTGCGACCCACCGCGCCAGGTAACCGTCGCCGGCGTTCGTCGCGGGGTCGGGAGACCCACGCCGAACGCTGTGCGGGGCCAATGGAAAGGTATTGGCCGCAGCTCCCGGGGCTGAGCCCGTTGGGCCGTGCCTGGTCTGGACCACGCCCGCGACACGCTCGGCAGAGGGGATGGAAGGCCCCCTGGTGTGCGATAGATTTCTCCGTCGCCGCACCGGGGCGACAGGCGACATATTTCCCTAGACCGATACCACGCCTGGTCTGCCTCGCGTTCATCCCGCGCCCCCGGCAAACCTCCCACTTGACGATGGCTTTCGAAGATACCCACTCCCATCTCTCCGGCAACACGGCGGGCGATCGGGTTGTCCGATCGTTGCGTCCCGACCCCTTCGGGCTGGGGCCGGTGGGGCTGGCGATTACCACGCCCCGGTTGGAATGGATCGAGGTCGACGATCGCCTCTGCCAAACGCTGGGATACTCGCGCCAGGCGTTGATGGAAAAAACCTGGGCCGAATTATCGCATCCGCACGACCTGGCCCGGTACCTGGCCCATTGCCGGTGGGCGTTGGCCGGGGAAGGGGACGGATTCAGCGTCGAACACCGTTTCCTGCGAGGCGACGGCGGGGTTGCCGCGGTGCGTGTTTCGGTGCGGTGCCTCCGCTCAACCGACGGCTCGGCCAGTTACTTCGTGGCCGCGTTCGAGGACATCACCCGGCGGCGACGCTCGGAACGAGAGCGGGAGGAACTGATCGCCGTGCTGGAAGCCCAAAATGCCGAACTGGAACGATTCACCTACACCGTTTCCCACGATCTGAAAAGCCCCCTGATTACGATCAAGGCTTTTCTCGGGCTCTTGGAGGAAGACTTCAACCGGGGCGATGGGGAGGCATTCCGCAGCGACGCCCGCCGCATGGAACGGGCCGCCGAAAAAATGGAACTCCTGCTCCACGACATGTTGGAGCTTTCCCGCGTGGGGCGGCTGGTCGAACTCGAAGAAAACGTCCCCCTGGAGCAAGTCGTCGCCGAAGCGCTCGAACTCGTCCACGGCCAACTCGCCAAGCGGCAAGTCGCCCTGCACCTCGACCGGCCGCTGCCGATGGTCTACGGCGATCGGCAACGACTGGTCGAGGTGTTTCAGAACCTCGTCGACAACGCAGTCAAGTACATCGGCCCCCAGCCGCAACCGAAGATCCACATCAGCGCGACCCTTCACGACCAGCAAGTCGTTTGCCGAGTGTGTGACAACGGGATGGGGATCGAGCCCCGCTACCGGGAGAAGGTGTTCGGGCTGTTCGAGAAACTCGATCCGCAAACAACCGGCTCCGGCGTGGGCCTGGCGCTGGTCAAACGGATCGTGCAGATGCACGGCGGGCGGATCTGGATCGAGTCGAACGGGGCGGGGAGCGGGTCGGCGTTTCTGTTTGTCATTCCCCGCAAACGCACCGGCGATGCCATCTCGGTGGAAGGATGACCGGAAGCCGCCGCAAATTGTAACCCGAAGTGTAAGCGAGGGATTTCAGGCTGGTGGTTCTCCCTCGCTTACGCTTCGGGTTACGATGGGCGTCGCTGGAGGCTGGTCAGGGTGAGCCTCGCCCTACCAGGCCTTCGTCATTCCCGGCATGGGCACCGGATAAGACCCGTCCGGGTTGGGCAGCACGGGCGGGTCGGCGTCGAACGCCAACCGCTCGGGCCAGAGCGAAAGCTCCGAGTGGATCGCCTCCTCCCACGTCACCACCTTGCCCGAGTAGGTCGCCATTCGCCCCAGGATGGCCGTCATCGAGCTGGTGGCACCGTACTCGGCTTCCATGTGGGGGCGGTCGTTGCGGATGGCGTCGAAGAGCGCGTCGTGCTCGACCTGGTAGGGGTTGGGAAAGTGGCGGGCGCCGCTCTTGCTCTTGGCGGCACGCGGCTTCCACGGCTGTTCTCCCGCCACCTCGATCGAACTGCCCACGTTCGCATGGCCCTTGGTGCCGTGCACGTGCTCGCTCACCGAACGCCAGCAGCCGGGAATCTGCCGGCACTGGCTGAACATCTTCGTGCCGTCGGTGTAGGTGAACTCGACCGCGTGGTGGTCGAAAATCTGGCCGTACTCCTTGCCGGTCCGCTGCTGGCGGCCGCCCATCCCGTTGGCCTCCACGGGAGGGCCGCCCATCACCCAGTTGCAGACGTCCAGGTTGTGGATGTGCTGCTCGCAGATGTGATCGCCCGACAGCCAGGTGAAGAAGTACCAGTCGCGCAACTGGTACTCCATCTCGGTCAGGCCCTGACGCTGGGGCGGCGTCTTGGCCGGGTAGGCCCCGTTCCAATAGGAGCGGAGGAACATGATCTTCCCCAACTCGCCGCCCCGAATTCGCTTGATCGATTCCAGGTATTGCACCTGGTGGTGCCGCTGGAGTCCCACCCCCACCTTGAGGTTCTTCTTTTTCGCCTCGGCGGCGGCGGCCAGGAGTTTTCGCACCCCGGGCGCATCGACCGCCAGCGGCTTTTCCATGAACACGTGTTTGCCCTGTTTCACCGCATACTCGAAATGCTGGGGCCGGAATGCCGGCGGCGAGGCGTCGACCAGCACGTCCACGCAGTCGATCGCCTGCCGGAAGGCATCCAGCCCGACGAAGCGTCGCTGGGGCGGCACGTCGATTCGCCGGGCCAGTCCGGCCGCCGTCCCCTGACTCACCCGGCCGCCACCGCCGAGCTTTTTCAGACTCAGCTCGAGCCGGTCGCCGAAGGCGTCGGCCATGGCCCAAAGCTTGACCCCGCCTTTGGTCTTCAGCGCCTGGGTAGCGGCTCCGGTGCCCCGGTTGCCGCAGCCCACCAGGGCGATCTTCAACTCGTCGCTCCCGGCGGCGTGCGCGCCCCGGGCGACGGCCAGCGGTCCTGCCATCGCCGCCCCGGCCGCCAGGGCCGAACCCTTAAAGAAATCACGCCGGCTGGGACCGGTAACGTTCGATCGTGGATGCGACATGTTCGAGAATCTCCTGAAAACGCGAAACGGTTGCTGCAAACCGGGTTATTCCATCGCCGCCGATTGTAGATCGGCCGGCAGGGAGAGTCAACGAAACGCCCCCCGCCGCCAGCCGGCTCGCCCCGGCGACACTTGCCCACGGCCCGCGGAGAGACGAAAATAGCGAGCACATTCGCCTCACCCCTTCACGGCCGTGCAACTCGAGACGGAAAGGTCAGCGAGAAAATGAACCGCAGAAGATTTCTCCAGCGATCGTTGCTGGCGGCATCCGCCTCCGTGGGCCTCCACCGTCACGCTCGCTTCTCGCTTGCCGGCAGCCCGCCGGTGGTGAAATCGCGGCCGGACGTGGTTCTCTACGAAGGCACCTACCCGGGCTGGCCTTGGGTCGCCGCCGGAGCCGGCGGAACGCTCTACTGCGTGTTTCGCGAGGGGACGATCCACGGCTACTCGGCCGGCGGCCGCGCGATGCTGACCCGCAGCACCGACCGGGGCAGGTCCTGGTCGCCGGCGGCGGTGGTCGTGGACGAACCCGACGTGGATGATCGCAACACGGCCATTGTCGAGTTGCCAAATCGGGAATTGCTGGTGGTCTACAACCGATACACGGCCGACAAGCAGTCGCAGGCGATGACCACCCGCTCCGGCGACGGCGGCACGAGATGGTCGCAACCGCAGCCTCTGGACAGGCCCAACACCCGCACCCGATCGGCACCGATCCGGACCAGCGACGGCACGCTGGTGTTGCCCTACTACATCGCCCCGGGAAGCGGCAGCCTGGCGGCGGTGTCGAAAGACGCGGGCCGAACGTGGCGGTCGGTTCGCGTGCCTGACACGGAAGGCTTTCTCGGCGACGAGTGGGACGTGGCCGAGGTTGTCCCGGGCCGGCTGGTCGGTATCTTTCGCAACAGCCACCCCCAGGGGGACGGCACGTTCTGGATGTCGGAAAGCCGTGACGGCGGCCGCACCTGGTCGGTACCCCGGGCGACCAACGTGAGGGACCGGCGGAGCAGGTCGCCGGCCAACCTGGTTCTGCAAGGAAAAACCCCCACGATCATCTATGCGGACCGCCGCATGGTTTCCGTCTCGGCGGTGAAGAGTTCCGATCCGCGGCTCGTGCACTGGGACCTGGAACACCGGCTGCCCTGCTATCGCTACAACGCCGACCAGCGGCCCATCGCCGACACGGGATACCCCTGTTCCGTGCCGGTCGGCCCCCACCAGCGACTGATCGTGGACTACGAGATTCGCCGCCGGACGAAGCGCATCACCGGCTATTTCGTCACCTTTCCCGACAATTGGTAGTTGGCCGGCGCCACGCAGGCTTCT
>CAYZWG010000012.1:8241-27519 GCA_964481605.1 uncultured Planctomycetaceae bacterium
CTATTTCGTCACCTTTCCCGACAATTGGTAGTTGGCCGGCGCCACGCAGGCTTCTTCCCACAGGGCCGGTAGGGGGTAACACCTCTGCCCCCCCGCGAATCGCCTACTTCTCTCCCGGCAGGATCAGGCGAGGGCGCTGAACTTGCTTGGGCAGATCGACCCACTCGGCCGGCCCCACCAGGCCGATCGTGGTGGTGTCGATCGGTTGGAATCCCAACCCCAGCGCGGGCGAGTCGGGCTGGAGCCGGAAGTCGAAGTGCTGGGGATCGACGAACCGCGGATCGGCGACGATGGAGCCGGCGTCGTGGCCCTTTTTCTGCCACTGGGAAAACGAGAGGCCGCCGGGAAAGGTCGGCGCCTGGCCGGTGGCATCCCAGTAGCAGTTGGACTCGAGCCGGTAGTTGACGTTGGACCAGTTGCCGCCCAGCAGCGGAACCCCGCGGGAGTAGATGATGTTCCGCTCGATGGTGAACGAGTTGTGGTCTTCTTCCCGGGAACGGCGAATCTGGGCGTAGCTGGCCGACAGGGCCAGGATGTTGTTGCGGACGATGTTGTCGCGGCCGTAGTGCTGGTGGAAGGCGCCGTCCTTGAGGCGGTAAACCACGTTGTTCTCCATCAGTATCCCGCTGCTTCCTTCGTCAGTGTAAAGACCCCATCCACCATAGGAGTAGGCGAGCACGTCGTGGATCAGGTTTTGCCGCAGCGTGGTGCCGGGGGAAATGCCCAGGCAGTAGATGCCGCCCAGGTCGCTGAGCTGTCCCCAGCCGAGGTGATGGATGTGGTTGAAATCGACCTGGTTGTGATGGGCGGTCGAGGGGGCGTATCCCCAACTCCAACCCACCGACACACCCGTATAGAGGAAGTCGCAAATCTCGTTGTGCCGGACCGTGTTGTATGAGCTGCGGCCGATCCAGAGTCCCACCCCGGCATGATAGACATGGCCCCCGTCGTGGAGGAAGCAATTGGAGACCTCGTTTCGCTCGGTCTGCAAGTCTTCTTGCTCGGGCAGCGCCGTCTGGCCGATGCGGACGCCGCCGGCGCCCAGGTCGTGGAGGTGGCACTGCAGGATGCGGTTGTCCTTGCAGCCGAGTCGGAGCCAAAGGCCGTATCCCCCGGTGTGGGCGATCTCGCAGCGCTCGAAGACGCAATGTCGCGCGCCCCGCAGGTAGACCGTGGCGGTGTTCAGCCCGGCGGCCGCCTGGCCGTCGACCGTGGCCGCCGAGGGCATCTTCCAGGCGGTATGCTGAAATGAAAGCCCCTCGAAATGAAGATAGTCGACGAACCGGCCCGACGCCGGGTCGCCTTCCAGTAGCAGCAACTCCTCCGGCCGCGGGGCAATGACCTCGACCGCCGCCATGTCTTCGCCGGGCCGGGGGTAGTAGCTCAACAGACCGGTATGGCGGTCCAGGTACCACTCGCCGGGCGCGTCCAGCCCTTCGCGGACGGACTCCACGTAGTACCGTTGATTCTTCTCCCAGTAGCCCATCGGCCAACCGCTGGGGGCGGTGAACCGGACCAGCTTGTTCTCCGTGTCGAGCGACTCGATGCGGTGCTGGGAGGCCGTCCAGGAATGGTAGACGACCACCACCGCATCATCCAGATTGGACCACGGCTTGAGGTCGTCCGCCTGATAATGGATGGAGACCTTGGTCTTGTTGTCGCGTCGCGCGGCGGCGCGATCCCGGTAGGGCACGCCCGGCCCGGCGGAGCGAAGGAAATCCTCGTTGGGAATGCGAGCCGGGGTGGCGCGACGGCCGTCCACGAACAACTGCCGGAAATACCAATGCCCCTCTTGTACCGCCGGCACCACCGTGGTCCAAAGCGGCCCCTGGGGCTCCTTCTTCCAACCCGACAGCGGCACCCCGCCGCTGATCACCGGTTTTTCGCCGGGCCAGGCGGCGTAGGTGATGGGGGCTTGCTCGGTGCCGGAGTCTTCGGCCGCAAACACGATCGGCTCGGCGATCCGGTAGGTTCCGCCACGAATCAGCACGCGGAACGGCTTGGCCGGCGGTGCCGATTCCTTCAGCCGGCGGATGGCATCGCGGGCACCCGAGAGCGTGGCCAGCGGACCGTCCGTGCCCTCGGAGTTGGGCTCGGCCAGCCGGCCCGTCCAGGCGTCGTTTCCTTTCGGCGAGACGAACAAATCGGCCGTCGGCGGCTGGCCGGATTGGGCCACGGCGGAAACCAAAAGGGCTGCCAGCAGGCACCCGGGCGAGATCCATTGGATCGACATGATGGAGCCCTTTCTGTTCGACAAGCGTTCGATGTCCGGTTCCGAGCGCCGGCTATCTTACCACGGCCGGCCACGCCGTGCACAATCGGGACGGTTCTCCGGCAGGCAAAAGTCGGACGTGACCGGAGGGCAAATGAAGCCAACGTAGCGCTCGGCGGAGTCGCCGGTTGCCGTAGGGCCGGCTGTGCCGGCCGGTTGCCGCGTTTCGCAGCGCCAGCCACGTTTCGGCCGGCACAGCCGGCCCTACGGTTGCCGCGTGGTGGGATAGAGCGGGATGGCCCCGCTGGGCATGGGCCGAAGCGCTGCGGATCGTGGTGCCGACGTCGACTCGCCCACCGGCGGCAAGCGCCTCACCCGGCTCCCGGTTCCCCCCACACCTCCTGCCGATGTGTCCCAGCCCGGCGTTTGGCCCGGGCGCGGTTGGCCGGCGGCGTTCTCACCCTGGCCAGACGCGGAAAGCCAGCCTCCGGCTTCGGTAACGGGGACCAGGCGGGCGTCGGCGTTCCAGCGGATTCGCTCGTCGTTTCGCCCGCGGTGCGTGTCCTCCGTCGCGTTGCCGGGCGAGTTGGCCGGGTCGGCGCTTGCCCCGTATTTTGACTGGGGCAAGGCCGGCACCGGCTCCTGGCCGGCGTCGTGGGCGGCCTCCGGGGCTTCGTCGGACCAGGACGACGGGGCGTGGTACGAATTGCCCACGTCGCCCATCGAGCGGCTCAACTCGCCCGGGCCGTCGGTCTCGGCCGAGTAGGGGTCGTACCCGGCGGAATCGTCGCCTTGCGTCTGGGCGGCTGCACCCACCTGGTTCTGATCCTGGATCGTCCGGGAGGCACTCGATGCCCACGCTTCCGCCGGCTGGGCATCCTCCCCCCAGTTGCCAGCCGGATCGCCTGGCGGGGTAGACGGAGGCTGGGGCGATGTCTGCTCGTGTCGCCAAATGCTACCGGATGACGCGTAATCCCCACTGGCAGGGCGCGAACCGTATGCCGGGGAGACGTCCGTTGTCCGCGGCCCGGCGGACGTATCGGGGTCTACCGGTTGCTCCTGGGGGCCGGCGGGGCGCGACGCCGCCATCTGCAACACCACGGGGAATCGGGCCGTGTTGAAGCCGATGCAGGTGGCGACCGTCAGCACGACGGCGATGGCGGCGGGTATTCGGGGCATGGCCTTTTCTCTCCTATTGACGTTTGCACGGCCAACCAGCGGAGGGCTTCCAACGGAAGCCCGAATTCCTGGGGGTTGGTCCGGAACGACCAATCCGTGGCAATGCAACCATCAATAGCCTTCGCGCGGGTGCGGAGGCGACCGAGAAAACATACACGCCCAGCGACGCCCCGCAAGCCGGCAGCCGGCTGGAACGGGAATATTTCGCGAAACCCCCGCCGCACGACACAGTTGCGCAAGAACTGGGTAAAAAACCCTTCAGACGGTTTGCGGCTCGCCGGCAAGAATTGCCCATCGATCGGATGGTGAGGTCCCGGCAAGCCGGACGGAAGAGGGAAACCTTGAGGCCGATCACGGCCCCCCTCTCCGTGATTTCAATCTGTGCTGCGCTCGGCCAGGGCCCGCTCGATCCGGGCGGCCGCCCGGTCGCTCAACCGCCAGCCGGCCCCGGCGGCGGACTGACGTATCTGCTCGGCCCGCTTGGCTCCGCAGAGCGCCGCGGTGACGCCCGGCTGGTGGATCGTCCAGTTGATCACCAGTTCGGTCACGCTGCGACCCAGGTCGGCGGCGATGGCCCGCAGCTCGTCGACCAGATCGAGGTTCTTCTGCCAGGAGAGACCCTGGAACATGTCGTACTTGCGGCGGCTGTCGGTTTCGGCGAAGACGTGATCGCGGACGAACTTGCCCGTCAAGAGCCCCTTGAGCAACGGCCAATACACCAGCACGGCCACGCCCTGCGCACGGCACCAGGGGAGCGTGTCGCGCTCGATCCGCCGTTGCAGCATGTTGTAAGGCGGCTGATAGGCGGCCAACGGGCACTCGGCCGCAAAGGTCTCCAACTGGCTCACCTCGAGGTTCGACGCCCCCACCGCCCGCGTCTTTCCCTCCTCCATCAGACGTCGCAGTGCCCCGGCCGATTCGGCAAGCGGCACGTTCTCGTCCGGGGCGTGCAGGTAGAGCAGGTCGACGTGGTCGGTGGCCAACCGACGGAGGCTCGCCTCGCACTGCCGGCGAATCGTTCGCGGCGATGCGTCGTGCACTCGCTCTCCGTGGCTGCCCCAGTGCAATCCCCCCTTGGTCGCAATCACCATCTCGTCGCGCCGCGATCCCAGCGCGCGGGCGATCAGCCGCTCGCTCTGGCCGCGGCGACCGTACATGTAGGCCGTGTCGAGGTGGTTGATACCCAGGTCGAAGCAGGCACGAATGGTGGCCAGGCTGTCCTTCTCGTTGGTGCCGGGGCTGGTCATGCCCGCCATCGGCCAACACCCCAGCGCAACGGCTGAAACTTGAATTCCCGTGTTCCCCAGCGGCCGGTATTCCATGCCTTCTATCCCGACACGCGCCCAATCCCCTTCCCTCGCTGGCCTTCCTCGATCCCTCACCGCGGCGGGCAGCAGTCGGCCGGACAGACGTCGTGGCTGGGGCCGTGCTCCCCCAGGGCCAGGCGGCGAGGGTTCTCCGTGAGGCGTTCTTCGATCAACTCGCGGATCATGCTCACGAACCGGGGATGGCAGCCGACCACCGCGCTGCGGACCAGGCGAATCCCCAACTCCTCGCAGAGCGCGGCCACTTCAACGTCCAAATCGTACACCACTTCCATGTGCTCGCAAAGAAACCCGATGGGCGCCACGATCACGTTTGGCGGGTGGCAACTCCGGCACAGATCGATCAGCCGGTCGCCGATATCCGGTTCGAGCCACGGTTGGGTGGGCGGGCCGCTGCGGCTCTGGTAGACCAGTTCCCACTCGCTCCGCCCCAGCCGCCGGGCAACCAGCCGGCAACTCTCCGTGAGTTGGTCGACGTAGGCACACTTCGCCGCCATCGCCAGGGGAAGACTGTGGGCGGTCAGCAGCAGCGGCGTGGCCGCTCGCTCGGCCGCCGGCAGGCGATCCAGCGCCTCGCCCACCCGCTGGGCCACCGGTTCGATGAAACCGGGGTGGTTATAAAACAGCCGCAGCTTGTCGATCCGGGGCGACCGGGGGCCGACTTCCCGCCGGGCCCGCTCGATATCCTCGAGGTACTGGCGACAGCCGGAATAGGAGGCAAACGCGCTGGTGACGAAGGCCAGCGCGTGTTGCACGCCGTCGTCGGCCATCTGGCGAACCGTGTCGGGCAAGAGGGGATGCCAGTTGCGATTGCCCCAGTAGACCGGCAGGTGGGGGCCGTGGCGGTTCAATTCGTCGACCAGCGCGGCGACCAGGGCCCGGTTCTGGGCATTGATGGGGCTTGCCCCGCCGAACAGGTGGTAGTGTTCGGCGGCCTCGCGCATTCGCTCTGGCGGGACGTTCTTGCCGCGAAGCACGTTTTCCAGAAACGGCAGCACGTCGTCCGGTTTTTCCGGCCCGCCAAAGGAGACCAGCATGACCGCGTCGTAGGCCCGCTCCACGCTGGTGCCCTCAATCCACTGGCCGACGATGCCCGCCGCGAGCTTGCAATCCGGCAGAAATACCCCGCCCGAAAAACCGCGCCGGGTGGATACGAACGCCGAACAAGAAACAAGAAAATGACCCCGACGGGATTTGAACCCGTGCTGCAGGCTTGAAAGGCCTGTGTCCTAACCTGGCTAGACGACGGGGCCGAACTCACCGGAGCGCAAACAGGAGAATTCGCTTGTATACCTTGCCGCGCCAATGGACGTCAAGGGGCCCCGCGTGGTGACAGCGGATCGAGAGAATCCCGAAAAGATGGCGATCCGGCAGGCCGTTCGAAGAGTCGGCCAGCGCGAAAGCGTGCCTTTCGGCAAGCTTCTCAGCCAGGGTCGTTTTGGTTTTTCGCGGCGTCCGTCTTGTCGCCCCGGGCAGCGGCCGCTTCGTTGCGACGAATCGCGTCGAAGACCTCGCGCCGGTGGACGGGCACCTCCTTCGGGGCCTCCACCCCGAGGCGGACCTTATCTCCTCGAATCTCGACTACAACGATCGTAATGTCATCGTTGATGACAATACTCTCATTCTTCTTGCGAGAAAGCACCAACATCCTATCGTTCCTTGCCCTCTCCAGGCAGAACTCTCTTTGGGGCATCCCAAAAAGGGTCCGCACGGGCGTACGCACCGGAATCGCCTTTGTTTCAGCATACTCCGCGGGACGCTCGGAGTCAAGCAAACTCACCCGTGTATGCGAAAAACCGCTGGCAATTCAACTCCGTTTGGCACGGAATTCGTTGTCGTATCGAATGTACCCCTTCCATGGGCTCCGACCGGCCCCCATTACGACCCCCGAGAACATGTCGTAACTGATTATCTGTTAATCTCTTACAGATATTCGTTAGCGACCAATTCGAGCCTTCGCGAAGGCTGCGCGGGCTGGTGGGGTTGTGCAATCCTTCGGCTGAAAATACCTCCGTGTGGGGGGGATCAACGCCTCATGTTCCCGGTCGCGCCGACAATTTTGGAGATTCCAATCAATTCACATTGATGGCCTCCGCCGGCGATCGTCTCCGTGACCGCTTGGGCGCGTGGGCCGCGAGGGCCGGAAAACCGGGGGCTCACCCAACGCGATCTATACGCAAAGCCGCTGTCAATGGGTCGGCGAATCCGCCGGATTGGGGATCTTGTTGGACCGGCACGTCTTGTGGCAGGCGGCCTGCGGCCACAACCCGGCAGCCCCCATCGGACGGCCTACCGGCAGGCCGTCCACGAGGGGGCCACGATCCGCACGCTTGCCGCCTTCTCCTTGTGAAACTGGCCGGCGCCTCTATAATTCTCTCGGTACCCGGCAACGGGGACGTTAGGTTCTTGCTGCCAAGCTCCGGCTTGGCAGCGCATTGCATCGTAGCTCCGCTTCGGACGGTGCTGCCAACAGGCCAAGCAGAACTTGGCGCCAGTTGCGCATGCGAAGCCGGAGCTTCGTAACGAGTAGGTTTCGTAAGGATCTACGGAGAATCGCAACGATCAACCTTGCGCTGTAGTACTATTCTGCTCACTTTTGCCAACACGAGGAATCGACCGGTGGCATCCGTGCGAAAAATGGCCGGCGGCCTGGCTTCTTGGCTGCGGGATATCGTCGTTGCCGTGGTTACGGTGGCCAAAGCCCTGGTGGTGACCATCCGCTACTGGACGCGAACCTACGACCCCCGGCGGAAGACCTTCACCGAGCGGTTCGAATATCCGGAGTTGCCGGTCAAAGTGGCCGAGCGCTACCGGGGGTTCCACCGCTTCGACCTGACCACCTGCATCGCCTGCGAGCGTTGCGCGCGGGACTGCCCGGTGGACTGCATCTACATCGGCAAGGAGAGGGCCCAAGGGCGCAAGGGCTTCCGGGTGACGGGGTTCGTGATCGACTACACGAAGTGCATGTTTTGCGGACTTTGCACCGAGAATTGCCCGGTCGACTGCATCTTCATGGGCTCCAACCACGACCTGAGTTGTTACAGTCGCGATGGGTGCATCGTCGACTTTTCCCGGCTTCCGCTGGAGATTGCCTGGGGGCGCACGTCGCTGAACCCCACCGCGGTGGCGATGTCCAAGGTGATCACCGAACCGGTGCACGGCGGTCCGGGATAGAGGGTTCCCGCTCGGGCGAGACTCTCGCCCGCGGCGTGCCGGACGAGTGAAGTTGATTTTGTTTCTGTTGCGGAAAGATGGCAGGGCGAGGTTCCCCCCCTGCGCACGAATATTCATTTTTCGCGCTCTCCGGCCGTTCGGACGGCGGCGCTGGATCGCAGAGGCAACCGAATGACACAACCTTGGCCGGAAGACGCCCGCATGTTCAGCGTCGACGAAGCCAACGCCATGCTTCCGCTGGTCCGCGCTATCGTCCGCGATCTGATCGAGGTCTCCGGCGGAATCACCGAACGCCGCCAGCGGTTGGGCTATCTTGTCGCCGGCCGCGAGCCCAACAGCGAGGACCCCTACTGGCAGGAATTGGAGCAGGTCCAGGAGGAACTCCGCAACGATACACGGCGGCTGGGAGAATACGTCGAGGAACTGCACCGACTGGGAGTCGAACCGAAAAGCGCCACGGAAGGACTGGTTGATTTTCCCTCCGTGATCGACGGTCGGCCGGTTTACCTCTGCTGGAAGTTCGATGAAGCGGAAGTCCTCTACTTTCACGACCGGGAAGCCGGTTTTGCGGGCCGCCGCCGGCTGCAAGTGGAAACGACCGCTTGCCACGGCGACGCGCAGAGCCAGCACGAAAGCCCCTGACGCGGGCCGGTGGCGCAATCCCCTCTCCCTCCGGGAGAGGGTTAGGGTGAGGGCGATTGGCGGAAGAATGTCTTGCCTTGCTTGCGTGCCTCACCCCTCTCCCAGAGGGAGAGGGGAGGAGTTTGCAAAAGTCCAGTTATCTCCTGGGATTTGCCTGACGTGGCCGCGGGCCGCCCAGGTGGCGGGCGAACCAGTCCCGCGTGCGCTGCCACATCGTCTGGGAGAGGACGTGCCCCACGTCCGGTTCGATGGCAAAGCGGAAGTTCTCCTCGGCGCCGGCCCGCCCATAGGCCCGGGCGATCAACCGCACCCCCTGGCGGACCTCCTTCACGGGGCTGCCGCGATCCTTCTCTCCGAAATTCAACAACAGGGGCCTGGGCGCGATCAGCGCCGCGATGTCCGGGGTGTCGCCGTACTGGTAGAGTCCGGGGATGTAATTCGGAAAGCAGTGCAGCAGGTGCGTCCGCTCGATAGCGGCGTAGGTGGGCAGACAGCAGTTGCCCACCAGACACTTCAATCGCGGCTCCCAGGGCCCCACCAACCAAGTGTGCGTGGAGCCCATCGAGTGGCCGTAGCAGCCGATCCAACCCGGGTCGACCTCCTCGCGTGAAGTGAGGTAGTCGATCGCCCGTCGCATGTCGAGAATATTCTTCCAGGCCATGCACTTTCCAGAGACGACGTAGCGGAGAAACTCGAACCGCTCGTAGTCGCCGCCTTTCAGGTCGGGGCTCTGCCGCTCTTCGAAACACAGGGCATCGGGGCAAAGCACCACGTAGCCCTGCTTGACCAGGGCGACTCCAGTGTGGTGCATGGGGTTGCCGGCCAGCCCGGCCGGCTCGCTCTTGCCCAGGTCCCACTGGCCGTTGTGCTGATGCCACACGGCCACAGCCGGCGCCGGCCGCTTGGCCCCGGCGGTGTGGGGAACCAGCAGGTAAGCCGCCACGCGGTCGCCCGGCTCCACCTGGTAACTCACCCATTCCATCCGGTATCCCTCCCGGTCGGTGACCCGGCGGATTTCCGGCTTCAAGGGGGGCGCCTCGGGCCATTCTCCGCCCAGGCACTCCCGCAGATGGTGGCGAAACGCCGACGCCGAATCCGTCTTCATGCCACGAACCTCCGCCGATGCTATCTCTGGGAGCCGGGTGGCGGTCGCGGCGATTGCCGCCCCGGCCGCCGTCTGCCGCAAGAATTCCCGCCGGCGCATACGATTCTCCCTCGCTGGGGTCCATCACGGATGCCCACGCGGCCACCCCCCAGGGCCGGTCGATGCCGGGCTCGCCGCCGCCATTCTGATCGCGCCCCGCTGGTTTTTCAACAGGAAGTAGGGCCGGCTGTGCGGAGCCGAAACGTGGCTGGCGCTCGCGAAACGCGGCAACCGGCCGGCACAGCCGGCCCTACTCGTCTTCCTCGGCGTCGGCGGAAAGGGAGTCCGGTCGGTTGCGATCCGACTCGGGTTCTGCGGCGGCCATCAACGACCTCCGCAGCGAGAGCACCAGTCCGCCCGCGGCCAACCCGCACACGACCAGCAATCCCAGCACCAGGTAGGCCGCCTCCTGGGGCACGCCCAGCCAGCGAAGCCCACCGAAAACGGCGGCCACCGCGGCGGTGGCCCCCATCAGCGTGCTGAGGTGAAACTGCGGCGGCCGGGGGCGGTTCGCCGGTGGGGGGCAATCCGCGGTGCTCATCGGTCCTCTCCGCCGGGCAGCGACCGTCGCTCCCAGGTACGAAAACGCTGCACGGCAGCCACGATTTCGGGCCGTTTCTTCTCGAACACGGCGATGCACGAGATGATGCCGGCACCCAGCACGATGATGGAAACGTAGAGAATCCAGTGTTGCTGCCGGGTTACGCCGGCGTGGTAGATCAAGGCCGCGATGACCAGGCCGAGGAAAGTGAAGCCGGTGGCCACGAAGCTCCGCACGCGGAGGAAGACCCCCACCACGATGCCCGCCAGCGAGAGACCGATCAGCACCAGCGGCAGGGCGAAGCCCCCGCCCAGGTCGCGGAGAAACTCCGTGCTGGAGGAGACGTAGACGAGCGACAGCGCGAGGTAGCGAATGGCGGCCGCCTGCGAGGCCCGAAGGCGGCGATGGTTGAGCTGCTCGGCCAGCAGCAAGCACAGTCCGACGGGAATCAACCAAAGCTGGGGATGTTGCCAGAAGCCCAGTTCGAGCCGATGCCAGAGGACCCAAAACCCGATGCAAAACGTGCCCAGCCCCAATCCCCCGTAGACCTGCGACCGCCGCGCGAGGGCCGTCAGCGAGTAGAACAACCCAGCCAGAAACCAGACGGCCGGCGTGCTGCCGACGAGGCCGCCCTGGGGGAGTGCCTGGGCGGGAAACCAGAAGGCGATTGCCGGCACCAGGGGCACCAGGGAGGCGGTGTTTCGGAGCGGTTCGGCCAGCACGGGCAGACCGCGACGCTGGAACAACTCGCCCAAGCCGGCCCCCAGGAACGCCCCGCCCATCACCGCCAGCATCCAGTAGTGCTCGATGAAGCCCAGCCGAAACAGTTGCGGCTCGGCCAGCCAGAGGTGAAGGGACGTCAGCCCGGCGAAGATCTCCGCCGCGTACACATAGACGGTCCGCCCGCGGTCGCTCAGTTTCAGCGGATCGCGCTGGCCCGCCAGGGCGAAGACCAGCGACACCACGGCCAATGCCACCAGCGCCGCGGCCACGACGACCACGGCCCAGGTGGCGGTGGGGGCCCCCGTCAGCGGATCGAAGAGCCACGCCTCCTCGACCAGCACCGCCGCCAAGGCCAGGGCCGCCACGCCGGCCAGCCAGGGAAGCGTTTGCGACAAGGCCGGCGCCCAGGCGTCTTCCGCCTCGGGCAATCGCCCCAAGATCATCGCCCCGCCGAGAACCGTCACCACGCCGGCGACCATCAGCAGCACGGTCTGGTTGAGCAGGTGGGCGCTGGCGGTCGGCAACAGCGCCCAGCCGATCTCGGCCAAGGCCAGCATCGCCAGCCAGAGCACGGCCGAGCGCCACCCGCGCCGGGCCGCCGGGCTGCCGTGCCGGACCATCGCCAGCGCCCCGCCCAGCGAGAGAATCGCGGCGATCGGGCCGGCCAGCCGACCCCAGCCGCCGGGCGCCAGAACGTGTCGGTAGGCGTCCAGCCCCGGCGACGCGGCGATCCACACGCTCAGCCCGCCGGCGACGCCGACAATCGCCCCTTGCGCCCAGGCAAAGCCGCCCGGATGGAATCGGCCTGGCGACCGGCCGGGTTGAATCCGCCGCGCCAGCGGTTCGATTCCCGGCAGCCCGAGCCGCAAGACGGCCGCCGCCAGCATCAGCGCCGCCAGCTCGGGCGCGGCGTGCCACAGGAGCGCCGCACCGTGAAGGCCCCGCTGGTGGAGCCCCAGGCCCACCGCGACCAACCCCGTGTAGTAGAGAGCCGCCGGCACGAATCCCGCCCGCCCCACGATCAACGCCGCCAGCAGGGCCACCGCCGTGGAGGCCAAGGCGATCCAGCCGGGCCCGCCCAGCACGATCTCGTACGTGCCGAACAGGTCGAAGGCCACCGACACGGCCACCACCGCTCCCCACAGCACCAGGCCAACCAGCGCGGCCACGTGCGGCAGGCACTCCTGGCCACCGTCGGAGAGCAGGGGCGAAACAGCGGCAGGCCGCCATCGGCCGAGGATCGCCCAAACGATCGACCCGGCCGCCAGGCAGATCACGTTGACGGCAACCAGCGTGGGCAGGGCCCGCTCACCCAGGGCGAGCCATGCGACCGTGGCGGCCAGGTTGACCAGAATGGTCGCGGTCACCGCCTCTTGGGGTCGCTCCCAGCGGACGGCGGTCAAACCGGCGGCCAGGGCCACGACCAGAATGGAACCGGCCGAGCACCAGGGCCCCAGCGGGTCGGCCAAGCAGCGGACCACGCCCAGCGCCACCGCCAGCGAACCGATCAGGCCCGCCCAGTGAGCCAGGGCGTCCGTCCGGGATTGGTTCCGAGAGGGCAAGGCTCCCGCCGAGCCGCGGCGGTGGTTTTCGCCTGCGCAGCCGATAGCCGCCAGCACCAGCGAGGCGGCGGCCCAGCCACCGCCCAGCACGTGGTAACCGATCCACCCGTCACGAGCCAACAATGCCGGCGAAACGCCCGCCCGGCAGGCCGCCAGCACGGGCACCGCCAGGGCCACGGCACCGACCACGTGTACCGCCCGGCCGGGCGCGACCTGGCGGAGATACCACGCGGCCGCCGTGGCCGTCAACAAGACGGCGACCCAGCCGGGAGCCTGCCCGAGTTGGCCCAGCCAGTGGTCCGACCCGCCGGGCTGGGCGATCAGGGCCATCGCGGCCGGCACGACCAGGGCGGCGCAGGCGAGCGTGGCCAGCGCGAGTTGCAGGGCCAAAAGGGGCCCCGAGCGGAGCGACATCTCGCCGAGTTGATAGAGCCGTCTCCGCGCGGCCAGCCAAGCCAGGGCCACGGCGGCGGCGGCAAGGATATTGGCCTCGACCCAGAGCACCAGCGTGGCGGCGTCCGTCAGCCGCGGCTGGAAATAGCTCACCACGATCGAGGCGGACAGGTTGACTCCCAGCCCGGCCAGGAAGGCCCACGCCTCGCGTCGTCGCCAGACGCCCATCACGGCGGCCGAGGCCGAGGCCAGGGCCACCGCGGCCGCCCCCCACAGTCGCTCTTCGGCGGGCGCGTGGAAGATGGCCGCCTTCAGCCCCAAAAGCAGCGCCAACAGGCCCGCCGCGGTCACCCACACATGGGCCGCCCGAACCAGCGCCTGTGGCGGTCCCTGGGCCCCCGCCACGGTGACCTGGCCGGCCAGCCACCAGGTTGCCGCCGCCACCAGCACGCCATACAGGGCCCAGCCCAGCATCAAGGTGTGGTAACCCCAGAGGAACCCCAGCACCGGCACGGCCGCCACGGAGCATGCCGCCAGGCCAATGCCCGCCATGCCGGCCAGGCCCGCCAGCTCCGGTCGCATCGGCCGCCGGCCTTCCACCCGCCGCACGACTTCCGCCGCGGCCACCGCCAGGAGTGCCGCCCAGCCGGTCCATCGGCCCGCGGCCAGGGTCCACGCCGGCGCGGCACTGCCGGCCACCAGGAAACCCAACAGCCCCGGCACCAAGGCCAAGGCATTGGCCCCCAGGCCGATTCCCCGTTGCACCCGCATCAGCGTGGCGGGGAGCCGCTCCGGGCCGTCTTCGCGCCAAACGTCCACGTACCGCCGGATTCCAATCCAAAGGACCGCCCAGGCGGCCGCGGCGACCGCCAGAAGCTGCACCGCGGTGACCAACGGTTCCACGCCCAACCGGTCCACCAGCAGCAGGTAGCCCAGCACCACGCCCAGCTCGACCACCAAGCCGGCGGAAAAAGCATACCCGGCCGACCGCTCGCGGAGCGCGGAGCCGGTCAGGGCCCCGATCACCACGACCAGCGGAACCAGGTACGACAGCGCCGGTCCCCGTCCGGCGAAGAAACTGGCCGCCGCCGGCCCGCCCGGCGTCACCCCGCCGATTTGCGAGGCGGCCGCCGCCAGGGTCGCCAGCACCACGGGCGCGGCCATCGTGGCCAGCGCCGTCGCCTGGGCGATCGATTCGCCGCCGGGCGGGGTGAACCGCCGCATCCGCCACCGGTGGCCCACCGCCACCAGCCGCCGCCGCTGCCAGACGGCGACCGAGCAGGCCAAAAAGGCTCCGGCCGAGGCCCAGCGCAAGAGCGACGCCGTATCCTGGTGCAGCCCCCACTGCCCGGCCGCCAGCCAGGGCACACTCGCCGCCACGAGCACGGCGGCCGCCACTTCCACCCGCTGCCATTGATCCCATAGCGCCACGATCAGCGTGGCCGCCAACAGCCCCAGCAGAATCCAAGCGGTTGGCCCAAAGGCCACCCCCACCCAACCCGGCACGACCGCGCCGGCGCGGCTGTCGAGCTCCACCAGGCAGCCGGGAACCAGGCAGCCCAGCAGCACGAGCCCCTGGACCGCCACGAGAAAAACCCGCATCACCCGATCCAGGGCGGGCCAGTCCGGCTCGAGCAGTCGGGCCAAGGCGGCGTGGCCGCGCGAACCGAGGCGAACCACGGCCCACACCAGCCCCACCAGCGCCAGGCCCACGCCGTAGACCTGCCAGGAACGCTGGTCGTTGAGGTCGATCTCGCCGGCCGAGCCCCAGCCATGACTCTCCAGCCAGGCCGAGCAGGCCACCACGGTCGCCACGGCCATCGCCGCTTGGGCCGCCGTAACCAGCCTGGCCGAGCGTTCGGTCCACGCAATCACCAGCCAGACGCCGGCCAGCCAGAAGAGGCAAACCGAGAGGAACGCCAGGTTGTGCCAGGGAACAACGAACAACAAGGGCACGACCAGGGCCGACGAAACGACGGCCGAGCGGCCCAGGGGGCTCACGAAAACCCGCTCGATGGCCGGCGCCGCCACGGTCGTGCCCCGCCGACGTGCCCAGACGGCGCACGCCGCGCTGACCGCCATGGCCAGCGTGGCGTGGCCCAGCATGGCCGTCACCCACGGCTGGTCTCCCAGCCCGGGAAAGTTCCATACCAGCGTGTGAATCGCTCCCACCAGTCCCACGCCCGAGGCCACCCAGGTCCACCCGGCCCAGCCGCGAGCCCCCGCCTGGAGGAAATAGGCACCGGCCAGGCAGGCAAACATCACCAGCGGCACGATCGAGCGGGCCACACCCCCCGGGTCGGGCAGGAGAACGATCGCGCCCATCACGCACACGCCGGCCAGAAGCACGTCAAGCGTGTTCAGCAGGGGCCGGTGAAAGACGGTTGTCCAGGCTGCCGGGCCTTCCGGGCGGTGTGCTCCGAGAGCCGGCCGAGAGAGCGGAAAGCCCCCCGCGAGGCGGCTCATGGCGGCGGCCACCGTGGCCAGGGCCAGGGCCTCGACCGCCAGCACGGCCGCCCACGTCAGTTCCAGCGAGCCGCTCCACGCCCGCAGTCCCCAAACCGTGGCCGCCACCAGCAGGGCGTAGGCCGCGTAGCTCAACTCGGCCCGTCCCAGCCGCACGTTCAAAAGCAGTGCCCCGGCGGAGTAGAGCGCGAAAACGCTCATGGCCACCACCGCCGCCGTGGGGCCGGTCAGCCAACCGGCGTAGCCCAACAGCAGCACGCTGAGGGCGGCCACGGCGCCGGCCCCGAGAGCGTAAACCAGCCCCTCCCGGCGGCGGCCTCGCCGGTCCAGCGACCAGGCCACCAGGCCCAGCAGGCCCACCAGCCCGGCCAGTGCGGCCCCGCTGGAAACGCTGAGGAACTGGCGTAGCGCCACCATCGAGTCGGTGGGACCCCAGACGGGAACCTGCCCCGTAACCAGTTGGAACCCGGCCAGGTAGGCCAGCGTCGCACTGCCGATCGCCCCGGCATGGGCCGGCAGAAAACGAAATCGGGTACCCACGGCCGCCAGCGCCACTGTGTCCAGCAGACCCACGGCGACGACCACCGGCACGTAGGGCCAGGCCAGCACCAGCGCCAACAGCAGCACACCCATTCCGGCCAGCCCCAGGGCCGTGGCCACGGTACGCCAGGCGGCCAACTCGCGGTCGGCGTCCAGGCCCCGCATGGCCGTGATCCCGGCGGCCAGCACGGTCGCCCCCAGCAGAGCGACGGCGATTGCCAGGGGACCGAGTGCCTGGGCCAGGGAATGGTTCGCCGCGACCCCCTGCTGGAGGAGGACACCCAGCGGCCAGACCGTGGCGAATCCGCCCGTGCCCAACAACATCATCAGATCGGCCGCTTGCCGCCTGGAGAGGCAAGCGACCCGCGTCATCGGAGCCAGGTGGCGTCCCACGGCCGTGGCCAGCACCGCGGCTGCCGCGGCCGCGGCGCCCGCCGCCCAACCGTGGGCGCCCAAGGTCGGGAAAGCGGAAAACAGCACCACGGCCGCCGAGCTGCCCACCACGGCCAGGGTCTGATCGCCCGGCCGCCCGGCCACGAGAACCCTCGCCGCCATGTAGACCAGGTAGGCGAAAAGCCCCAGCGCCGCAAACTCCACGGCAACCAGCGGAAGATCGTTTCCTCGGCCCGCCATGGCCACGAAATTGAGCGGTACCAAGAGCACGGCGATGGTCAGCAGGCCCTTGCCGGTGTGTTCCAGTTTCCAGCGGTATTGAGCAAACAGGCCCGCCAGGAAGACGGTCGCGGAGAATCCGGCGAAGACCGCCAGTTGCATCAGCGGAGACTCTTTCAGGGTTGCCCAGAAGTTGATCACCAGCATCACCGAGCCACCCACCATCAGCATCCCGCTGGCCAGCACGCCCCAAAGCTCCGCCGCCTGGATGTTCCGCTCCCGCTGAAAGGCGTTCACAATCTGGCGGAAGGACTTTCGCCGCGGTGCCGGTTTTGCTGGTGAGGGTGAGCGTTCCACGGCGCTCGGCGCGGCGGCCGCCGGCGCCGGCGGCAGGGACGGCGGTTGCGGCAGGGACGGCGGTTGCGGCAGGGACGGCGGTTGCGCGGGGACCGCGGCGGGAGTCTTTTCCGGCGGGGGCGGAACCGCCGCTGGCGGAACGGGCTGCGGCGGCCCAGCCGCCGGGAGACCGCCGGCCGGCCGGGGGTGGTCCTCCAGAACGATCGCCTCCAACGGGGGTTGCGCGGCCTTTTTCTCCGCAAGCGGCTGGCGATGCCCGCCCGGCGCACCGCCCGCAATCTCCGCCCGGCGGTCGGCAACCGCCTCGCGCAGGGCCTTGGCCAGGGCGGCCTCCAGGCGGCCGACCCGCTGGAGCCGCGCCACCTGCCTGGCGGCCGCCGCCAGGTCGGCCATCTCCTCGGCCGCCGCGTTGTGCAAGTCGCGGCCGCACCAGTCGCATCGTGCCCGGGTCGCCAAGGTCGGGCGTTCGCACCATCCACACCGGCCCATCGCCCGCCGCCGCTGGCGACCGGCAACGCCCGTCACCAGACGAAAAAACCACGCCACCGCAACCCAGACGAAATGGCCGAACAGCGTGATTAGCGTCAGGACCAGGCCGATCCAGAAGATGGTTTCAAGGTCGAACATGGTGAACCTCCGGCCCCATCGTACGTCGTTTCGGTGGGGAAAGCCCGTCTATTTCCGCCCCTGGTCAAACATACTCTAAGGCTCGCAACGACCAGGGCATATAACGGCCCCCCACGTGGCGGGATGCCGGCGGGTGGCCAGTTGAAAGGTGAACCTTCCCTGGTTCCCAAGCTCCACGCCCAATTCCTGGTTTCCAAGCTCCCGCTAATGCGGTCCCAAGCTGGAGCTTGGGACCGAGGGAGGGAGGATTCCTGGTTCCCAAGCTCCCGCTTGGGAACCCGCCGATCCGGAGGCGATGTCGCGGTTCTCTTGACACCCCCCTTCCCGGCCAATTAGCATAGCGCCAGTGGCCGTGGCATCTTTCGGCGGCAGCAGGAGCAAGCCGAGGGCCTTTCCCTTCCTAGCTGAAAAGGAGTTGTGGAATGTCGCAACAACGTCTCACGCGTCGCGATTTCGTCAAGACCGGAGCGGTGGCCGCCGCCGGAGTGGCCGCCGGTATCGCCCCCATCCACACCGTCTACGCGGGCAATCCCACCCACCGGAAAACAGACGGCATTCTCAACTACAACGAGCAGATGGAATACCGCCGCGGCGGCAAGACGGACCTGATGTTTTCGTCCGTCTGCCTGGGGGGACACTGGAAGCGGGTCAATACGGTCGTGCCCGAGCTTTTCCAGGGCAAGAGTTGGCTCAGCGCCAAGCTGGACTCCAGCTCCTTCGAGAAGAACCGCTACGACGTGGTCACGCAGTGCATCGAGCGGGGCATCAACTACATCGACGCCTGCACGATGCAAGAGTGCATCATGTACACCAAGGCCCTCAAGGGCCGCCGCGACAAGATGTACCTGGGCTTTTCCTGGTACCAGGAAGAAATGCGCGGGCTGAGCCGGCAATGGCAGGATGCCCAAAAGAAGGGCCAGCCGAAGAAGCCGGGGTGGATTACCCAAAAGCTCAAGGAGGCCCTCGACCACGGCATGACGACGACAAAGCAGGAATATGTCGACGTCTGGCGGATCACTTGCCACGAGCATAGCAGCCATCACCAGGACGCCGAGATGGAGGAGATGTGCGAGGCCCTGGCCTGGGCCAAGAAGAGCGGGCGGGCCCGCTTCACGGGAATCTCCTCCCACGACCGGCCCCACATCAAGAAATGGATCGCTGCCGCTCCCGATGTGCTGGAAGTGATCTGCACCCCCTACACGGCGAAGACGAAGATGGCCGGGGCAAAGATCGAAGCGGGCGGCGAAGGCGATTCCACCCGGGTGGTCAGGGTCGAGGACGCCTCCTGGGAAAACAGCCTCTGGCACGCCATGCAGAAGTGCGACGTGGCCTGGTTCGGCATCAAGCCGTTCACCGGCGGCTCGCTCTTCAAGGGCGACAGCTCGCCCGGCAACGAGCACGAGAAAGAGGACAGCAAGATCGCCCGGCTGACGATCCGTGCCATTCTCACCAACCCGGTGATTACGGCTCCCATTCCGGGCATGATCACGCCCCAGCAGGTCGACAACGTGGCCCGGGCGGTGCTCCAGCGGCGCGCCTTGGACGCCAAGGAACAGGCCCAGTTGGACGCCGCCACGGATCGCGCCTTTGCCAACCTGCCCTATCACTATCGCTGGCTCAACGACTGGGTCGAGGTCTGAGAGGCAACGATCCCGGTTCCCAAGCCACGTTTCGGCTCCGCACAGCCGGCCCTACGGCAACTGGTTCCCAAGCTCCGGCCAGAATCCTGGTTCCCAAGCTCCGGCCAGAATCCTGGTTCCCAAGCTCCGGCCAGAATCCTG
>CAYZWG010000012.1:27619-29567 GCA_964481605.1 uncultured Planctomycetaceae bacterium
GTTCCTAAGCTCCGGCCAGAATCCTGGTTCCCAAGCTCCGGCTTGGGAACCGGCCCGGGGTTGCCCCTCCGTTGAATTCTGGTTCCCAAGCTCCGGCTTGGGAACCAGGCCGGGGTCGCCCCTTTGCCGTTGCTTTTTCCCACGCGGTCATAAAACGAGATCATCGCGATGAAGAAAGTGTTTTGGTTGCCGCTGGTCGCGGCCGGAATCTTGTTGGGATTTGGGCATCTTCTCGGCGTGCGAGCGCGGAGCGATCGGGCACTGGCCGCGCCGCCCCTGTCGCTGGAGGGCTACATGGATGAGAAGCTGCCCGAAGCCGGCAAGAAGGGGGACGAGATTCTTGCCGACAACACGGCGTGTTTTGTTTGCCACGGCAACTTGGAGGAGGAAGAGATGGTCGTGGTTCACGCCCGGGAGGACGTGGGGTGCGTCGATTGCCACGGCCCGTCAAACGCCCACCGTGACGATGAAGACAACAGCACCCCGCCCGACGTGATGTTTGCCCCCGGGGACATCGGGAAGAAATGCGCCGAGTGCCACGACGACCACAATGCCCCGGCCCGCGAGGTCATCGCCCGCTGGCAAGCGCGTTGCCCCGCCAAGACGAACCCGGAGGAGCTGGTCTGCACCGACTGCCACGGGCAGCACCGTCTGAAGTTCCGTACCGTTTGGTGGGACAAAAAAACCCGCAAACTGATTGTCCGCAAGAGTGGCGAGCGGACCAAGCGGGCGGCCGACTACACCAGCCTGTCCGCGCAGGGCAAGAACAAGAAGTAGCGGTTCCCCGGTCCGCGTGGGGCGGTGCCTATCGGGTCGGCGGCAGTCGCCAGACACCGCCCGAAGAACGCTTCGAGGTGGGGTTGGCGGCGGCTTTGCCGGGCGTGGCGGGCCGCCCCCGCAGCGATTCGCGCGGCACCAACGTGGGGGGTAGCGGGGCGAGCCCGGTCGGCGAGCCGAGCCGCGGCTTGGGCGAGGCGGCATTGCCCAGCCGCCGGGCAACACTGGCCTTTGCCGCCGGTGGCCCGCCCAGCTTTTTCAGCCACGCCCGCGCCGCACCGAGCGACGGATCCCTTGCCAGGGCTTCGGCAAACAGACGTCGGGCGGGCTCGATCTGCCCCCGCTTTTGCAGCAGATAGCCCAGGTTGTAGTCGGCCGCGGCTTCCGTGTGGACCGCTCGAAGGTGTTTGTGCGCGGCGTCCACCTCGTTCAACTCGACCAGCACGGTGGCAATGTTGTTGCGGTAAAGGGTCTCCCGCGGCTGGAGTTGGATCGCCTTTTCCAGGGTGCGAACCGACTCGTGGAGCAGCCGCCGACGCGCCAGACAGAGCCCCAGGTCATTCCACGCCGCGGCGCTGTTCGGATTGGCCTTGGTGGCCTGCTGGTACAGCCGCGTCGCCTCGTCGAGCCGTCCCTGGCGGTCCTTCAGCCGGGCGTAGTTCAGCAGCGCGCCGTAGTGATGGGGGTCCAGTTTCAATGCCGACTCGTAGTTCTGCCGGGCCTGGCCGACTTTGCCCGACTGCTCCGCCATCTTGGCCATCGCCACGTAGAAGTTGGGATCGGGCTCGGCTTTGACCTCCAGCGAGATCGGATCGGGAACCGTCGGAGGCGACGACTTCGGCTTCAGCAGGTGGGTGACCTTGCCCAGGCCGCTCTTGATCGAGGAACCGAGGGAGTCACCCAGCGACGGTTTTTGGACCGCACCGGGCAGGGTGACGGTGTGGTTGGCACGGGACGGGAGTTGCTGGGCCGAAACGTCGTCCGCGATCGGCAACGCGATCATCGCCACAAGTCCCAGCCCCAACCCGCTGAGCGTCATTCTCCCGCACATTGCCTGCTCCTTGGATGATCTTCCGCCGACTGTGCCCGCCCGGCCCGTAGCGGCACCCCCGCCGTGAGCCGGCACAACGACGACTACTCACCCTTGATCGACTAGCGGCCGGAGGAGACT
>CAYZWG010000013.1:0-7000 GCA_964481605.1 uncultured Planctomycetaceae bacterium
GGCAGTCCGGCACGCCGCCATCCTCGCCTCCCGTGCCTCACGGCACCCCGATAGCAGAGCTATCGCGGCCACCCACGGCGGCATTCACCCTCACTGCCCGCTGCCGCCGGAAGCTGTCACCTCTCGACGCATCGCCCGGATGCGATCGTACTGGTAGTGATACTTGCCGTCGTGCCTGCGCCGCCCGACCTGGGTCGCGTAAAACAGGTAGAGCCACTTGCGCCCCTCGATTTCCGTCACCAGGGCCTGGGGTACGTGGCAGGCGTCGGCGTCCGGGTCGGGGGCAATAAACCCCAGCTTGTGCCAGCAAAGACCGTCCTCGGAAACCGCCTCCCGCAGTTGCCGACTCCTCCACGGCGAGGCGCCCGGCGGAACGGGGTAGCCGGGTGGATCGGAAAAACAGTGATACTGCCCGCCGATCTTGACGACCTCCGGATTGGGCCAAGCGGCCAAGAGAGGCCGCTTCAACTCGTGCATGATCCTGAACCCGCCCGCCCGCATGAAATCGCCCGCGTTCTCCGCATAGCCCATGCAGGTGCCCTGGCCGGGCAGCCAGTAGTCGAACCACAACCGCCATTTCCCCTTTTCCCGCCGCAGGCAGGGACGATGAAAATCGCCGATCCTTTGCGGCTCGGGCTGGGGGCGGGCCGTGTCCAGCGGCCGGATCAACAGCGGCTGTTGGCTCTTTCGCCAGTGAATTCCGTCCTCGGAGGTGGCGCCCATGACACATTGCACCATCTCGGCCGGGTAGCCGAGAATCCGCCCGAACGGCCTCGAGGTGGCGCTGTAGGCCATGCAAAACGTGCCGCCTGCGGCCACAACCGACGGATCGCCCGCGTGCCACGCCTCATACCAGCGATCGCCGGCATGGAGCACGGGGACCCAGGTGGTCGGATTCATCGTGCGGTCCCACGTGTGCCCCTTGGCGTAAACCTCCCAATGCTCGAGGTCCTTCGATCGGGCATGAAAAATCGCGTCCACTCCCGCAATCCCCGGGTTGGCATACTCGGCCGCCCAACCGAAGAACCACATCTTGTACCGGTATGGGCCCCCTGTCTCCACCACGCAAGGGCTATACATGTTGTTGAAGTTCGTGAGCAAGTCGCGATCGTTTCGCTCCCATTGGTCCGCCGATCGCGCTGCGGCCACCGGACAGAAAACAAGCAACAGACCGATCCTGATCCACGCGCTCATCCGCTACGCTCCGATCCGCCCCCTTCGTCTGCCCCGGTTCGCCCACGCGCCGCTCGGATCGCGCAAAGCCACTCGGCCGGCGAGACTACGTGGCGGCCAGCGCCAGCGCGACCTCCGCCACCCGGCGGCCGAGATTCCTTGCCGCCGACATGCCGACTTCGTCGTCGGTGATGTCATGGAACTCTCGGCTGTTCCACACGCCGGAGCCAAAATGGGCGCTGGGACGACTCTCGCCGACCACGATCATTTCCTGGCAGAACAACGCGGTCTGAATCGACCGGATCGTCAACTCCTGGCCGCCGTTGCGGGCACCGCCCACGGCCAGCACGCCCGCCACCTTGTTGCTCAGGGCAAAGTTGTCTCGGCGAAAGATCGACAGCCGCTCCAAAAAGGCCTTGCAAAGCGACGACATGTTGCCGAAATAGACCGGCGAGCCGATGATCAGGGCGGCGACTTTCGCATCGCCCAGCTTGGGGACCAGCCGCGGAAAGTCGTCGCGCTGGCCCGGCTCCAGCGGAACGCCGGCGGCCACCGAGCCGGGAATCCTCATCCCGGCAAGCTTGATCAGTTCCACCTCGATCTTCTCTCCGCCCGCCTCCTTGGCGGCCTCCAGGCAGACCTGCACCGCGGCCGCGGTCGTGCTCGCCTCTCGCGGACTGCAACCGATGCCCAGCACCCGGATCGATCCGCCCGCGGTGCCGGTGCCGGCCTCTGCGGCCGGCAGCTTTGCCGCCGCCCCCACCACGGCCGCCGCTCCGGCGGCACCCAGAAATCCTCGTCGTGTCAAGTCGTTTGCCATCGTGCGTGCCTCCCGTTTTCGGGTGTTGCCGATTCCCCCGCGCCGCCCTACCGCAGGACGACTCACCAGTTCTCGGCCAGCAACTCGAAATACGCCTGGGGATGGGCGCAGGCCGGACACGCCGCCGGGGCCTCCGGACCCTGGTGAAGGTATCCGCAATTCAAACATCGCCAGACCACCGGCTCGCTTCGCTTGAACACCAACCCTTGCTCGATGTTGGCCAACAGCCCGCGATAGCGGCGCTCGTGCTGCTTCTCGGCCACGGACACCCTTTCCAGCACGGTGGCCACGGCCGGAAAACCTTCCTCTCGGGCGGTGGCGGCGAACCCGGGATACATCTCGGTCCATTCGTATTGCTCGCCGTTGGCCGCGGCCAGAAGGTTCTCGGCCGTCGTGCCGATCACGCCCGCCGGAAAGGCACACTGGATTTCGACCTCCCCGCCCTGGAGAAACTTGAAGAATCGCTTGGCGTGTTCCTTTTCCTGATGGGCCGTCTCCTCGAAGATTTGGGCGATCTGAACGAAGCCGTCCTTCCTGGCCCGCCCGGCGTAGTAAGTGTAGCGATTTCGCGCCTGCGATTCTCCGGCAAAGGCGGTCAGCAGGTTCCGCTCTGTCTGCGATCCGGCAAGTTCCATGGCTTTTATCTCCCGTGTTTCGAGGAAAAGGCATCCATCGGACGAGGTGCCGGCGAGCGGTTCGTCTCTAACCATTTCGTCCCGTCCCGCCCGCCGTCCCGCGTCCATTATCAACATTCCCACCACCTCGAACAGGCCCGACGCCACACCGGCTGCGACGTCCCGGCATCCCGGTCGGGCCGCAACGCCAAGCGGGTAGCCCTGATAGCTTGTCTATCAGGGCGGCGTAGCCGCAAGAGGCACCTGTTGGGCGCGGGGCTGCTGACCCCGCTCCCCGCGTGGGCGGCAGTCCGGCGTGCCGCAATCCTCGCCTCCCGTGCCGCGGCACCCCGATAGCAGAGCTATCGGGGCCACCTGCGGTGTTGTATATCGAAGTGAGCGGTGCTGTATAATGGCCGCTGCAGCCGGCCACCTGCCAGATCACGCGAGCTGCCCCATGTTCGATCCACGCAAGCAAGAACCATCGTCGACACTGGGCCGGAGGGCCTTCCTCCGGCAGGGCACGCTCTTGTTGGCCGGTTCGACCCTGGCCCCGGGCGCGGCCGCCGGCGCGGATGCCGCCGACCAGCCGGTCCTGCGGGCCGCCATGATCACCGATCTGCACTATGCCGACAAACCCCCGGCCGGAAATCGATACTACCGCGAAACGCCGCGAAAGTTCGCCCAGGCGGCGCCGCAGTTTCATCACGACAAGGTCGATTTTCTCATCGAACTGGGCGATCTCATCGACGCCGCCGACTCCCTCGAAACGGAAAAGGGTTATCTTCGAAAAATGGCCCAGGCGCTGGCGGGCGTCTCCGCCGATCGCCACTACGTACTGGGCAATCACTGCGTCTACAGCCTCACCAAACCGGAATTCCTGGAAATCGCCGGCCAGCCCAAGTCGTACTATGCGTTCGATTCCGGCGGCTATCATTTCATCGTCCTCGACGCCTGCTTCCGCGGCGACGGGACCCCCTACGGGCGGAGAAACTTCGACTGGACCGATGCGAATATCCCCCCGCAAGAACTCCGGTGGCTGCGGTCCGATCTCGAAAAGACCACGACGGCAACCGTGGTGTTTCTGCATCAGCGGCTCGACGTGGAGAGCCATTACGGCGTAAAGCGAGGGGGAGAAGTCCGCCGCGTGCTGGAGCAAGCCGGCAACGTGCTGGCCGTGTTCCAAGGGCATTACCACCGGAACGACTACCGGGAGATCGGCGGAATCCACTACTGCACCCTGGCCGCCATGGTGGAAGGGGCTGGGCCACAAAACAACGCCTACTCGGTGATGGACATCCTTCCCGGCGACCTGATTCGCATCCGGGGTTTCGCAAATCAGCAGAGCTACACCTGGCCGAAGGGGTAAACCGGCCGCCGAAAGGGTGTGAGTCCCTAGAGCGGGTGCTCCCCGCCCACCCGCCGGCCCCGCAATCGCAAGGAGCAAAATACAATGGTCTCTCGATTGATCTGTGGCCTGGCCGTTGCGGTCTTGTGTGCGGGCGTGGCCCGCTGCGACGACGACCGGTGCGAAATTGCCGACGTCACCTGGGAACTGGGTCCCAACCTGCCGGAGTTTCGCAAAGGGGGTTGCGCCACGGCGCTGGACGGCAAGGTGCTCAGCGTCTTCGGCATGCGCCACCCCTGGCGCGAGACGGCCACGATGTACGTCTACGATCCCCACACCCGGTGGTGGCAGCGGGGACCGCGCGGACCGATCGGCCAGGCCTATGTGCAAGGCACCGAATCGGGCGACGCCTTCTATTCGATCGGCGGCCGCAGCCGTCAACTGGGGGGCGTTCACGCCCAGTGCTACCGTCTCCGCTGCAAGGACGGCAACTACCTCTGGGATCGGATCGCCGACTTGAACGAGCCCCGGGCGTGGGCTCCCAGCGCCGCCGTGGACGGCAAGCTCTACGTCCTCGGTGGTGCCCGGGGTGGACACGGACCGACCCTGGACAGCGTGGAAATGTTGGACCTCTCCCAGCCCCAGCCCAAGTGGCGCACCGCCGGCCGAATCCCCGGCGAGTCGCGCGGTTGGTCCGCCGCGGCAACCGTTCGAGGACAAATCTACCTCATGGGGGGATCGCATTTCTTCCACCCGAAACCCGCCCAAGGTCCCGACCGGAAACGACTCGGCGAGGTCTGGCGGCTGGACCCCCGCAGCAACCAGTGGCAGCGCCGCGGCCCGCTCCCCTACCGCTTGTCCGGCTTCGATTGCTGCGTCTACGGCGACCGCTACATTCTCGTTGTCGGCGGTTGCCCGGAGGCCCAGGACTTCACTCCCCAGATGCGCCGCATCCAGCAGCAAGACCGCTTCCACCCATCGTATTACTGCCCTTTCGTTCTGGTCTACGATACGGCGACCGACCGCTGGCACCGCATGCCCAGCGTGATGCCGATGCCCACCAACGATATTCGCGTGGTTCTGCTCGACGACAAGCTCTACGCGCTGGGGGGAGAAAACATCGAGCCGGCGACCAGCAACACGACCCCCTGGCTCCGCATCGGGCAGATTCAACTGCGCAAGCGGTAGCCTCGGTAGCCTCGGCCGATGGCCGGTGGGGAGGAAAACGGCGAGGTTGGACAACTCGCCGGACCCGCGCTCGGCGCGGGTCTCCCGACCTCGCCGAAACCGCCGACCTACGCGTTGCAAGCCGGCCGGCACAGCCGGCCCGACGGAGTTTCTGTTGCGGAAAGGCGATATTCGTGCATACGCGGGAGCCTCGCCCTCCCGACTTTCCGCAACAGAAACTACGGAGCTCTCGCCCGCGAGCACCCGGCTACTTGTCGTCGCGAAGTCCCAGCCGGGCCAACCAGCGTCCCCCCGACGCCTTTCCCCGCCCCGGAGCGTCGCCCGACTGCTCTTGATCGGCCGCGGCCCTGCCGACGGAATCCTCCAGCGTCTGGATTCGCTCCTCCAGCTCCGCCCGCTGGCGGGCGATCTTGGCCCGTTCCATGGAAAGATCAATCTCCGCCGTGCGGAGTTTTTCTTCCCACTGTTGTTTCAATTGCCGCAGGTTCTCGCGTTCTTCCCGAATGAAGGCGTCCTGGTCGAGAACTTCTCCCAAGGCGGCCGCGCCCACCGCGACCGCACCGACCGTGCTGCTCTGGTTGTTGAGCAGTTCCTTCAGCTCGCTAATCTCGCCATCCTTCTCGGCCAACATCTGTTCCGTCCGGCTCACCACCTCTTCTATCTCGAACCGCTTTTGGGCCGCCTCCTCGTCGTCTTCCTCGAATTCCGACTCCAGCGCGGCAAGCATGAGGGCCTTCTGCGCTTCCCAATCCAGCTTGCCGCCCGAGCCGTCGCCGGCGGCGGGCGGGGTGGTTTTGGCCTCGGCCAACTCTTTCCGCAGCGTCTCGTTGGCGGCCTTCAACTGGCGAACATCGTCCAGGGCCGTTTCGTATCGCCGGTTCAACTCCTGGTCATCGCTGGAAGACAGCGTCGAGGCCTTTTGCGCCTCCGCCTCGGCCTCTTCCAGCCGCCGCCCCAGCCGCTTCAACTCCTCTCCCTGCTCGGCCAAACGCGCCGCCAGTTCGTCGCGCTCCCCCGTCAAGGCGGCAACCTGTTCCTGGTCGGCCTGGGCGGCGGTGGCCGCCTGCTCCTGCAACGTATCACATCGCGACCGAGCCGCCGCCAACTTCTCGCCCAGCGAAGCCGCCTGCTCGGCGGCCGCCTCCGCCCGGGCCGTCTTCTCCGCCAATTCAGCCCGGGTCGTTTCCAATTCGCCCGTCAACTCTTCCCTCGCGGCGCGGAGCACCTCCAACTGCGCGCCCTGTTCCGACTCCCGCTGGCCGGCCGCTTCAAGCTGGCCCGCCAGTTCCGTCAAACGCGAACGGGCCGATTCCAACTCGTCTCTCAGGCCGGCCTCCCGTCGCGAGGCCGCGTCCGCTTGGCTGGTCTTTTCTTCAAGCTCACCTCGGGCCGACTCCAGTTCCGTGCTCAACTCGCCCTGGCGGTGGCGGAGCACCTCGAGCTGGGCTCGCAACTCGGCCTCCCGCTGCCCGGTAGCCTCGGCCTGGGCCGCCAGCTCCGTCAAACGCGAACGGGCCGATTCCAACTCCTCGCCCAGCGCGGTCTCTTGCCGCGAGGCGGCCTCCGCCCGGGCGGTGGTTTCTTCCAACTGGCCGCGGATGCCCTCCAATTCGCTCGCTAGCTCTTCTCTCGCCGTGCGGAGCACCTCCAACTGCGCGTTCTGCTCCGACTCTCGCTGTCCGGCCGTTTCAAGCTGGCCCGCCAGTTCCGTCCAACGCGAACGGGCCGACTCCAACTCCTCCTTGAGGCCGGCTTCCCGTCGCGAGGCCGCTTCCGCTTGGCTGGTCTTTTCTTCAAGTTCGCCTCGGGCCGACTCCAGTTCCGTGCTCAACTCGCCCTGGCGGTGGCGGAGCACCT
>CAYZWG010000013.1:7100-29184 GCA_964481605.1 uncultured Planctomycetaceae bacterium
CCTCGGGCCGACTCCAGTTCCGTGCTCAACTCGCCCTGGCGGTGGCGGAGCACCTCGAGCTGGGCTCGCAACTCGGCCTCCCGCTGCCCGCTGGCCTCGGCCTGGGCCGCCAGCTCCGTTGCCCGGGCCCGCGCCGCCTCCAACTCCGCGGCCTGGGCCTCGATCCGCCGGTTCTGATCCTCCGCGGCACGGGCAAGCTCCTCTTGCGACTGCTCCAGTTGCCGGCAACGCTCGGCCGCCTGGTCGAGCTGGCCCTGGGTCTGCTGGAGTTCTTCCTGGGCCCGGTCGCGCTGCTGCTCGACGCCCCGCAGTTGCTGTTCGAGTTGACCCGCCTCGCCGGCGTCGCGTTGTTCCAACTCGGCCCAGCGACGCTGGATTTCCCTAAGCTGTTTGTCGTGCTGGGCCTTGAGTTGCTGGGCAATGCGATTGCGCTGGATTTCCGTTTCTGCTTGCTGTTGGCTCAACTCCTGCCGCAGTTTGTCCAGCTTGGCCGAATCAACCTCGAGCCGCTCGCGCAACTGGGCCAGGCGGGTCGCCTCGGCCTCGTGTTCCCGGCACCGGAGGGTATGCTCCTGGCGATCCTGGTGCAATTGCGCTTCCGCGGCGTCGACCTCCCCGCGGCGGCTCTCCAACTCCTGGCGGGCGCGGCCCAACTCCTCGCGCTCGGCGCGAATCCGCTGCCCAAGCTGCTCGAATTCGGCGCTGGCCTCGCGCTGCGCCTGTTCCCATTGAACGAGCCGCTCCTCGAACTGGCGCCGCGCCTCGGCCACGACCTCGTTCTCACGCGCCGCTGCCTCCACGTCCCGGTCGACCTCCGCGCGAGCCCGAGCCGCCCCCTCGCGGCTCTCCGTCGCCTCGCGTGCGATCCGTTCCACCTGCTCCGCCAATTCCGCCTGCGCCTCGGCAACCTGCCGGCGGTGCGCAGCCAGAAACGCATCCACTTGCCCGCGCTCGGTGGCAAGCTTGCGAGTGAACGCGTCGATCCAGCGCTCTTCGACGGCAGCAGAGGGCGTGTCTTCCATGTTCGCCGATGATCCCAAGTTGTCGATCCAAGAACTGAACGAGAAATGACTTCAGCATCCCCATGCCCCATGTCGGGGAAATGCGGAGCTGGCTGTTCGGACGGTGCCGGTACTTGCCGTAGGGCCCGCTGTGCCGGCCGGTTGCCGCGTTCGTTGGCGCCAGCCACGTTTCGGCCGGCACAGCCGGCCCTACGGGGCTGGGGCAAACAGACCCCGACACTCTCGCTCACCCGGAGCGATTCTGTCTACTTATCTATAGGTCACACTGTTGTTTGCGTCAAAGGCGTCGGATCAATCGTACCGGTTGGGCCGATGCTGGCGGTTGCCGGACCCCGCCCCGAGCCGCTGGCAC
Source organism: uncultured Planctomycetaceae bacterium (assembly GCA_964481605.1). GTDB lineage: Bacteria > Planctomycetota > Planctomycetia > Pirellulales > Thermoguttaceae > CAYZWG01. Next base: position 8,475 of record CAYZWG010000013.1, read on the forward strand.
GAAAAGCAGTCTGTAGGCCGGGTCGCGACCCGGCATGAACCGGGCAAGATACCGCACGGGAGCCGAACGGTCGTTCTACCCTGCCGGGTCGCGACCCGGCCGGCCGGCCACCACGCCGATTTCCTCCAGCATCGAGCCCAGCCGTTCCATCGGCAGCCCCACCACGTTCGACTGGCTTCCCTCGATGACGTGGACCCAACCGAGCCCATCCTGGTAGCCGAAGGCCCCGGCTTTGCCCTCCCAAGCAAGGCCGTCAAGGTACCCGGCCAGTTGCTCGTCCGTAAGCGGGTCCATCTCCAGCGTGGTGATCTCCACTGCCACCCGGGGCTCGCCGCCGGGTCGGCTCCAGACACACAAGCCGCTGAGCACCCGGTGCCTGCGGCCGCGAAGCCATTCGAGCATCGCGCGGGCCTGGTCGACGTGGTCCGGTTTGCCCAGGATTCGGCCGGCGCACTCGGCCACCGTATCGCAGCCGATCACCACGCCCCGCTCGATCCGTTCCACCACGTCGGCCGCTTTCTGGTAGGCCAGCCGGGCGACCAGTTGCGCCGGGTTTTCTCCACTGCAAAGTCCACACTCGGCCGATTCCGACGGCTCGACCACCTCGAACCGGTAACCGGCCTGGGCGAGCAATTGCCGCCGCCGCGGGGAACGACTGGCCAGGATCAGGGGAACCGTGGGGAGCCTGCGCATGAAAATTCGTCTCCGCCGGTCGCCTTGGTGCCCACCGTGGGCGTCTGCTAGGATGACCGGTTCGACCATTGTAGTTTCCGTGGCGGAAAACCGGGAGGGCGAGGCCGGGGGTATTACTTGGACAGCGTCACCTAGGGTAGTTTCGGCTGTTCCGTTTCCGGGTGCAAGCGGCGGACCTTTTGAAAGTAACCCGAAGCGTTAGCGAGGCAGATGGCTCAACGCTGTGCCTCCCTCGCTAACGCTTCGGGTTACTGTGCACCCAGAAACGGAAGTGCCGTAGTTTCCAAACCCGAAATCCACGGGCACAGGGCCGGTGGGGGACAACACCTGAAATCCCAATGCTTTACGTTCTTCGGCCTGCCCATGGACCACCAGCCGCTGCAAATCCTGTACGAGGACAACCACCTGCTGGCGGTGGCCAAGCCGGCGGGCTTGCCCACGATGGGTGTGCAAGCGGACCGGCCGTCCCTGTTGAGCCTGGCCAAACAGGACCTCAAGCGACGCCACGGCAAGCCGGGCAACGTCTACCTGGGGGTGGTCAGTCGGCTGGACGCCCCCGTGACCGGCGTGGTGCTGATGGCCCGAACGTCGAAGGCGGCCCGCCGCCTGAATGAGCAGTTTCGTGCCCGATCGGTGGAGAAAGTTTACTGGGCAGTCGTGGAGGGCCGGGTCCGCGCCGCCGCGGGCGAGTGCGTCGATTGGGTCGGCGCGGACCAGCGGCACCGGCGGATGCGGATCGTGGGGCCCGCGCTAGCCGGGGCCAAAGAGGCTCGACTGGTCTTTCGCCGGCTCCAACGCCTGGGGCAAGAGAGCCTCCTGGAAGTGCGTTTGGAGACAGGGCGAAAGCACCAGATACGGCTGCAAATGGCCCATCTCGGGCACCCGGTCCTGGGTGACCGGAAATACGGCTCCAGACAACGTTTTTCGGCGGGGATCGCGTTGCACGCCCGGCGGCTGGTATTTGTTCACCCCGTGCGCCGCCAGCCGATGGAGCTGGAGGCCCCCCTGCCGCCGAGTTGGCAGGCCCTGGGGATCGCGGAGGCCTAAAGAGGGGGCCTCGCTTGGCGCGGGTCACCCGCCAAGGGTAACCTTGGGAAAGAGGCCGGGGGCGGTGACCGGATAGCAACGGGATACCGGCAGACGTAGCCCCGGACGCGAATAGGGGAGGCCGAGCGTGCCGTCGTTTCAACGAACAACCGATTCGATCTTTGTGCGAACCGCGCTGGCCAGCGGCCTGGTCAGCCGCGAGCAGATCGACGAGGCGGCGGGCCTTGTGGCGGGCGACGAACCGGCACCGCCGGATGTGCCCACCTCCGACGAGCGGCTGGCCGACAAACTGGTCGAATTGGGACATGTCAACGCCTGGCAGGTGAGCCAGCTCCGGCAGGGGCGAACGAAGTTTACCCTGGGACCGTACCGGATCATCGACTCCATCGGCCGTGGCGGCATGGGGCAGGTTTTCAAAGCCCAGCACAACGTTCTCGGTCGCGTGGTGGCGATCAAGGTCTTGCCCCGGGCCAAGTCGACGCCGGAAGCCGTGGCCAATTTCACCCGCGAGATGCGAACCCTGGCCAAGCTGGACCACGAAAACCTGGTTCGCGCCTACGACGCCGGGGAGGATGGCAACGTCCACTACCTGGTGACCGAATACGTGCCCGGCAGCGACCTGCGGAAAATGGTTCGCAGCCAGGGTCGGATGGACATGCGCACCGCGGCCAAGGTGATCTCCCAGGTGGCCGCCGGCCTGGAGCACGCCCATCAGCAGGGGCTGATCCATCGCGACGTGAAGCCGGGCAACGTGCTGGTGACGCCCGGGGGGGTAGCGAAGCTGTCGGACCTGGGCCTGGCCGGCTCGCTGCGGGGCGACGCGGAGAGCGACCCGCGTTTCGGCAAGATCGTGGGAACCGCCGATTATCTCTCGCCCGATCACATCCAGGCCCCCTGGGCCCCCACGCCGGCCTGGGACGTCTATTCCCTGGGATGCACGCTTTACTATGCCGTGACCGGCAAGGTTCCTTTTCCCCGGGGGGCGACACGCGACAAAGTCCGCGCCCACTGCGAGCTGCGCCCCATCGATCCGCGACGCTTGAACGCCTCGCTGGAGGCGGAATTCGTCGAGGTCCTGGGCGACATGATGGCCAAGCATCCGGCCCAGCGGATTCCTTCGGCCGCCAAGGTGATCGAGCGGCTCCGGCCCTGGACCGGCCAGCAGGAGCGGGTGGCCGTGTCGTCCCCGGGTGTGTCGGCGGAAAACGGTTTCGGCGAAGGGCCCATCGCTTCATCACGCGACGGCGGAGACCTGGAGGACACGCAATCGAGTTTTCCGGAAATCGCCGAGGCGGACCGCGAGGGCTCGGGGTGGCTTTCGCAAACGACCGACCCGGTGGGCTCCGCTTCCCAGGAGACGGGTCTGCCCTTCAGCGCGGCTGCCACCTCGTCTCCGCGGCCTCCCGCGGTGTGGGGGCCGATGCTGCTGTTTTTCGTGCTGCCGCTGGGCCTGGTGGCCCTGCTGGCGGTCCTCTGGCATGGGTTTCAGGCGGCCCAGTGAGGCGTGAGCGTTCGGCGCGGGTCGAATTCGGTGCGGGGTCGGGAGACCCGCGCACAACGCGAAGGCGTCTGGCGGGCAGCTATTGGGCGGCGGTGCTGAGGGCCTGGCGAACCTCTTGGGCCACCTGGTCGACGGGTGCGGGATCGAGGTATTGGACCGCGAGTTTGCGGGTGTTCTCGAAGAGGGCGTCGATCCGCCGCTGGATCAGCGGATCGTCGCTGTAGCGTTTCTTGTGTTCCACGTCCAGGTAGCGGGTCATCTGGGCGCGGGTTTGCAGGGCGTAGAGCTCGACCACCAGCTTGTCCGCCTGTTGGGGCCGGCCGGCCTTGAGTTGCCCACGAATTCTTGCCATCAGCACGGCCCGCCGGGTGACCACGTCGACAAGCCGCTCCTGCGCCCCGATGATGAACCCTTCCGCCGCCAGCCGCTGGTGATCGTCGACGATGGTCGCCTCCAGCCGGGGCTCCAGGCCGGCAACGATGGGCAGCCGTGCCAGCAGTTGGCTGCCGCTCTTGACGAAGAGGATTCGCAGGCCTTGGCGTGCGGGGGGAATCGCCAGGCTGCCGAAGCGATCGGTACGGCCCAACAGTTGGGTCGTCGTCTGGCCGGGAACTTGCGTATAGACTTCGTAGTCCTCCAGCAAGCGGTGCTCGGTGGTCCGCGATTTGAGCACCAATTGCGTGGCCCGCTGAGGAGGGGTAACGGCCAGCGCCAACCGCTCCACGCGACCGCGGCGGCGACCGGTCAGGGCCGAACGCAACCCCGAGTAAAGCCGGCAATCGAGTTGCGACCCGGCCACCTTCTCCACCACAAGATACGTCCAGGGCAGCGGCGTGATTCGCTTCGGCGTGCCGTCGCGCTGGTTGTAGCGGACGATGGGGCGAAAGATCGTACCGGGCGCCACCCGGGCGGCGTTCTCATCGCGGAGGCGAAAGCCGGCGGCACGAAGCCGCAGCGTGGCCCGCTGGCCCTCGGCCTCCTCCACCATCGCCAAGGGCGAAAAAGCCCGCCGCATGGCGTCAAACAACGCATCCCGCAACACGGCCGGTTGTCCGGCCCGCAGCCGAACCGGCGTGCCCAACGTGCGGGTGCGAACGTCGAGCTCGCGGGCCACGACCTGGTAGCCGGCCGGCTGCCGCCGGACCACCAGCAAGAAGACCTTGTCGCATTGGAGCAAATCGGGCGGAAGCGAGTCGATCGAGACGGCTTCCAGGTCGCGGAGCATGGCCCGGCGGAGTGGGGCTTCCGGCCGGACCGCTGCCGCCTGCCAGGCCGCCCCCACCAGGGCGTCGATCCGGTCGATGACGCCTTGTTCCAGCTCGCCGGCCAGGCGGTCGGTCAATTCGGGCACTTGATCCAGGGCAAGCAGGATTTGCACCCGGTAAGGTGTCCACTCCCAGACCACCGCCTGGGCCCGGGCCGATCGGGCGCACCACGCCACGGCCACCGCCAGCGCCAGCGCCGGCAGCAGGCTGGCCGGGCTCAGGTGGTGTCGCCGCCGGGGGATCATTGGTCTTCGGCCGGGTAGTAGAACTTCGGTTGCCACTGTTCGACGTTCTGGTACAAGGTGACCGGCGACGGGCCGATGCCTTGGACGCTTTGATAGGCGGCGAAATAGTTGGTAAGCTGCCACAAGGGCACGACGGCGAGTTCGCCGTGGGCCAGGCCGTGGATTTCGCGGAGCCGGCGGCCGACCTCGGGCCAGTCGCCCGCCCCCAGCAGTTGGTCCAACGCCAGTCGCATGTAGGGGCTGGCCCCGCGGGCGGGACCGTTGGGGCCGAGCAGTCGGCCGGCGTCGACGACCGGCTCCCAGATCGCCAATTCCGCGTAGAGCAGGTCGACCGACGGGGGCACCTGCCGGGGAAGATCGCCTTCAATCTCCTTCAGTTCGATCTGGATGCCGACCAACTTGAGTTGCCGGCGGATTTGCTCGACCGCCAGGCGGGCAACGTCCTGGGGAGGATAGGCCAGCACCAGCGGGGGCATCGACGGCAGCGGCTCCCGCTTCTCCTTCTTGGCGGCCTCGACCAATTCCTGAAAGGCCACCTCGGCCAGCGCCACCGCCAAGTGCGGCTGGTAAGGCCGCGACTCGATGGCCGGATCGCAAGCGTAAGCCAGCGGGTCGTCCACCCCGATGCCCGGCGAAAAGGGGCCGCTCACGACCCGGCAGCCGGGCAATTCGCCCCCGTGCAAGAGCAGGTTCAAAATCGCCTCTCGATGGATACCGTAGACCAGCGCCCGCCGGAACGTTCGCCGCGAGGTGAGCGGCCGGTTCATGTTGGGCACCAGGCAATGCACCGTGGGCACGGCGTAGCGGCCCACCACCACGCCGGGAATTTTGCCCGCCGTGTTGATCTGCCAGGGATTGAGCCGGTCGATCACGTCGATCTGCCGGCGGCGCAAGGCACGAAGCGCGTCCGCCCCGGTGGGGAAACGGCGCTCGACGATCTCCTTCGGCCGGCCCGCCGTGCCGGCAAAATACCGCGTGTTCGTCAGATAGACGGTTTCCGTCTCGTCGCGGGCATCGACCCGGTAGGGGCCGTTGGCCAGCGGGCCCCCCGCCGCGGCTTCGGCCGGGTAGGAGGGCAAGACGGGTGTTTGCATCAGCGCGGCGGGCAAGACGAAGGGTCGCTCGAAGTCGACCACCGCGGAGTAGACCTTTTCCACGGAAACGCCGGAAAACAACTCGGCCCACTGCGGCCGATAGGCATCGTCCGCCGGATCGGCCATGGCCAGAAAATGCCGGGCCAGGTCGTAGCCCGTGAGGGTGGCCTCGCCGGCCGACCAGCGGATGTCCGGCCGCACGGTGAGACTCAGCCGCAGCCCCAGGTCGTCGATCTTCAACTGGCCCAACGGACAGACGTACTTTCCGCCCTCCGTGCCGGGACCGGCGAATTCCGTCAGGGTGCGATCGAGCAGCCGGGCGGTGCGGCGTGCCGCCCAGTCGTCCAGCCGATCGGACCGCGGATCGTTGCTTGCCAGCGTCACCCCCACCACCACCCGCGGATACTGCCGATGAATCTCCTCCATCACCTGCTTGGCACCGGACAGCTCGGGCCAAATCCGCACGGCCCGGCGGGCGGCTTGATGGGCCTCGCGGAGGCGACCGTCGCCCAACGCCTTGCGAGCCTGGTCGAGAAACCCGGCGGCCTGGGTGCGAAAGGTCTCGGTCCACTTCTTCACCACGGCGTGCTGCGGATACCAGCCGGCCAGGTTGCCAAGGTACCGGCGTGCCAGCCAGTAGTCGCCGTCGGCCGCGTGCCGCTGGACCAGTTTTTCCGTGGCGGCACCCAGGGCCCGCTCGACCTCGGGCCGCTGGGGGTTTCGCTGGTGCAATTCGCGTAGCCGGGCCAGGGCCGCCTCGAACCGGCCGCCACGCTGGAGCGACTTGGCCTCTTCGTACAAGTCGTCCTCGATGGCGCGATCCAGGCCCGGCAGTTTCGGGTCGACCTCCAGCAGGTGCTGGAAATAGTCGTAGGCGGTCTCGAACTCGCCGGCCGCCACGTGGGAGTTCGCCTCGTCGAGCACCATCTGCTCGAACAGTTCGACCTTCTCGATGGCACGCCAGAGGACTTCGTACTCCTTCTCCGGCTCGTTGAGCAAGTGGACGATCAGCTTGCCGCTCTTGGGCAGCGGGGACGGCAGACGCCGCTGGGGAAAATCGAGCGGCTCGACCTCCAGCACCTTGCTCTGGTTGGCCTTGTCCAAGGTGATGCGATCGAAGGGCTCTTGCTGGTAGAGGGGTTCCGCCCCGGCGGCCACCAGCGCGAATGCGAAGAAGATCGCCCAGCCGGCCATCAAGGCGGCGGCCCCGGGCGAAGCGATCGGCAGGGATTTCCACAACCGGCGTATCATCGAGCTTGGCAACGAGAATCGCGTAGGCCGGATCGTGATCCGGCGCTGCTGGGGCAATGTTCTGGGTATGGGTCCGGGGTGCCGGATCGCGATCCGGCCTACGGGGCTTCGACCTCCGCGAAGCGGCGCTGTCCAATTAGGGAGCTTCAAACTGGTACAAGATGCCGTCGTAGCCGCCCACCACCAGGCGGTCGCCCACCAGGCGGGGCCCCGTGGCCAGGGGCGTGGCGGTCTCGATCTTGCCCTCTTGCGAACCGGTGGCCGGATCGATCCGCCAGAGCACGCCAGTGGCCGAAGCCAGCACGAGGTGGTCGCCCACTACCGCCGGCGTGCCGGCCAGCGCCCCATGGGACAACGTGTCGGTGCGGATTTTCCCTTCCCCGTCGATGACCCACAGCAGTCCGTCGTCCGTGGCCAGCAGGACGTGGTCGCCCACCGCTTGCGGGCCCCACACGCAGTGGGCCGCCAGGGGGCGGGGCGGCTTCGGCGACAGATCGGAAAGCGCCAGCATCAACAGGGCGTCGGAAGCGTCGACCGCGAAGGCCGTTTGGCCCAAAACGGCGATCGGCGAGGTGATCGGCTCGGGCAGTTCCCGCTGGGCCACGGCGGCCAGGTGTCGCTTGGGCTGCTGGCTCACGCCCACGCGGTACAGCCCGCCGCGGTTATCGGCCAGCAGGAATTCGTCCTCACCCAGCGGCGTCGGCCGCGACCAGTCGAAGTCGACGCCGGCCTCCAGGCGCGGCTCGAACGGTTCGGCCAAGCGGTTGCCGGAGCGGGGATCGAGCCAGAAGACCTGGCCCGAACGGCAGGGCGCCAAGAGGCCTGCCCCCAGGGCCACCACGGGGCAGGTGACGGGGTCTTGCAGGGTGAGGCCGCGAAATTCGGCCCCCTGGTCGCGGGGCGCGTAGATGGGAATCTCCGGAGAATCTTCCGCGTAGCTCAAGGCCAGCCACCCCCCGGCCAGCGGTTCGGCGGCAGCGATGGGGGCCCGTAGTTCGGCCGGCTTCAAGGCGGCCGACGGCTGGTCGAGCACGTCGTGTCCCGCCAGCGCCGCCACGCGATAGACCGCTCCCACCCCGGTCACGGCCGTGGTGGTGTCGGCATCGCCGAGCAGGTTGCCGGCGAATCCCGCCGCCAGGGTCGTCTCCCAGGCGGCTTCGCCCTTCTCCATGCCCACGGCCGACACGATCACCCCGGGCAGGTTCCATTTCTGGCGAACGTGCACCACCGCGTCGCCGGCGATCACCGGCGGCTGCAGCGTCACGCTGCCTTCGTCGGCAATCCACTTGGGCTTGAGTCGCTGGTTGGCGGCATTCACGTCGTATCGCGAGAGTTGGCTGTCGGCCACCCAGAGTTGGCCACCCAACAGCAGCGGGAAGCGAAGCAGCGCCGTCTGGCCGGGACCTTGCCCGCCGGCGGCTATCCCCTCCGCGTCCTTGGTCAAGGGCTCCTTCTCGTCCGAGGCGGAAACCTTGAAAACGTAGGTGGCTGCCCGGTCGGTCACCAGCAACATGCGGGCGCCGCTGACCAGCGGCCGCGTGAGCACGTGGCCCTTCAGCCGAATGCTCTGCACCAAGCGTACCGGCGGCTGGTCCGGGGACGGGGATTCGACGCTCAGGACGCGCAACGTGGCGTCGTTCACGCCGTCGTTTTCCGCCACCACGAGAAAACGACTGATCAGCACCGGAGCCACCACGATACTGCCCGGCTCGTGGCCCAGGTAAACCACCTGCCGGCACCCGCCATCGGCCGCGGAAAGGACGAACAGGCTGGAATGCTCGCCCACCTGGTAGGTCATTTGGCGTCGAGCATCGGGCACGGGACCCACCCGCAGCGGCTGGGGAAATTGCACGTACCCGGCCGAGGTTCCCGTCTCCAGGTCGATCGAAATCAACTTGCCCGAGCGGGTGGCCAGGAGGACCTCGTCCCCCGAGACAACCGGCTGGGCGTCGAACGGCTCGCCCACCACGAACCGCCAGCGGAGTTGGCCGTCGGCGGCCGCCACCCGCGCCAATTCCTGCCTCTGGGCGTTGACCAGCAGCGGATCGCTATCCGGCCGCTGGGCAATCGGCGTGGGCGGAAACACCGGCGCCGTGCCGCCGGCGGCCAACCCGACCGGGCGGTACCACAGCACGTGGCCGTCCGCGGCGTTCAGGGCATAAGCGTTGCCGCCGGCCAGGGCGAAGACGATCCGGTTCTCGGCCCCCGACACCTTGCCCGCCGCCACCCGCCGGGCCAACGCCAGCGAGGCCAGCGCCTTGGGGGGTGGATCGGATCGCTCGGCCACCTGTTCCTTGCGAATCGACTCCACGGCCCGCTGCTCCGCCTGGGAGACGGTCAGCACGGCGCTGGCCAGGCTCTGGTCGTCGGCGAGGATGGGATAATCCTTCAGCAGCGCGCGGCGGGCCTGGTAACCGTCCAGGGTTCGGCCCTCCTCGGCCGCCTTGGTCATCTGGGCCACCGCCTGGCGAAGCCGCTGGCTGCGAGCGATTTCTCGCCGCGTCAGCGCCAAGAGAGCCTCGATGTCGCTCAATTGCTCGGCCGGGCGGGCGGAACGGGGAATGTACTTCTCCACGAGTTTCAAGGCGTCTTCCGACAGCCCCACCAACTTCGTGTCCTGCTCCGCGTGGGCCTTCTTGGCCAGACCCTCGGCAATCGCCGGCAGCATCGATCGGAGTTCCGGCCGGGCCTCTTCCGCAAACTCCACCTCGCCCGACATCTGCTGAATCTCCGTCCCGGCCACGTCCAGCGCCGCGGGCCAGTTGCCGGCTCCGTCGGTGGCCTGACGCATCCGGGCCAGGCCCCTTCGGACCTTGGCCAAGCCGGCGCCCTCGCCCTTGGGGAATCGCTCGAGGTACTCCGAGTAGGTGTCGATGGCCTTGGTGTAGGAGCCGTCGCGATAGTACGTTTCGGCCTGGGCGAGCATTTCCTCGGCACCGCGTCCACGCAGTACGAAGAGCAGAACGCAAACGACAATCACGCCCAACAAGAGCGCTCCGCCGCCGATCAACAACAGCGGCGAATCCCACACGTTCTCCCTGGCGGCCCTCCGCTTTCGGTGCGATTTTCTTCCTCCCCCGCCAAACCAACGCCGCCGCTTGCCGCCGACCGGTGCCAGCGATCCGGCGGCCCCTGGGGAGAGGGGCTCGTCTGCCAGGCCCTCCAGGCCACCCAGGGGGATTCCTTCCACCGGCACTTGCGGCGGCGGGAGCGCGCTCCCGGCGGGGGGCGCGGGCTTGATGGGCTGGGCCTTCGGCGGCGAGTGGGCGGGCCTTGCCGGCGGGGCGGGCTTTGCCGGCGAGGCGGGTTTCCGCGGCGGCTCCGGCTCCCGCGGCGCCAGGCCGGGCGCCTCCTCCTCAATCACTTCCAACCCCCAGTCGTCCGCTTCGGTCGCCTCGATGTTTGCTTCCCCTTTGTCTTTCTCCTCTTCCAGCGGGGCCAGGCCCAAGTCCTCCTCGTTGGTCTTCTCTGGCTTCAGCCGCTCGCGCTGGGGCGGGCGAGGCCGCGGGGACGCCTCCTGGGCACGATCCAACAGCCGCTGCGCCAGCTTCCGCGAGAGATGGCCTTCGTCCACCAGACGCCTCGCCAAGAGGGTCGCCCGAACCGGAGCCATCGATTGCGAAACCCGCTTCCGCAAGTCGGCAATCATCTCCGGATCGAGCAGATCCTTCGATTCCAACAGCTTGATGAACTCTTCCGCGGAAATCATGGGGCTATCGTGCGATCAGCGTTGGGCTACGAACGTTCCAGTTTGCTTACTTCGACAGCGCCACTTAGGGCTCCTCCCCGCCGGCCCTGTGCCGGTGGAAGAAGGGTTTGAGAACTACGCGGCCACACGCGTCCCCCCCCCTACGCAAGGTCGCGGAAAACCGTTGGGGGTGGCGGCGGCTGGTAGTTTCCAAACCCGCAACCCACCGGCACAGGGCCGGTGGGGCGTAACACATGAAATCCCAACATGTTACGTTCCTCGACCTCCATTAAGTGACGCTGTCCAATTACTCGGCCCGACAAAAGGCCGGGGAAGATAATCGGCAGCGCGAGGCTCCCGGCGGGTTGGCTCATCAGAAGTCCTCCTCGTCGACGCTGGCCAGGCGGATATCCTCCACGCCCACGGCGTTTCCGGCATCCAGGGCCATCACCACCGTCTTGTAGCGGCACTCGCGATCGGCCAGTACCAGCAGGCTCATCGGCCCCGATCCCCCCAAGGCATCCCGGGCTTCGCGCAGCTTGATCAGCAAGTCCTGCTCGCTGGGGGCCTCGCGATCGTCGACCCAGATCGTGTTGTCCTTGGCGATTTGGACGATGATGAAATTGTCTTCTTTCAGATCTTCCACGGTTCGCGCCTGCTGGGCGCTTTCTTTCTCGTCGGGCGGCGGAATCTCGATCGACTTCTGCAACGTGAAGGCCGCCGTCACCATGAAGAAAATCAGCAGCAAGAACGTCACGTCGACCATGGGCGTCATGTCCAGGCCCTCATCCTCCACGGCCACCGTGGCGAACTTCACCGGCGGCACCTCTTCTTCTTCGTCTTCTTCGTCGGCCACCCCGGGCGGGGGCGAGGAGTTCGCCGGCGGAGTGCGGGCCGCCCCGGCCGCCGGCACCACGATTCGCCGCCCGCACCCCGGGCACGCCACCGTCCTGCCGGCCAATGCGTCCTTGGCCGAAAACCGCCGGTGGCAATGCTGGCAAGAGAAGGAAAGGGTCACGTCACAAGCTACTTGATTTCAAATACGCCCAAATCGAGGGAGATTCCCTCCACCCGACCCGCCGCCGCGCAGACACGCTCCACGTCGCCCTGTTTGACGGCCCCGGCCGCCTTGATCAGCACAATCGACTTGCCCGAGCGGACCCCCTGCTCGACCGCCTCGACGATTCGCTCGGCCGCCCGGTTGTGATCCTGGGGCAACTTTTCGCCCGACGTGCCGTCGCCCAAATAGATTCGCGGGCGCTGGCTGCCGCCTTCCCCGTCGACCGTGATGATCACCGCCGCGCGCTCGTCGACACCTTTGCCGTGCCGTGCCGGGGGGAGCTTGACGGCCGTTTGCTTGGCCATCGTCGAGCAAACCATGAAAAAGAACAGCAACAAGAACGTAATGTCGATCATCGGCGTGATGTCCATCTCCGCCGTGTCCTTGACGCGACGCCGCGGCAACACCGGGCCTTCCTCGCCGCCGCTCAGTGGGTCCCACCGGCTGACGCTGGTCATTGCCGCTCTCCCTTTGCCGCCGTGGTTCGCAGGGCCGCCTTGAAGATCTCCAGGAAGCGGGTCAACCCGCCGCCCACAAGGTCCTCGAGCTTGCGTATCCGCACGTTGATGCTGGCGGTCGAAAGCACCAGGGGAATGGCGATGGAAAGCCCGCAGGCCGTGGTAATCAGGGCCAGCATGATATCCGTGGCAAGTTTATCGGGACTGACCTCCTGGGTCGAACCGAGCTTGCTGAAGGCCCCCATCATCCCCACCACGGTTCCCAGCAGGCCGACCATGGGAGCGGTCTTGATCACCGTGTAGACCCAGCTCAGCCGGTACTCCAAGTCCGCCAACACGTCGCGCTGAAACCGCTCCACCAGCAGCGAGCGGACCTTGGAATAGCCGATCTCCCGGTTTCCGATGGCCAACCGGGCCAGTTGGGGCATGGCCCGCGGATCGCTTTCGCAGATTTCCGTCGCCGAGTCGAAATCGCCCGCGGCCAGGGTCTCTTCCATCGCCTGGAGAAAGCGAATCTGCTCTTCCTCGTTGCGGAAGCGGGTTTGGGCCACCCGCCGCCAGACCACGATCACACAGAAGGCTCCCCACAGGGCGATCAGGGCCAGGGCCACGTAAATCACGATGCCCGCGTAGTGCGTGATGACGGTGAAGTCCAGCATGGCTTGCCTTGCAAACGTGTCGATCGGTCAAAAGGGAAAAAACACCGCCGCTCGGCCCAAGTGCCGGCTGCTACGGCGCGGTCGACTCCGGCGAGGGTCTCAGCGTCGTCCGTAATTGTACGTTTGGTCCGCCACGTAGAACGCATAGCCGGCACCTTGCGCTCGAATGGCGAAATACGTGGTGCGAACCGTCCGGTCGCCGGCCCGCTGCCGCTCCAATTGCGCCAACTGGGCTTCCAACTTCGGTGGGAGGAATTTCAGGATCAGCCGGTCGCCGGCGTCGATCCCCGCGCGGCCGAGCAGTTCCAGGTCGGCCTGGCGAAGTCCGCCCCGCCGCCAGGTCAAATAGTACCGCTTCTCCTCGTCCGCGTTGCCCGTTCGGCGAGTGGGCCGGGGCCGGGCCAGGTTCGACGCATACTCGACCTTGTTGCCGGGCAGCAGAACACCCAGTTCGATGCCGAAAAAGTCAAGCTGCCGGGCGTAAGTCTCCAGGGTATTGCCTTCCAGGAAACGGACCTCCCAGTGACGCGGCTTGCCGGGCTTGCCGGAACCGAAGCCCGGGGCCCGCCCGTCGCCCTTGGGGCCGCCGTGGCTGGTCGCCGTCTGGTCCGACAGCAGGGGGGTATCGAGCAGGGCCGTCTTGGCCGCTACCGCGTCGGCGATCGTGGCCAGCGTGTCCTGAATCTCCGGTTCGTCGAATTCCACCTCCTGGCCCAGGTCCTCCGTCTCCAACTCCATGCTGTCCCCAAAACCGCCCCCTTCGCCGACTTGTTCGAGGGTCACCGGCACCGCCGCCTGGGAGGCGAACAGTTGGCTGGTCAGCCAGAGAAGGAAAAGAACCAGAACGGCCGTGCCCACCAGGATCAGCATGGCGATCAGCCAACTCGCCACCCGTTCGTATGGGCTGACGGTCATGGCGTAGCCCTCCAGCCGAGGGCGGACCACGCCAGGCTGCTTGTGCTCCCCGGAATTTGCCACTGGTCGTCCAGCCAGAATTCAGACCACGCACCCGAACAGGCCGTCTCCGCGCTCGGCGCGGGTCTCCCGCCCCCGCCGCTCGCACCCCACACGGCCAAGCCTGCCGCGCTCGGCGCGGGTCTCCCGACCCCGCCGGCCTAAGCCAAACGCTGTCTTACTACCGTCCCTCTGGCCCGGGCGCGGAAACCTCCGTAACCCATACTGGGGAACCGCAAAATTCAGAGAAGGATACCCAAAAAGACCGATTCTTCGACCGCGGCCGGGGCCTCTCCCGTGTGTCCAAAGTATTTGATAATTCCAGCTTATGCGCCGATCGTAGCCGGGCGATCCCCCCCTGTCAAGCAGCGGCGGACGGCGGCAATACGGGGCATACAGGCAACCTGGGGCCCCTGAGGCCAGTAGGCCGGGTCGCGGGTGACACCGGTTCCTCAACCGGTGTGGCTCTGCCACAAGAGGACAGGGCAAATCACTCCACCCATCGAATAGGAACACCGACTAAAGCGCCGCCTCCTGCCGGCTGCCGACGTAGGGTGGGTGCTCTGCACCCACGCGATGCGCCGACGTAGTTCCTGCGTGCGTGCCGAGCACGCCGCCTACGAATCTTGCCGGCTGCCGCCGGATGCAGGTTCAAGAACCTGGGCTACCCCCACTGCGCCCTCGGGGAATACTCCCCGCCGGCCCGACCGGCACCAGCGGCGCGGGCGGAACCAGCAGGCGGGGGTGGCCCGCCCGTACAGCCCTCTGCGGCGGAATCGTCAATTCGACGCCGATCGGCAAGACTTCGGGATCCGTGAGCACGTCGCGATTGGCCTCGAATATCTCCATCGCTCGACGCCGCTCGCCAAGGTAGCGTTGGGCCAGCTCGCCCAGCGTGTCGCCGTCGACAATCTTGTGCCGGCGGGGGAGCGACTCTCCAGCAGCGGCCGGCAAGTCCTCCCCGTGGCCTCCGGGGGGCGGCTCGGCGGCCGGGGCCGAACGCGGCTGGGGAAAGGCTCGCGCCAGAAGCGGCGGCGGCGGGGCCGGCTCGATCGGTCTCGCCGCCGCCCGACCGCCACGCTCTCGGGGTCCTCGGGCGGCGATCGGCCGGAGGATTTCCGCCGTCGGCGCCGCCACCCGACCAAACGCCCAAAGTCCAATCCCCTCCGGCCGGCGAACCACCAGCGGCTCGGCGGGCAACAAACGCTTGGGCGCGGCCCGGCTGGCTTGATCGGGGCGGCGAAACACCATTGCCAGGGCCGTCCCCGCGATCAGCACCGCGCAGGCCACCAGCAGTCGCGAGCCGGGCCGGCCCGCAACCCGCGGAGGAGATTTCGTGTCTGTCGACGGCGTCCACCACATGGCTGTCGAACACTCCAAGAGCAAGCACCAGGGAAACCGGGCAAGCCCGAACCTCCCTGAATTATCAGGGGTGCCGCCGGTGGCCTTCAAGAACTCGGGGCTCGCCGACCGCCGGTTCTTGAAAAACCGGGTCGACTCCTAGCGACTCTTCGGAAGATGCCGCGAGGGAAGAGTTTGCCGACCGTCACGGATTTTGGGGAGTCTGTAGGCCGGATCACGATCCGGCATTGGCAGGACAGCCACGGATGCCGGATCACGATCCGGCCTGCGGAATTGGTAGCGGTTGCCACGTTGTGCGCGGGGCTGCCGACCCCGCACTGAATTCACGTTGTGCGCGGGTCTCCCGACCCCGCACTGAATTCGACCGATGGTCTCCTATGTCGACCGTTTACGCAGATTCAGGGAGACCTTCGGTCAGGCCGGCGGCGGGGTCGGGAGACCCGCGCCGAACGAAGGCCTGCGGAATTGGCGGCACCAGCCACGTTTCGGCCGGCACAGCCGGCCCTACTTCATTGCTCGCGGCGGCGCCCGCCCATGGCCACCAGGTCGATCAACTGCTCCAGCCGTCCGGGGCGCAACAGGCCCCGATCGAAATCGGCAAACACGATCGGCCGCACCCGCTCTTGAATTTCCTCGACGGAAAGGACTTCTTCCTGGGCGAGGTGTCCCTCGGCGGCCAGGTAGTCGCGCAGCGTCTCACGTTTCTCGGTACGAAAACCCCGCACGCCTCCGGCCTCGATCTCATCCAACAGCGACCTGGCGTCGCCGTGATAATGCTCGGCCAGATCGGCCAGCCGATCGATGTAGTTGGCCGAAACGGCCCCCGATGCTTCCAGCACGTCGCGGTCGATGGGGCGGCCCCGGCCGATCCGCCACGCCTTGACGATCTCCTCCAGCGCCCGCGCGGCCGCTTCCGCCTCGCGATAGACGCGGCTTTCCGGCCCCACCGATTCGGCCTGGCCGTAGGTCACCAGGGTCTTCAGTTGGCCCCACTTGTTGATGCCGCCGGCCAGCAGCCGGTACAAGACCTCCACGTCTTCGACCAGGTACCAGAGGTGGACGTCGCCGCTGGTGCCGAAAGGGTCCAGCGGCGGCACCTTCAGCCGCCGCCCATAGCCGGCCCAGTCGAGCCCCTCGGGCGCCGGCACCGGCTCGGGTTCCGGCCGCTGGTAGGTCATCGGCGGCACCCGCTCCGTCTCGCTGAAGCCGCGGACCTCGGCCAGGTCGACCAGCCGGCTGGGCACCTCGTCGTGTCCCTCCAGCAGGCTCTGCCACTTGCCCACTTCGTCGTGCTGGGCAGTGAAGTAAAACACCTGCCGCCCCTGGCGGCAGATCTCGATCACCGCGTCGATAATCTCCTTCGCCCGCCGCTCGTCGCTGTTGCCCAGGGTCTCGTCCAATAGCAGCGGCACCTTGACCCCCTCCTCCTGCTGCTCCACGAACGCCACCCGCACCGCCAACAACAGTTGCAGCCGCGTGCCGCTGGAGAGTTGATCCAGCGAAAGGCCCTCCAGCCGGGCCGTGTCGAAGGCCCGAAACTCGGGCGGGTCGGCCTGGTGGACGTGCAGCTCGTACCGCCCGTGGGTCACCCGCGCAAACAGGGCCTTGGCCCGCCGCAGCACGCCGGGCAAATCCGCTTGCTCCTGCTGCATGAGAAAATCGGCCAACATCCCGCCCGCCACCGCGTCGTAATCGTCCGCCCGAAGGGCCCGCAAATCCTCGCCACACTGGTCCTGCCAGGCCAGTCGGGTCTCCAGGTCGCTGCCACCGCGGGCGGTCTCGACGGCGTTTTCGATGGCCCCGATCTGGCGATTGATCTCGTCCAGCCGGGCGGCCAATCGCTGGCTGTGGCGCCGCCGCTCGACCAGATCGACTTCCGCAAGGTCGACCAACTCGGGCCGATCCGCCAGCATCGCCTCGGCCGTCTCCGCCTGGTGCCGGGCCATCCGCAGCCGGTCGGCCACGCGGTCGTATTCTTCCCGCCGGCGAACCCAATCGTGAAGCCGATACTCCTCCTCGGCGCTGATCTCCAGTCGGTCGAAAAACGCCTCCATCTCCTCTTCCGTTTGTTCGATCTTGCCGCAGAGCGTGGCCAGGGCCGCCGCCGTATCCCGCAGGCACCGGGTGGCCTCGCGGTGCAACTGGTCCTGCCGGTCCAACAGGTCCACCTGGGAGCCGACCTGGTCGGCGTCCTTGGCCGGCTCGAAGCCGAACGGCTCCAGCGCCTCGACCGTCTCCCCAAAGGTCCGCTCGTATTCCTGCCGGGCCGTCTGCACGGCGGCTTCGGCGGCGGCCAGGCGGTGCTCGGCCCGTTGCACCTGGTAGATGTTTCCGGCCAGCACGGCCAGCGAGGCCTCGTCCGTCTGGCCCCCCAGCCCCAGCCGATCGGCCCACTGCCGGCGCTGTTGGTCAATCAACTCCTGGCGGTGGGTCCACTCTTGGATCCGCTCCTGGAGGCCGCTCCACCGGGCTTGCCGTTCGCGGGCCAAGGTGGCCTCGTCGTGCAACTTTTGCAGACTTCTCACGTGGGTGTGCACCTCGGAGGCCGCCCACGCCGCGGGCTTCGCCAGGCCCAAACCCTCGAACTCCCGCCGCAACTCTTCCCGCCGGTCGGCCACCTCGGCCGACTGGGGACGAAAGGTCCAAGCGATCATCCCGCCCGCGATCAACAGCAGAAACAGCCAGGAGGGATGCACCGTGATGGCCATCGCCAGACCGAACACGATCAGCACCACGCCCGCCACCACGAACTGCGTGGCCGCCTTGCTCTCCGGCTCGGCTCCCACCTGGCCCACGCCCAGCCAGCGGTGCAAGAGCACCACGGCCTCGTGCAGGGCCTCGGGGTCGGCCGGCTGCTGTTCGGCGCCGAGCCATTGCCGCAGCCTCTGGGCGACCTCTTTTTCCGCCCGGCACTTTTCCGCCCGCCGGGCAAAACGAAAAAACTCCTCCACCGTGGCGGCGTCCAGCCGCTGGGCCCGCTGGGGGTCGACCTCGGGTCCCAGTTTGAGCCGGGCCTGCTCCAATTCGGCCTCGGCCACGGCCACCGTTTCCCGCTTGTGCCGCACGTCGTCGTCGAGGCTCATCAGACGCCGGCTCTTCAACCGCAGCGTAGTCACGACCCCATCCGGCACGCCCTCCTCCGAGAGCCCCGACTCGGCCAGCGCATCGCGTGCCTCATCGCGTTTGCGTTGCTCCTCGTCGCGCTGGCTTCGCGCCGCCGCCAGCGACTTCTTCATTCTCGCAAGCCGCTGGACGTCGTCCTCCGTGACCCGCGCCACCTGGGGCGGAAAGCCCTTCAGTTCAAGGCGAATCTCCTCCCACTCTCGCCTGGCCGCGACACACTCGATCGCCTTTTCCAACAGGGCGATCTCCTCCTGGGCCGCCTGGGCCTGCCGCCGCTCCTCTTCCAGCCGCCCCAGCCCGGCCTCCTGCTCCAGCAGTTGATCCTGGCGGCGAACCGCCTCCTGCACCTCCTTCTGGGCCCGCTGCAACTGGCGGCTCAGCTTGCCCCGGCCCGACGGCCGATCGCGGTATCCCCGCTGGCTCTTGGCGCCCGCCACGTCGTAGCCGCCGGCCAGTTCCTTCACGATCTCCGCGGCCAGGTCCTCGTCCCGCTCGGAACGGATCAGGTCTTGCAAGGCCAACACGTGCCGGCTGCCGATCTCCGGCGGGGCCAGCTTGGGGCAGTCGATCGTGGCCCCGTCCGCGCGGCGAAAACAACGCACCCGGCCACTGTCGTAGTCCATCTCGATCGCCGAGCCCCGCACCTCCAGCGAGGCCCGCAGCGACTCGTGACCGTGGGGCCCGTCCGCCGGCCGCAGCAACCGGCCAATGGCACGCGAGAGCGTCGTCTTGCCCGAGGCGTTGGGACCGTAGATCACGTTCACCCCGGGACACAGCCCCGACAACTCCAACTCGCCCCGCCCGAAACCGGGCATACGACGAATCTCGATCGATCGAAAGCAGAGGCTGGGTTTTTTCACCCCGCGCGCTCCTGGGTCAATAGCGTATCCAGCAAGACGCCCGCCTGGCGCAGCAAGCGGTCCCGGGCCGACTGCGGGTCGGGCGCCGGATCGGTGTGCAGCAGGTCGTAGGCGGGCGCCGCGTGGACCTCCAGCATCTTGCCGTGCACCCGCTCGACCAGTTCCCTCGCCTCGGCGCCGCGACCGCCGCCGCGGAGGTCGAGGATCAGCCGGGCCAGGGCGCCGGTGGGGTCCCGCTTGGCGGCCAACTCCTTCAACTCGATGGCCGGTAGGGTTTCGTTGCGGACCGTCTCGATCCGCGCGGTGACCCGCTCCCGGCGACGCTCGAATTGTTCCGCCACCGGCGCGGCCAGATCGTCCAGCCGGCTGCAAAGGGGCGTCCGGCCGGTGAGCACGATCCGCAGCGAAATGTACTCCACCCGGTCATCCCCGTCGGCCAGCTCCATCGCCCGATCGCCGGCGGCGGCGGCCAGGTGGGTCTCGAAATCCTCCCGCGTCGCCACGCCGGTCAGGTCGACCGGGAGCAGGTCGTAGCGAACCTTCGACATCGGCAGTTGCCGCGCCCGCAGGCGCCCCCGACTTTGAACCTCGATCAGCCAGGGGCCGTGGCGGCCCGTTTCGCCGGGGTCCATCGCCTGGGGCGAGCCGGGATACAACAGCGCCGCCGCCTCGCTCCGTTCCAGTCGCGCCGCGTGGACGTGGCCCAGTACCCACAAGCTCACGTGGTGGGCCTCCAGCTCCGACCGCGAGAGCGGACCGTAACGGCTGGCGCGGGCGTCCAGATCGCCGTGCAACAGCCCCACCACCGGCAGCTCCCCCGCGGTGGAGAGGTTGTAGCCCGACAGGGGGCTGCGGTCGAACGTGGCGGCGGGAAACGACCAGCCGTGGATTCGCAGCCGTTCTCGACCGCCGCGGCGATAGACGGCCTCTTCCCACCGCCCCTGGCGACCCAAGAGGCGAAAATACTCCGGCCCGATCGCCTCCACGATCCGCGGCAGCACGTCCCAATCGTGGTTGCCGGCCACCGCGTAGGTGGGAA
Source organism: uncultured Planctomycetaceae bacterium (assembly GCA_964481605.1). Lineage (GTDB taxonomy): Bacteria > Planctomycetota > Planctomycetia > Pirellulales > Thermoguttaceae > CAYZWG01. The sequence goes on from CAYZWG010000013.1 coordinate 28,774, forward strand.
TCCCCGCCTCGGCCAGCCGGGCCAGCCCATCCTCCAGCGGTCCGGTGGCCTCGAAAAACCGGTTGGCGTGGTCCACCACGTCGCCGGCCAGCATCACCAGGTCGACCTCCAAGGCGATTGCCCGTTGGACGATCGCCAGCCACGCCCGCGCGCAAGAGAACCGCGCGGCGTCCTCCGCGTCGCCCACCTTGCTGGGGCGACGTCCCACGTGAATGTCGGCGGTGGCAAGAATCTTCAGGGTCATCGACCCAGCAACCAGCAGCTTGTAGGCCGGGTCGCGACCCGGCATGGATCGGGGTAAGGCAAATCCCGGGAAATAACATACCGTGCTGGGGCAGACCTGCGCCGAGCGCGGTCGGCGGTTTCGGCGAGGTCGGGAGACCTGCGCCGAGCGCGGTTCTACCCTGCCGG
>CAYZWG010000014.1:0-7855 GCA_964481605.1 uncultured Planctomycetaceae bacterium
CCAGGTCGGCCGCCACTCGCCCTCGCAAGATCGCGATCCACCTCAGCGGCAGCAGCAACTCGTACTTGGTGCTGAGCACCAGCTTGGGCGAAACCTGAAGCTCGTCCAGGTCGATGTCGGGCTGGATGAAGCGGTTGAACAGCACCAGGCCGTCGGCCCCCGCGGCGGCAATCTGGGTGGCCATGTGGCCGGGCGAGCTGAAGTAGGGCCCCACCTTGACGGCCAGGGGGATCGAGATCGACTGCTTCACCGCCGCCACCAGGTCGAGGTATTGCTGCTCGATCTCTTGGCCGGTCAAGGCCGTGTCGGCGGCGATCAGGTAGATGTTCAACTCCACGGCGTCGGCGCCGGCCTCCTCCATCAGCTTGGCGTAACGCGTCCAGCCACCTTGCGAAATCCCGTTGAGACTGGCAATCACCGGAATGGAAACCGCCTTCTTGGCGGTGCGGATATGTTCCAGGTAGGCCTCCGGCCCGGTGCGAAAAGCGGTCTGCTGGGGAAAATAGGTCAGCGCCTCGGCGAAACTGTGGGTGCCGAAGTCCTCCGCCTCGGAGAAGGCCACCTCCTCGTGCTCGATCTGCTCTTCAAACAGCGAAGGCAGCACGGCCGCCCCCGCGCCCGCGTCTTCCAGCTTCTTCAAATTGTCGAGCGAACTGGTGAGCGAACAGGCGGCCACAACCAGCGGGTTTTTCAATGCCAGTCCAAGGTATTTCGTGCCCAGATCAACGCTCATGCTTGCACCTCCTTTCCCGCGGTCGCCGCCTCTCCGGAGCCGCTGCCGCTCTCCGGTACTTCACGCGTGGTGCCGACCAATTGCTCGTAAAATTGCCACCGGTTATCAATATCCTCCTGGCCAAGTTTCAACAGCCGCTGGGACTGCTCCGGCTTGGAACGGGCCAGCATGGCAAAGCGGGCCTGCTGCAGGGCAAAGTCCTTGAAGTTGCCCTTGGGCTTCTTGCTGTCCAGGTGGAACGGCTTCTCGTGGTCTCGCGGATCGAAGTGGTAAAGCGGCCAATAGCCGCAGCCGGTCGCCTCCTTCTGCAGGCTCATCCCCGTGGTCATGTTGATGCCGTGCGCAATGCAGTGGGTGTAGGCGATGACCAGCGACGTGCCGCGGTAGGACTCGGCCGCGCGGATCGTGCGGATGGTGTGCAGGGGGTTGGCCCCCATCGCCACCTGGCCGACAAAAACGTTGCCGTAGGAGATGGCCATCATGCCCAGGTCTTTTTTCCCGCCCGGCTTGCCGCCGGCCGCAAACTTGGCCACCGCCCCGCGCGGCGTGGCCTTCGAGGCCTGGCCGCCCGTGTTCGAGTAGACCTCGGTGTCCAGCACCAGCACGTTCACGTCGCGCCCCGAGGCGAAGACGTGGTCCAGCCCGCCGTAGCCGATGTCGTAGGCCCAGCCGTCGCCGCCGAGAATCCACACGCTGCGACGAATCAGGTAGTCGGCCGAGGCCGCCAGGTCCGCCGCGCCGGCCACATCCATCCCCGCCAGCTTCTGCTTCAACTGGCCCACCAACTGCCGCTGCCGGGCGATCTGGTCCTCGGTCTCCTGCCGGTTGGAAAGCAACTCGGACACCAGTTCGTCGCCCAGCGAGCCCGCCAGCCGGTTCAACAGCGCCGTGGCATACTCGATCTGCTGATCGATCGCCAGTCGGAAACCGAGGCCGAACTCGGCGTTGTCCTCGAACAGCGAGTTGGACCAGGCGGGGCCCTTGCCCTGGGCGTTGACGCAGTAGGGCGTGCTGGGGAGGTTGCCGCCGTAGATCGACGAGCAGCCCGTGGCGTTGGCGATCAGCATCCGGTCGCCGAAAAACTGGGTGATCAGCTTCACGTAGGGCGTCTCGCCGCAGCCGGCGCAGGCGCCCGAATACTCGAACAGCGGCAGCAAGAGCTGCGAGCCCTTGACCGTGTCGACCTTCACCTTGCCCCGGTCCAGGTCGGCAATGGAAAGGAAGAAATCGAAATTGGCCCGCTCTTGCTCGAGATGGTCGAGCTGCGGTTCCATGTTGATCGCCTTGCGTTTGGCAATCTCGCGATTCTTGGCCGGGCAGACGTCCACGCACATGCCGCAGCCGGTGCAGTCGTCGGGGGCCACTTGCACGGTGAATTTCCAGTCTGGGTATTCCTTGCCCCGGTAGTCGGTGCTCGGGTAGCCTTGCGGCGCCCCCTCCAGCACGGTCGCGTCGTAGGCCTTGATGCGGATCGCCGCGTGGGGACAGACCAGCGAGCAGAGACCGCACTGGATGCAGACCTTGGGGTCCCAGATGGGAATATCCAGGGCAATCGAGCGTTTCTCGTACTGGGTGGTGGCCGTGGGGAAGGTGCCGTCGACCGGCATCACGCTGACCGGCAATTGCTCTCCGCGCCCGCCCATGATCTCGCCCAGAACGTTCTTCACAAACTCCGGCGCTTCCCCGTGGAAGCCCGAGGAGCGGCGGATCGTGGACGTCGCCTGCGGGGGAACCTTCACTTCGTGCAGGGCGGCAATCGCCCCGTCCACCGCGGCGAAGTTCCGTTTCAGGATCGTCTCACCCCGCTTGCCGTAGGTCTTGGTGATGGCGTCCTTGATCCGTGCGATGGCTTCTGCCTCGGGCAGAATGTCGGCCAGCTTGAAGAAGCAGGTCTGCATCACCGTGTTGATGCGAACGCCCATCTGGGCCTCGCGGGCAACGCGGTAGGCGTCGACCACGTAGAACTTCAGCTTCTTCTCGATGATCTGCGTCTGGGTTTCCACCGGCAGGTGGTCCCAAATCTCGCCCGGGCCGTAGGGGCTGTTCAACAGGAACGTGGCCCCCGGCTCGGCCAGCGAGAGCATGTCCAGCTTGTCGACGAACACGAACTGGTGGCAGGCGACGAAGTTGGCCCGGTTCACCAGGTAGGAGCCCTTGATCGGCCGGGGGCTGAATCGCAGGTGCGAGACGGTCACCGAGCCGGCTTTCTTCGAGTCGTAAACAAAGTAGCCCTGGGCGTAAAGCGGCGTGTTCTCGCCCACGATCTTCACCGAGTTCTTGTTGGCTCCCACCGTGCCGTCGCTGCCCAGGCCGAAAAACACCGCCCGGGTCACGTCGTCCGCCTCGGTGGAAAAGGCCGGATCGTAGTCGATGCTCAAATGGGTCACGTCGTCGTGGATGCCCACGGTGAAGTGGGGCTTGGGCGCGGCCGCCGCCAAGGCATCGAAGATGCCCTTGACCATCGCCGGGGTGAACTCCTTGGACGACAGACCGTAGCGGCCGCCGGTCACCCGGGGCAGCGAGCCGTTGGCCCCGGCAACCCCGTTCTCCGCCACGGCGGCGACCACGTCGAGGTAGAGCGGTTCGCCCTGGGCGCCCGGCTCCTTGGTGCGATCCATCGCGGCGATCACCTTGACCGTCTTGGGTAGCGCCGCCACGAAGGCCCTGCCGTCGAAGGGGCGATACAGCCGAACCTTGACCAGCCCCACCTTCTCGCCCCGCTCGACCAGGTACTCCACCGCCTCTTCAGCCACCCCCACCGCCGAGCCCATGATCACGATTACCCGGTCGGCGTCCTCGGCCCCCACGTAGTCGAACAGGTGGTACTGCCGCCCACTGAGCGCGGCAAACTTGTCCATCGTCTCCTGGACGATGCCCGAAACCTTGTCGTAGAACGGGTTGCAGGCCTCGCGCGCCTGGAAGAAGACGTCCGGATTTTGGGCCGTGCCCCGGAGCTTGGGGCGGTCGGGGTTCAAGGCGCGGTGGCGATGCGCCTGCACCAGTTCCAGATCGATCATCTCCCTCACGTCGTCTTCGCTGAGTTGCTCGATCTTGTTCACCTCGTGGGAGGTGCGGAAACCGTCGAAAAAGTGAACGAACGGTACCCGCGCTTTCAACGTGGCACCGTAGGCGACCATCGCCATGTCCTGTGCCTCCTGCACCCCGCCGGCGGCCAGCATGGCCCAGCCGGTCGCCCGGCAGGCCATCACGTCGCTGTGGTCGCCGAAGATGGAAAGCGCGTGGCTGGCCACGGTTCGGGCCGAAACATGAAACACCGTCGACGTCAACTCGCCGGCGATCTTATACATGTTGGGGATCATCAACAGCAGCCCCTGGGAGGCGGTAAACGTGCAGGTCAGGGCACCCGCCTGAAGCGAGCCGTGGACCGCCCCGGACGCCCCCCCCTCGCTCTGCATTTCCACCACGTGGGGTATCGTGCCGAAGATATTCTTCCGCCCGGCAGCCGCCCAGGCGTCGGGCAACTCGCCCATCCCGCTGGACGGAGTGATTGGATAGATGGCCATGACCTCGTTGGCAAGGTGCGCGATCGTCGATGTCGCTTCATTGCCGTCGATGGTCACGAAGCGTCTTTCAGCCACGGGAACGTCTCCTCTCTTGTCGCGATCTCAAAAAAACGGGAAATCATCGCGTATGCGTAGGCTCCCTTTGGGGAAAGACCGTCTCCCCGAAGCGAGCTTGGAAACATCTGAGCGGGAAAGATTCCTGTCCCGCAAGGAGGCAATCACGGCGTCTCAGGGGCACTTTTCGCCCCCCCTCCGACACGGGGTCGGTCGACAAACCGGTCACCACCTTAACTTACCGAACCGGCCCCCGACCCACAAGGACCCTTCCTGGGGGTCCAAGACACGCCGTAGATTAAGACAATGCGGGCCTGTCAAAACTCGCCCGTGTTGACTCGTCCAAGACATCACGCGGTGGGTGAGTTTCCTGAGTCGGTAAGGTTACTGGCGATTCACCTCGCCCCCGGCGCGGGTCCCCAAGGCGTGGTAGACCGCGGCATCGATCGTCGCGGCAATGGGGTGAACGGACCCGTCGCCCATCACAAACTGGGCCACGCCCGCGTGCCCAGCGGAACAAGACTCACGCTCAACCCCATGCCGAAAACTCCGTGCCAAGGCCACACTTGCGGCACCCTAACCCCCGGGCACCAGCCGATGGGGGGTGAGCCTGCTCCTCGGACAAACCTCGGGGAAATGTCCAATGGTGGAAAATCACGCCAACCCCGGCAACTCCGGCTCCCGAGCCATCGGGCCCCCAGTGCCCGGTAGAATTCATCCGTTTTTGCCTGTTCAAACAGACGCCGCCCAGCCGTTGACCAAGGAGATCGCCAACCATGAGAATCCACCGCGTAATCGTGGGAGCCCTGGCCGGACTGCTGATCACCTCGACCGCCGCCCTCGCGGCCGAGTTGAAACCGGGCGACGAGGCGCCCCGGTTCGTCCTGCCCGACACGAACGGCAAACAGGTCAGTCTGGCCGACTACCGAAAGAAGAAGGTCGTGGTGATCGCCTGGTATCCCAAGGCGTTTACCGGGGGATGAACGGCCGAGTGCAAGTCGTTCCGTGAGAACGGCCAGGCCCTGCGGCAGTTCGACGTCGCCTATTTCACCGCGAGTTGCGATCCGCCGGAAAAGAACAAGGCGTTCGCCCAGTCGCTCGATCTCGACTATCCCATCCTCAGCGACTCCCAGGGCGAGGTCGCCAGGGCCTACGGCGTGGTCGACGCCCTGCGCCCCTTTCCCCGCCGCTGGACTTTCTATATCGGCACCGACGGCAGGATTCTGGCCATCGACAAGCGGGTCAAGGCCAAGACACACGGCCAAGACGTGGCCAAGAAGCTGGCCGAATTGGGCGTGGCCAAAAAGAAGCCGGAAGGCTCGGCAAAGCGCTAGCGCCAAACGGTCTGTAGGCCGGGTCGCGACCCGGCATTGATCCACCGCAAGCGTGGACACGGCACCCGAGCCCGGCAATCCAGGTTGGGCAAGGCCCTACCTTCGCAGAAGCTCCTCGAACTGCTCCTCGCTCAGCACCGGCACGCCCAACTGCTGCGCCTTGGCCAGCTTGCTGCCCGCCTTTTCGCCCGCCACGACATAATCCGTTTTCGCCGACACACTCGACGCCGCCCGGCCGCCATGCCGGGCGATCAACTCTTTGATCTCGTCGCGGCTGTATCTGGTCAACGTGCCGGTCACCACCAGCGTCTTGCCTTCCAGCGCTCTGGACGTCTCCGCGGCTGCCTGGCCCGCCTCCATCTTCACGCCAAGCTGTTGGAGGTCCTCGATCGTCGCCCGGCCGAACTCGCCGTGGAGAAACTCGTGGACGCTCTCGGCAATGATCGGGCCGATCTCGTTGATTTCGCTCAGTGCTTCCACCGAGGCGTCGCGGAGCTTCTCCATCGAGCCGAAACTCTCGGCCAGCACCGCGGCCACCCGGGTGCCCACGTGGCGGATGCTCAGCCCGCTCAACAGCCGCGCGAGGCCACGCTGCTTGCTCTCCTGGATCGCCTCCAGCAGGTTTTCCGACGATTTTCGGCCCATCCGCTCCAGCTTCACCAGTTGATCGAGCGTGAGCCGATACAGGTCGCCGCAGTCTTGCACCAATCCCCCGGCCACGAGTTGATCCACCAGCTTGTCCCCCAGCCCTTCGATATCCATCGCGTTGCGGCTGGCGAAGTAGCGGATGCGTTCTTTCACCTGGGCCGGACATTGGAGGTTGGGACAGCGGATGTAGACCCCGCCTTCGTCCTTGACCAGCCCACGGCCACACTGGGGGCATTCCGTGGGAAAGACGTACTCGGGCAACGGGGCCTTCCGCTCGTGCTTCTGGACGCGGACAATGTGGGGGATGATCTTCCCCGCCTTTTCCACCACCACCAGGTCCCCCACGCGGACGTCCTTGCGGGCGATCTCGTCGGCGTTGTGCAGGCTGGCCCGGCTCACCGTGGTGCCGGCCAGCTCCACCGGCTCCAGGTCGGCCACGGGCGTGATCGTGCCGGTCTTGCCCACCTGCACGCGAATCGCCTCCAGCCGCGTGGTCGCCTCGTACTTCTCGAACTTGTAGGCGATCAGCCAGCGGGGACTTTTGGCCGTCGACCCCAGACGCTCACGCTGGTCGAACCGGTTCACCTTCAGCACCAGCCCGTCGATCTCGAAGTCCAACTCGTGCAGCCGCGCGATCAACTCCTCGCAGTGGTCCACCGCGGCGGCAAACGAGTCGAAACAGGCCACCCGAGGCGTGGCCGGCAAGCCGAAGCCCCGCAGTTCCTCCAGAAACTCCATGTGGCTCCGTCCGCGCAGACCCTCGGCGTAGCCCACGCCGTGGCAAAAGAATCGCAGCCGCCGCCGCGCACAGATTCGCGGGTCCAGCAGCCGAATGCTGCCGGCGGTGACGTTTCGCGTGTTGGCGAAGGGGGCCTCGCCTCGCTTCTGCTGCTCTTCGTTCAACAACACGAGGTCCGAATTGGTCATGTAGATCTCGCCGCGGACCTCCAGTACCGGCGGCACATTTTTTCCGCCCAGCTCCAGCGGCACGCCCCCCACCGTGCGGACGTTGTGGGTGATGTCGTCGCCCACCCGGCCGTTACCCCGGGTGACCCCGCGGCTGAGCCGCCCACGCTCATACAACAGCGACACCGCCACGCCGTCGATCTTCAGCTCGACGACCCACTCGATCGGCTCGCCGGGCAGGAGCTTTTGCGTCCGTTGGGCATACTGCCGCAATTCCTGGATGCTGTAGGTATTGTCGATCGAGAGCATCGGCACGCGATGCTCCACCTGGCGCAGCCCGGCCACCGGCTGGTCGCCGATCCGCTGCGTGGGGCTCTCGGGCGTGACCAGCTCGGGGTGCTCAGCTTCGAGCTGCTCGAGCCGCCGGATCAGCCGGTCATACTCCAGGTCGCTGATCTCGGGGGCCGCCTCCACGTAGTATTTCCGGTCGTGGTGGCGAATCGTTTCGCGAAGCGCGGCGATCTCGGCGGCGGCATCGGTCGACATGGTTTGCAGTGGGCGGTTGGCGGTGGAAAAGTCTTGTCCGTCACGGATTTTGTGGAGGGTGAATACCCAGGAGAATCCCCACCGGGCTTGCCCCGATGCGTTGCGGGTTT
>CAYZWG010000014.1:7955-19785 GCA_964481605.1 uncultured Planctomycetaceae bacterium
GGTGTGCTATCCGTGTGATCCGCGTGATCCGTGGTTTCGCAATGATACGCAATCCGCAAAGGGCAACCTGCCGTGGCTCGTTTCTACTCGCACCCGCAGGCGGCCGCGCAGGGGCCCGACATGTCGCGAAGCGGATGGGGAATCAGGCAGAGAAACTTCAGCGGTCCGGAGCCGGTCGCGAGGAACTGGTGCTCCGTTCCGCCGGGCACGAAGACCACGCTGCCCGCCTTGAGCGGATGCTCTCGGTCGCCTTCGGCAACCGTGCCCGTCCCTTCCAGCACAAACACTTCATGCTCGTGGGCGTGGGCGTGTCGCGGCGTATGGCCGCCGGGCGCGACCTCAAACTGCCGCATGGAGAAACTCGGTGCCCCGTCCGGCTCGCCGATGAGGCAGCGAATGCGGCAGCCGGCGGCTCCCGGCATCTCCACGGGCGTGGCTTCCACGGAATCGAATTGGACCACCTTCATGTTGCGAAACCCCCAACAGAATAAGAACTTACAACAACGATCCAGAGCCTGGATCGGGCTCAGGCGTGGAACCTTGCCGGCCGCGTCACGCGGGGCCGAGCCCTCATATTATACGGCAGCCGGCGGAGATGTCAGCCGGGCAGGCCCGCGCGGGTGGCCCTGATAGCTCGCCTATCTCAGGCGGCGCAGCCGCAAGAGGCATGGGCGAGAATGCCACCTGTTCGGCGCGGGGCTGCCGACCCCGCCGACGTGTGCCCCGGCACTCCGTCACGCCGCAATCCTCACCTCCCGTGCCTCGCGGCACCCCGATAGCAGAGCTATCGGGGCCACCCGCCGACAGCTTTTCCCCTCCCCTCGACCGCGCACAAAGGTCGGCCCATCGACCGGCGCATGGGGTGCGCCTCAAATGGAATCTGAAGCGCCAAGAAACAGAAAAGCCTCGGGGTGAACGGCTCCCAGCGCCGTGAGTGCTTCCCCCAAGGAAGCCACACTGCCGTTAACCCCGAGGTGCACGACGCATTCGACGAAAGAGTCGAACGCGACGCAAAACAATCTATCGGAATAAGGGCATTGTTGTCAATAGTTTTTTGTGCCCGGATCGTCTTCCTCGCTTTGTGTCCGTTGTTCAACGCGTCGTATCACATGCTCGTTCCCACGCTGGATCGCTGCACGTGGGTGGCCCGATAGCTCTGTGGGTGGCCCCGATAGCTCTGCTATCGGGGTGCCGCGAGGCACGGGAGGCGAGGATCGCGGCGCGCCGAACTGCCGGGGCACGCGCGGCGGGGTCGGCAGCCCCGCGCCGAACAGGTGGCACATTCTCGCCCATGCCTCTTGCGGCTACGCCGCCTGAGATAGGCGAGCTATCAGGGCCACCCCCGAACGGTCGTTCTACCACGCCGGGTCGCGACCCGGCCTACAGGCTACCGAAAGGTCGAGTTTGGCCTACAGACTCAGCCCGCGGGCCAGCCCGCAAAACACTTCCCCGCGATGCCGATAGTTTTGAAACTGGTCGTGGCTCGAACAACCGGGCGACAGCAGCACGTTCTCGCCCGGTTTCGATCGCTGCCAGCACGAGGCCAACGCCTGGGCCAACGTATCCACCACCAAGGCCGGAAACGCCGGTGACCGCTGGCGAACTTGTTCGAGCAGACGCTCTCCCACGGCGCCGAAAAACACGGCCCCCCGCGCACGCCCCACGATGGTCCCCGCCAGGCCTTGGAATTCGGCCCCTTTGCCCGCCCCGCCGGCCAACAGCCACGTCTTGCCCTGGAGCGTTTCCAAGGCGGCCATGGTCGACTCGGGCGTGGTGGAGGCCGAATCGTCATAGATGCGGCGCCCGGCCCTGGCGGCTACCGGTTGGAGGCGATGGGCCAGCGGCCGGAAACGCTTCAGCCCCCGCCTTACCGCTTCCACGTCGCAGCCGGCGGCAATCGCCGCGGCGGCCGCCAACGCGGCGTTGGCCCGGTTGTGCTCGCCCGGCACGGCAAGCGAGGGGAGCCATTCGGGCGAAACCGGCTCCACCACTCGACCCCCGGCCAAGGCGGCCCAGCCGGCCGGCTCGGGGCTCGTCCCGCCCAGCACCAGCACGTCGCCCGGCCGCCCCGCGGTGACGATCCGCTGCTTCGCCCGGCGATACTCCTCCAGGCTGCCGTGCCAGTGGAGGTGATTCGCGGCAAAGTTGGTCACCACGGCCACCCGGGGCATCCGCACCTCCGCTCCCAGGTGATGAAGCTGAAAGCTGCTCAACTCCAAAACCACCCGGTCGCCCGGTGCGATCTCGTCGACTCGCTCCAGCAGGCTCCGGCCGATGTTCCCGCCCAGAAAGCACCGTCCCCCCGAGGCGCGCAAGATGGAAGCCGTCATGGCGGCGGTCGTCGACTTGCCGTTGGTGCCGGTCACGCCGATCACGCTGGCTCGGCAGCGGTCCAGGAAGAGATCGATTTCAGAGGTCACCGGCACGCCGGCCTCCCGGGCCGCCGCCAACAGCGGATCGCGTGGCGGCACGGCCGGGTTGACCACCACCAGGTCGGCCCGGCGGAAATCGTCCTCCCGGTGACCGCCCAGGTGGAACCGTTCGACCGGCACGTCTCGCAGCCCCGCCAGCGACGCCCGCAGCGTCCGCTGGTCGGCCAGGTCGGTGACGGTGACCTTGGCGCCCTGGCCGACGAGCCAGCGGGTGACCGCCGCCCCCCCGCCGAAATGCCCCAGCCCTTGCACCGTGACTCGCCTACCGTGCAGTTCCATGGCTGCCAGTAGAGTGGGCCGGCGGCGAAAAAGGAAGGGCAACGCTGGCACCCGTGGCCCGGTTCTTGAACCTGCACCCGGCGCAGCCGGCAGGAGGTCAGGGGAGCGGGTGGCGACGCTCAGGCGGTGTTCCCACTCGATGGGTGAAGCGTGTAGGCCGGATCGTGATCCGGCGCCGCCGGGACAATATCCTGCGTGGGAGCCGGGGCCACGGTGCCGGATCGCGATCCGGCCTACGGTGCTACCCCACGACGACCTCTTGTGGCAGAGCCACACCGGTTCAAGAACCGGTGCTACCCACGACGACCTCTTGTGGCAAAGCCACACCTACCCACGGCATCCCGCACAGCGCGAAACGCTAGCCCGGCGGGCTGCTTCTGGTCGCGATCCACTGGGCCACGTCTTCCAGGACCCGCCTTTTTTCCGGCTCGTGGGAGAGGTCGTGGTAGAGACCCGGGTAGAGCCGCAGCGTTTTGTCGGGCGAGCCGGCTTCTTCATACAGCCACCGGCTCCCCTGCGGATCGACCACGGCGTCCGCCGTGCCCTGCAAGACCAACAGCGGCAATGCCACCCGCGACACGACCGCCGGCAACTCTCGCCCCACGCGGAGAATCTCCCCTCCGGTGCGGGTGGGGATGCGTCCGTGGAAGACCAGCGGATCGCGTTTGAACTGCTCGATCACCCGGGGGTCGCGCGACATCATCGAGCAGCCCAACCTGGCCAGCCGCAGCCGCGGAAACCACCGGCTGCCGAACATCACCACATGGCGCAGCAGAGGGAAAAGCCCGTCGGCCAGCCGCACCGGCGGGGCGCTGACGATCAGGCCCGCGACCCGGCACGAACGCGTGGCGGCCAGCCACAGGGCAATCATTCCGCCCAGGCTGTGCCCCAACAGGAAGACCGGCCGCTCCGGCTGGGCCGAGCGAACGTGGTCCAGAAACGCCGCCAGATCGTCCACGTACTGGTCGAACGATCGAACCCACACGCGGCCGCCCTCCGACCGGCCGTGCCCTCGCAGATCGAACCCCCAGACGGCCACCCCCCGCTGGTTGAGTTCCAGGGCCATCTCGGCGTAGCGGCCGCTGTGCTCGTTGATTCCGTGGACCACCAGCAGGGCCGCCCGGGCCGGCCCGGGCGGCAACCAGCGGGCCTCGTGCAGCAGCAGTCCGTCGGTGGTGGGAAATCGGGCTTCGATCGGCGGCATGGCTCAGTTCGCGCGGCGGGCAACCACCTCGATGGTCCCCGAACCATCGCGGCGGTGGTGGTCCAGCTTGCCTCGTCCCAAAGAGCCAGCTTAACAGCCGGGCCGCCGGCCGCCCAGTGCCTCGGGCGTGCGGCGTGCGAGGGCACCGTTCTACCACCGCCGATAGGAGTCATGGCGGCCGTGGCGGCCGTAATCGAACGACCGCGGCGAGTAGCCCCGATAGATCGAGGAGTGGCCGTGGTAGCCACCGTAATAGCTGCCGTGGTAGCCGTGGTAGTAGCCACGATAGTAGCCGCGGTAGACGCTTGGGTGCGGGGCCCTCCAGTAGCCGCCGGGGCCGATGGAACCGCCGCGGTAGCCGTAGCCGTATTGGCCGTAGCCGTAGGTCGACGCGCCGGCTTGCCCCGTCGTGCCCATCCAGGCACCCAAGCCCAGCAGCCCCGCCACGGCGACCGAGATCATTCGTCGCTTCATCGCTTTCTCGCTTGGGCGCTTTCGCGTCCGGTAAGGCTTGGTTGTGGGCAAGCGGCCCCCCCGCGGCGGTGGCCGGAAAGTGGCACGCCGGGTGCCGCTCGATGCCGGACGCACCGCCGAAGGCGATTGGTGACACTCAGAAACCAAACGAAAACGAGATGCCCGGCCGACTGTAGTACAACTGGTAGCGGCTCGAATACCCATAGCCGGGATATCCGTAGTAGGGTCGGCCGTACCCACCGTAGGAAGAATACCCGCGATAGGGAACGTAGTAGGGAACGACTACCGCCGGACGCCGATAGCATCCGCCATAACCGTAGCGGGGGCCGCCGTAATACCCGTGGTAGTCGCCGTAATAGCCACCGTGATGGTCGCCGTCGTAGCCGCCGTGGTGGCCGCCGTGATGGCCGCCGTGATGGCGGACGAGTGTGATCTCGCCGCTGCCATGGTCGGTGGCCAGGTGAGTGGGCGAATCGGCCCACGCGGCCGAGGCGAAGAACAACGCGACGACCGGCAGTGCCAGACCAATCAGTAATCGTTTCATCGTATTACCCTTTCGTAGAGAGGCGTTCCGAATCCGGTGAAAATTCCAGTTTGCCTCCTCTCGGAATTCCGGCCCCGGTGTGCTCTCCGAATCGATAGCCTTACGCGGCCGGTGTCGAGTCGTGAGCCTCATCGCTGTTGACAGCAATAGAGCAGAAGTCGTGCCAGACAACAGGCCAAATGTCGTAACGTCTATTTACAAAATGACTTAGAATAATTCACAGATCAGTGGCAGGACCCCACTTGCGGCCGCATGACGTCATTGTGACGTCACACAAAAAGTCGTTTCGATGTCACGCTGCCGGCGAGTCACTCGACCAGCGGCCCCCTGGATTCCAGGGAAGCTCGGTCTCCGGCCAAGCCCCGCAGGGCCGGCTGTGCCGGCCGAAACGTGGCTGGCGCTGCGAACTCGCGGGTGGCCCCGATAGCTCGCCTATCTCAGGCGGCGTAGCCGCAAGACGCACCTGTTCGGCGCGGGTCTCCTGGTCCCGCCGACGCCTGCCCCGGCAGTCCGGCACGCCGCATTCCTCGCCTCTTGTACCTCCGGCACCCCGATAGCAAAGTTATCGGGGCCACCCGCGCTGCGAACTCGGCAACCGGCCGGCACAGCCGGCCCTACGGCTGGCCCTCCTCAACATCCGTGACGGTCAGGGACGTTCCTCCCCGTTTTGCTCTGCCCGGCGCCGGAGAACGTATACAATGAGCGTACGCGGCGGCACGCCTTTCCGCATTGCCGGTGGGTTGGTGCGCCGCGGCGCCAGACAAGCACGATTTCTCCAGGCGGGGCACTCCATGCAACCGGAAGAGGACGGCGGGTTTGATTTTTCGCAGCTTGCCCAGCGGGCCCGGGACGGTCCGCGCCGCTCGACCCGTCGCCGGCAATCCAGCAAGTCGCCCTTGCTGGCCTCGATCTTGTTGCTGGTCGTGGCCGCCGGGGTGGCGTTTTTCTTTTGGAGGACGCAACTGGCGTCGCGGGCGCCGATCTTGCTGCGGCCCATCGACGATCAGCAGATCGACGAATTGACGGTGCTGCGAATCCAGATTTCCGGCGATGTGGCAAAGGCTCGCCGCGGCCAGGTGCGATACTCGTTGCGGGATGCGCCGCCGGGAGCCGCGATCGATCCCCGCACCGGCGTGTTCACCTGGCAGCCGACCGAAGCCCAAGGCCCGGGGTGGTACGAAATGACCGTTCGGGCCGAGTTGGAGGGCCGGAACTCGCCGCCGGGGGCGACGCCGCTACGAATCTTCGTTGGCGAGGTCGACCAGCCGCCGTCGATCGAACCGATCGGGGACGTGAGCTGCGCTGCGGGCGAGACGCTGGTGGTGAAGGTCCACGCCCACGACGCCGATTTGCCGGCCCAGCGGCTCGGATTCCGGCTGCCGGAGGGCGCGCCCCCGGGTGCCGTGATCGACCCCAGATCGGGCGAACTTCGTTTCGAGACGGGGAAGGCTTCGCCGGGCGAGGCCTACCGGATCGCGGTGCAGGTGGGCGAGGTTGGCGCCGGCGGCCTGCGGGGCGAAACGAGTTTCACCGTGCGAATCGTTCAGCCCGAGGCGCCCCCCAGCCCGCGGCCGGCGGAAAAGGCCGTCTCCCAAACCGGCCCGGCCCCAATAATGCCCCAGCCCGAGAAACCGCCTTCCCCGACGGCCGACGACGACAAGCCGGCCGCCGAGAAGCCGGGCACCGCGCCCGACGAGCACGGCCGGCAAATCGCCCTGGAGTTGTTCGACAAGCACCGGCTGCTCCACCCGGCCGAATACAAGACCCTGCGAAAGATCTTTGCCGAGCGTTTTGCCGGGCGGCACGAAGCCGAGATTCGAGCGGCTTTCGGCGAGGACGCGGAGAGCCTGGGCGGCTGGCTCGACGAGCACGCCGACATCAAGGAGGAGTTTTACACGGCGATCGATCCGGAGCACGACAACGTGGCCGGCGCGTTGGGCTTGTTTCGCACCATCTGGAAGGAGTTTCCCCAGAAGATCGTTCCCTACGCCAACCTGGCCATTGCCGTGGCCGTTACCTGGGACGACCAGGACGCGATCTACGACTACGCCGGCCACCAGCGGCGGACCAAGAGCGTGATGCCCTCGGAACTGGCCGGAGCGATCGACAATTTTCGCTACCTGGTCCAGGCGGAGCAATTCATGCAGGGCCGCGGGCGGTTCCTGCCCTGGGAATTTCTCGTCCACGTGGTCGACCACCGCACCCCGCTGGCCGAACGGCAATGGGCCTTAAAGAACTATCTTCCCCGGCGGGCGATGATCGGCAAGTGCTACGGCGACGTCCCCTACGACACCCAGATGCTGGCCACGGGGAGCGAAGTCTGCCGCATGGCGGGCGAGCAGTATACGCTCGCCAACCTGCGGACGTACGGCGGGGTGTGCGCGATGCAGGCCGATTTTGCCTCGCGGGTGGGCAAGAGCCTGGGTGTACCGGCGGTCTTCGTCGGCGGCGAGTCGCGCTACGGTGAGCATCACGCCTGGGTGATGTGGGTGGAATTGACCAGCGTGAGCAAGACGGGGATCGGTTTTTCGCTTCCGTCGCACGGGCGCTACCGGGGCGATCACTACTACGTGGGCCATTTGCGCGATCCGCGGTCGGGCCAGCCGATCACCGACCGGCAGCTTGAGCTGCGGCTTCACGCCGTGGGGATGAACCCCCTGGCCAAGCGCCAGTCCGACCACGTGATGAAGCTTTATCCGCTGCTTTGCCGGGCGAGATCGCTGGACGTGACCGCCCGGCTGGGTTTTTTGAACCGCGTGATCCAGCTTTGCCCCGGCAACGAGCAGGCCTGGCGAACGGTGGCGGCGATGTCGCGGGAGGGCAAGATCACCAAGGCCCAGTCGAAGATGATGATGGGGATTCTCGACGGCCTGTTTCGCACGTTCGCCGCCTTTCCCGATTTCACCTGGGAAATCTTCGACGACCTGATCGCCTTCCAGGACCTGCCCCAACACCGCCAGCGGCTGTACGCCCGGCTGATCGCGCTCTACGAGCAGGCCCACCGGCCCGATCTCTCCTGCAGTGCCCGGCTCCGCTACACGGAGTATCTGCTGGAAGACGATCGGCGTGCCGAGGCGATCCAAGGGCTGGCGGCGTCGATTCTCGCCTTTCCCGACGAGGGCCGCTTCGTGCCCGCCATGCTTGACAAGCTCGAACAAATCTGCGACCAAACCAAGGATGCCCAGGAGCAGCTTCTGGCCTTCTATCAGCGGTTCCTGCCGCTGGTGCCGCGGACGCGCGGAAAAAAACCCAGCGCCTATTGCGTCCAGATGTACCAGCGGGCAAGCGAGCGGTTCCGGCAGAACGGACAGGAGCAGGCCGCGGCGGCGCTGGACCGCGAGTTGAGCAGATTGCAGGCCCTCGACGAGCAGAATCCCTGATTCCAGGACCCCGGCCCGGGAGTGCCCCATTTACAAAAAGGACCGGCGATGAGGCAGGTCAAGCTCTTCAAAGGCATCGAAAGCGACGTCACCTCGATGGAACAAGAAATCAACGCCTGGATCCGTGAGAGTGGCGCCCGCGTGGTTTCGATCAGCGGGAACATCGCTCCGCAAAGCATCAAGCAGGGTGCCTCACTCAGTCAGGGCGGCTTTCCCCCCTCGGACGTGCTGGTGATGGTTCTCTACGAGACGGGCTCGTAGCGGCCGGCCCGGGGTCGCCGTGGGCCAACCGTGGAAGGTGCCGCTGGGGGGTGGTCTCCAAGTCGCAATCCCCCGCCCCGAGCCGGCGGGCGGCACCGCACGGGTTCCTCGGCCGGCGCTACGACGACTTGAGCTTGGCGATCTCGGCCTCCGTGGCGGCCACCTGCTTTTCCAGCGATTCGAGTTCGCTCGGGTCGTCCGCCTGCTGCCGGGCCCCGGCAAGCTGCTGCCGCAACTTTTGCAGCCGTTGATTGAGGGTATGCAGCTTTTTCTTGGTCTTCTTGTCCATCGTGGTCCTTCCCTCGCGACCGGTCGTCGCCGTCGGCCGTGGCTCAGCCGGGCGACGAGCTGTCGCCGGTCTCGTCGATCCATTGATCCACCAGGGCCAGGGCCTCCTCCTTGCCGCTGACCCGACCTTCCAATTGCGCCTCGCGCACCGTCTCCAGGAGGACACGATAGAGCGGGCCTTGCCGCACGCCGTGCCGGATCAGGTCGTCGCCGGTCAACAGCGGCGGCGGGCTAAGCTCGTCCGCCGGCAGCAAGAGCTTGTGGCGGCACCACGCCACGTCGTCCCCGCCGCTTCCCTGGACCGCCCGCCGGGCGTCCATCCACGCCAGCAGCTCGCTTGCCCCGGGGGCCACGAGCACCGGCTGCACCTTGGACCAGGGTTTTTCGGCGGCACGGTCCAGCGCGTCGTGGTACTCGAGCAGCCAGCCGATGCGGTCGATTTCGCGGTTGGCAAACCGCAGCCGGCGACCGACGTCTTCCGCGGCCGACCGGTCCAACGTGCCCGCCGACAAGGCGGCGAAAACCAGTGAGAAGCTTGCCCCCGCGGGCAGGCGGCCGATCACCTCGATCACCGTGCCCAGCCGGCCCGCCGGCGTCTCTTTGCTTCCCACGACCTCGGGCAGCACGGCCGCCGCCAGCCCCGTCTCAATCAACAGCCGCAGACCGTGGGCCCGGCGGGGGTGCTCGAAAATCTGGTGCAACTCGGCGGAGATTCGTTCCGGGCTGACGGCATTGATCTGCGAGGCCATCTCGCCGATTGCCTGGCGCGTCTGCCGCTCGATCTGAAAATCGAGCTTGGTGGAAAAGCGAACGGCCCGGAGCATCCGCAGCTTGTCCTCGGCAATGCGGCGGCGGGGATCGCCGATGGCCCGGACCTGCCGCCGGCGGAGGTCCCGGCGGCCGCCCACGAAGTCGATCAGGCGATCGTCGAGGGGGTCGTAGAAGAGGCCGTTGACGGTGAAATCTCGCCGCGAGGCGTCCTCTTCGGCCGTGCTGAACCGCACGCTGTCGGGATGCCGGCCGTCGCTGTAGGCGGCGTCGCAACGGAACGTGGCCACCTCGACCTGGCCGCTTCCCTTGGGGCCCAGCACGGTAATCACCCCAAACGCGGCCCCCAGCGCCAGCGTGCGCCGATGCCCAAACAGCTTCCGCACGGCGGCCGGCGTGGCGTCGGTGGCCACGTCATAGTCCTTGGGCAGCAGTCCCAGCAGTTCGTCCCGCACACATCCGCCGGCCCAGTAGGCCTCGAACCCGTCGCGGCGCAGCCGCCGGACGACCTCCACGGCGAAACGGCGTGCTTTTTTCGGGCTGGGCATTTTTTGGTCGTCTTCCGCAACGCATCCGGCCCGCGCGAGTGGCCGAGCCATGACCTCAGCATACCACCCGGCCGTGTGGCTCGGTAGGAGGCCCCGCGCCCTCGATCGCGGCCCCCCGCGGGCGGTGGTGGTCTTGAAAAGTTCCCGCCGGTGTTCTACAAGTAAGGAGCCGGCCGAAGTGGCGGAATTGGCAGACGCGCCAGGTTCAGGACCTGGTGGGGGTAAACCCCGTGGAGGTTCGAGTCCTCTCTTCGGCATTTCTCTAAGTTTCGCTGCACGTTAGGCTTACGTGCGTTCAGGCGCCTCCGGGGGGAGGGTTCTGCGGTTGGCGCTGGGTTGCGGCAATTCAAGCGAGGCCGAGACAATGAGTGATTTCGATTCCGTCCTTTCGGCAGCGCGGCGGTTGCCCGACGAAGATCGGCTTCGGTTGATCGACGCCCTGTGGGAATCCGTGCCGCCTGACCGCAACGCTCCCTTTTCGGATGATTGGGCACGGGAGATCGAACGTCGTGTCGCCGAACTGGACGCGGGGACTGCTCCAACGATACCTTGGCCCGAAATCCGAGACGAGGCGTTAGCGCGACGAGGTCATGGCAAAGCCGATTGAGTATCTCGCCGGCGCCCGCAGCGATTTCGACGAGTCGTTTGACTGGTATGCGGGACGAAGCGCCGGCGCTGCCATTGGATTTGCTTCCGCCGTGGACGACGCACTCGCCATCATTCTTGAGGACCCCGGCCGCTTCCCACGAACGCATGGCGGCTGTGCCTACTGCGCGCTTAAGCGATTCCCTTTTCGCATCGTCTTCCGTAACGAACGCGATAGGTTGGTCGTCGTTGCCATCGCTCACGCTAAACGTCGACCTGGATACTGGCAGGGGCGAAAGTAGCGCAGGCCCCAAGCAGACGTTGGACGGCACGGCTAGTCGTGCCGGTGCTGATGGAAGAGTTGTTCGCGCCGCTGGTCAACCGATCCGTTCTGTGGCAAGGCAACCCGTGGTGCAACTCGGTGTTTTCCCCAGTTGATAAGGAGCCACATCTCATGGACCTCGGCCAAGAATGTGCGGATTGCGGGGCCGAAATGGAAATCGGGTTCATTCCCGATCTATCAATGGCCACCGCGTTCAGATCGTCTTGGCATCGTGGCGAACCGGATGACAAGACAATACTCGACTTCCTCAAATATGGACCCGGAGTCAAGTATGATCGCTCGCAACTGATACCCGTACGGGCCTTGCGCTGTACGAAGTGTGGCCTCTTGAAGCTCTATGCGAACTCAATAGAGTCGGACTGACCCAATATCGACCCGCAGGCGGGGTCGGGAGACCCGCGCCGAACCGGAGACCCGCGCCGAACCGCGTCGGTGGGTTCCCAAGCCGGAGCTTGGGAACCAGGGGTAAGCAGAGGCTTGGGAACCAAGGGTAAGCAGAGGCTTGGGAACCAGGGGGGGAAGGTCCAGCCATGCCTCGGTCCCAAGCCCGAGCGGAGCAGGCAGCGAACCGGCCGTGGCGGCGTAAAGCAAGCCCCGCCCGGAGTCCGCCAGTCCTGGGCCATCGCAGTTCTTTGACCTCTGCTAAATGGCGCTGTCGAGTTAGGCATCAAAATGAAACAACGACTCACATGGTTCGTTGCGGGCTTGGTCGTATCCTGGCTGG
>CAYZWG010000014.1:19885-28042 GCA_964481605.1 uncultured Planctomycetaceae bacterium
AAAATGAAACAACGACTCACATGGTTCGTTGCGGGCTTGGTCGTATCCTGGCTGGTGTCGTCCACGGCGGCGTATATCCGCACACGGCCACGCGATTACTCGCAACGGTGGGGGGCATCGGAACGCCAAGGAGTACCGTGGATGCAACGAGCTTATGGGCGCAGATTGGGTTCCTTTCTGGTGTTCACTCCCGCACAGAAGGGTAACGCTGCCGCCGTGGTCTATCCCTCCGGCTCGAAAGGACTTCCCGGGGTCACGATAGAGGACGAGAACCGGGACGGAAAACCTGACGCATTCAGCGTCTGTGACTCGAAGTATCGCTACATCCGTGTGGCCGATAAGGACTCGGACGGCACTTTTGATGCATTCACATACAAGACAGGCATTAGCGACGCTTCATTTTCCCTGGACGACAATAATATGGATGGCATATATGATGTGAGATTCGGTCCGGGCAGGAAGTTATCGGTACATATTGACGGCGTCTGGCATGAACTCATATGGAAGGACCATGAGAACTACATCGAAATGGACGGCAGGCTTACCATGGTTAAGGAGAACAACGGTGTCTGGTGCGTGGTGAGTGACATTGGCGATTCCTGACAAAACGCTGAACCGGACGCGGAACAACATCGCGCCTTCGCCTCGCTCATCAACGTCCACTCCCGGCCCGGTTAGCTTGGTCGTTGGATGCCAAGATGAATGAAAAGGTGATTCCAAGAGAGGGGCTGCTGCGTAACCTTCAACGCGTTGCCCAAGTGCGGTCGCTGCTGACGATGCTCTCCTTCGTGCTCATCCTCTTTGTTGGATTTGCGGTGTTTGGTGATTCGCTGAGTGACGGCGGCATGGCCGCCATCTTCTTCGGCGGCCCCTTCCTGGTGATGGAACTGCTGACGCACTTCTACTGCAAGCGCGCTGTCACCTGCCCTTACTGCGGCGGCAGTCTGTGGCGTTGCGGAACGGGGAACTTCAAGCCCAGACACATGAGGATTCGGAAGGACGCTCAAGGATGCCCACGGTGCCACGCGGCATTGAAGTGAGCATCGAACAAGATGCCTGGACGATATGCGTCTCATCGACCACGCCCGCAGGACGCGGCTTTGGCCTGCTCGGCGAAGGGGGCGACCCACGTACCGCAAGGGCGAGGCTTCGGCCGAGCCGCCGGCGGCTGCGAGGCGGCCAAAAAACAGCTTCCCTACTCCCCCCCGGCACCGGACCAGGGGGGGAAAGTTCCAGCCATGCCTCGGTCCCAAACTCCAGCTTGGGGTCGCACCCGCCGTGCCCCCGCGGCCTGAGCCGTTTGTTCCGCCGGCGGGGGCTCGGTATATTGGCGGGCACTCGGTGCGATGGGCCAAGGCCTCGTCGCCCCGGGGCGGTCGTCTATCCGCTGATCCCGTCAGGAAAGGACTACTCATGCTCCGCCGCCCAACCGCGATTCTCCATCGACTTCCGCCCGGCCGGACCAGCCTGCTGCTTGCGGGGCTGTTCGGATTGCTTACGGTGGCCGGCACGGCGGCGGCGGCCGACTGGCCCCAGTGGCGCTACGACGCCGGTCGCACGGCCGCCTCGCCGGAAGAGTTGCCGGCCGAGTTGCATCTTCAGTGGGTGCGGCACTTGCCGGCGCCGCGGCCGGCCTGGCCCAAGTATCCCCGCCTCTCGTTCGACGCTTCCTACCAGCCGGTGGCCGCCGGGGGAATGCTGTTGGTGCCCTCGATGGTCACCGACAGCCTCACGGCCTACGACGCGGCCTCGGGCCGGCAGCGCTGGCGAGTCGTCACCGGCGGGCCGGTGCGGCTGGCGCCGGTGGTGGGCCAGGGGTGCGTCTACTTTGTTTCCGACGACGGCTATCTGTATTGCGTGGCCGCGGCGGACGGCCGCCTGAAATGGAAATTTCGCGGTCTGCCCGCCAACCGGCAGGATCGCAAGGTGCTGGGCAACGGGCGGCTGATCTCGCTCTGGCCCGCACGCGGTGGGCCGGTGCTGGCCGACGGCGTGGTCTACTTCGCCGCCGGGGTGTGGCCGTTCGAGGGCGTGTTCGTCTGCGCGGTGGACGCGGCCTCGGGCGAAGCCATTTGGAGGAACGACACGATCGGCGACGTCAAGCTGGCCTTGACCGATCACAGTATGCGGCAGGACAGCGGGCTTTCACCCCAAGGCTACCTGGCGCTGATCGGCGGCAAGCTGTTCGTCCCCAGCGGCCGGGCGTTGCCGGGCGTGCTCGATCCGAAGACCGGCCGCATGGAGCCCTATATCACCGGCTGGGGCGGCCGCGACAACCTGCAGAAGGGCTGTTGGTACGTCAGCGGCACGGACCAATACTTCTTCCAAAGCGGCGACCTCTACCAGACGCCCGGGCGCCGGCGAATCCAGATCGCTCCGGCCAACGCCAAGGAACTGGGCTCGTTTCGCCGGCCGGTGCTGACCGCCGAGGCGGCCTACTTCTCCCAGCCGATCAACCGGCAGCAGGGCTATCGACCGGCCGGTGTCGGCTACCAGCGGATCGTCGCCTGGGACCTGAGCAAGGAACCGCAGATCAGCGAATGGACCGACTCGGCCAAGCGGACCTGGAAGGAAGCGAAGTTCCCCTCGCTCTGGACCCTTTCCAGCCCGTTGGACGTCCACATCAAGGCCGGCTCGCGGCTCTACGCCGGCGGTGAAGGCACCGTGGCGGCGATCGACCCGACCGGCGACTCGCCCAAGGTCGCCTGGCAGACCCGGATCGACGGCACGCCCTCGGCGATGCTGGCCGCCGCCGGGCGGTTGTTCGTGGTGACCCGCCAGGGCAGCCTCTACGCCTTCGGCCAGAAGCCGGTCCAGCCGGAGGTCTACCCGCCCGCCGGCAGCGACCTGGCCGCCGCCGGCAAATCGTCCCCCCGCTGGGCCGGCCTGGCCAAACAAATCCTCGCGGCCACCGGTGCCCGGCAGGGCCACGCCCTGGTGCTGGGTCTGGAGACGGGCGAGTTGGCCGTCGAGTTGGCTCGGCAGTCGGACCTTGCCGTGTTGGCCATCGACTCCGACCAGGCAAAGGTCGACCACCTACGGCAACGGTTGAGCGAGATGGGCCTTTACGGCTGGCGAGTCGCCGTGTTGGCGGGCGATCCGGCCGCGTTTCCGCTGCCGCCCTACCTGGCCGACCTGATCGTCTCGGAGGACCCCGCCGCCGCGCTGGGGTCGACCACGCCCGAGGCGGCCGTGGCTTGGGGCTTTCAGCGGCTGCGGCCCTATGGCGGGGCTGCCTGCTTGTACCTGCCGGAGGGCCAGCGGCGCCAACGTCTGGCCGACGTGGTGCGTGGGCTCCGCTTGTTGGGCGCCGACGCAGAGACCTCGGGCGAGCTGGCGATTTTGCGCCGTACCGGCGGCCCGGCCGGCGCCGCCGATTGGACCCATGAAAACGGCGACGCCGCCGACAGTCTCGTTTCGCACGATCTTGGTGTAAAAGGCCCGCTCGAAGTTCTCTGGTTCGGGGGGGCGATCGACATGGTGTTTCCCCCTTGGGACTTTACCCACAGCCGCCCGCCCACGCCGCTGGTGGCCGGCGGGCGGATGTTTTTCCAGGTGTTTCCCAAGCTGCACGCGATGGATATCTACACCGGCCGGCGGCTTTGGTCGGTCGATCTTCCCGGTGTCGAGCCGGGCGCCAAGCGGCGAAACGTCCCCTACGTGGCCCTCCACGACGGGGTGTACGTGGCGGCCGGGACCACCGTCGTCAACCTTGATCCGGCCTCGGGCAAGAACGTTTCCCAGATCGCCTGCCCCGCCGAGGTCGGCCCCCGCTGGCACAACCTGCGGATCGACGGCGACCGGCTGATCGGCACCACCAGCGGCGGGGTCGCCTGCGTCGACCGCCACGACGGCCGGGTGCTCTGGACCCATCGCCGGCAGGGGAATCGGCTGGTCGTGGTGGCCGGCGGCGGCCGGGTCTATTGCGCCGACGTGGCGCTGCCCGACCGGCGGGGCAAGGTGACCCAGCCCAGCGGCACGGTCACCGCGCTGGCCGCCGACGACGGAACCGTCGTTTGGCAGGAGGCGTTCGAGTTCGTCCCGGGAGAGCATCCGGCGCCCAGCGCCGCGTTTTCCGAAAACGACGACGTGCTGATCGTTGCCTGCGGATCCGTGAGCGCCTTCGACGGAAAAGACGGCACGTTGCTGTGGGGCAAAAAGCAGATCGCCGGCGCCGACCAGCCGATCCTGCACCGCGACGGCCTGGTGACCCAGCAGGGCCAGAGGATCGACATCCGCACCGGCAAGCCCCTCGCCGGGCAGCTTTTCGGCAGCTCGCGGCGCGGCTGCACGCGAGTCTTGGGGGCCGAGCATCTGCTCACCATCCGCAACGCGAACGCCTCGGTTTTGGACCTGGACTCGGGCGATCGGACCTACTTCCGCGGCATCCGCACCGGCTGCACGAACGGGCTGATTCCGGCGGACGGGCTTCTCAACGCGCCCGATTTCGCTCACGGCTGCGCCTGCAACTACCCGGTCTTCACGTCGTTTGCCCTGGCGCCTGGGGGAGAAATCGAAAAGTAGCGAGGCGGCGGCGTTCGGCGAGGTCAGGAGACCTGCGCCGAGCGCCGGGTACTCTATTTCCTGCGAGTTGCCTACCGGGAGCAACCCATGAGAATCCAACCCGTCTCCGGCTACTGGCTGCCGGCACTGGTCGCGTTGTTGGCGTGTTTGCCGGCCGTGTCGCCATTGCCGGCGGCGGAGAGTAGGGCGGGGCTCGTATTCCGATGCTCGGCGGACAACGACCTCTATCGCGTTGTTACGGCGTGCCAGGGGCAGCAGCCCCGTTATGACACCGCCGTGGAGGCCGTTCAGGCCGCGCCTCACGGGGCGGGCGTGCTGATCTTGGCCGACGGGTACCCGCGGAAGACCACGGAGTTGGGGCCGTCTGTGCTCGATCTGGCGGCGAAGAAGAAGTTGCGGCTCTACGTGGAGTACCCCGGTTGGCTGCCGGAGATGACCGTCGAGGCCCCTCGTCCCACGCGCTGGGAGCGAGCCGTGGTGGCCTCCGATGCGTTCGGTCCCTCGCTGGAGAAATTGCGTATCCTGGCGATCCACGATTGCCACTTCGTGCCGCTGGAAGCCGCCTCGCCACACCTCGTAGTAGCCCGAGTGGCCGGTTACGACACGGCGGTTTTCGGTCTGGAAGACATCCCCGTGTATCCCCTCCTGTTTGAACATGCACAGGGCAACCTGCTGGTGGCCACGACGAAACTGAGCCAGTTCGTCACCGCCCGCTATGCCCCTCGCGACGCATGGCGTGGGGTGTGGCGAATGGTGTTGGGTTGGTTGCGGCCGGGCCAGCCCCCGATCGAACTGCAATGGACGCCGACCGTTCGGCCGTCCTACCTTCGCGGCGAGCCGCTTCCCGCCGACGCGGAGCTTCAGGCGGTGCGTCGCGGAGCCCAGTGGTATCGGCGGGCACGGCTGCTGGTCCACGCCTCGTGGGCGGACGAGGTGCGTCGTTGGCAGGATCCCAAGCAGGACGTCAACGCCGGCATGACCGCGGCGGCACCGCCGGCCGACTGGCCGATCGGCGACGGCCGGCAGGGAATGCTGGAGGGCCACAGCTCAATCATCCGCGTCGACGGAAGCCAGCCGGTTCGTTGGATGCTGCGGTCCGACTGCAATAGTGAGTCGGCCATGGCGCTGGCGATGCAGGGCCAGGTCGATGATGACCCGCGTAGCGCGAAAATCGCGGCCAACCTGATGGACTTCGTCTACTTCGATTCCGACCTCCAGCAGGGTCCTCGGGCCGATCCGGCCAGCCCGTCCTTTGGGCTGATCGGCTGGTATACCGGCCCTCGGGGCAGCGGCATCTATTACGGCGATGACAACGCCCGGGTGATCCTGGCAACCATGGCCGCGGCGGCCGTGCTCAAGAGCGATCGTTGGGACGAGCCCATGCTGAAGTGCGTGCTGGCCAACTTCCGCACCAGCGGGGCCTTGGGTTTCCGCGGCTGCCGCCTGGATGAGCCCGGTTTGGAGCGCCTCGGTTGGCAAAGCCACGCCCGGCGACGGCTGGTCAACCTGCGGGTCCACTACGAGAGCTGGCTGTGGGCGTGCTACCTCTGGCTCTACGACAAGACGAACTACCGGCCGCTGTTGGAGCGGGCCCGGTCGGGCATCCGGCTGACGATGCAGGCTTATCCCCACGACTGGCAGTGGACCCTGGGCCAGCAACAGTTGGAACGGGCGCGGATGCTGCTGCCGCTGGCGTGGCTGATTCGCGTGGAAGACAAGCCGGAATATCGAGCGTGGCTGCGTCGGCTGTGCGACGACCTGCTTGCCCATCAGGATGCGTGCGGTGCGATCCAGGAGCAAATCGCCTGGGCGCTGAAGTCCAACGCCGAGTACGGCACGTGCGAGACGTCGCTGATTCAACAAAACGGCGACCCGGTGGCCGACATGCTTTACGTGTCGAACTTCGCCCTGCTCGGTTTGGGCGAGGCGGCGGCCGCCACCAGCGACGAAAAGCTCGCCCGGGCGGCCGATCGGCTGGCCCAGTTCCTGGTCCGCGTTCAGACGCGGTCCGAGGCCCATCCCGATCTGGACGGCGCCTGGCTTCGGGGCTTCGACTTCCGGCGGTGGGAGTATGGCGGCGCCAACGGCGATAGCGGCTGGGGCGCTTGGTGTACGGAGACCGGCTGGATGCAGGCATGGATTGTCGCCGGGTTGGCAATGCGGCAAGCCGGAACAACGCTTTGGGAATTAACTGCCGGCAGCCAGATCGCCGCGCCTTTCGAGAAGGTCCGCGAGGCGATGATCCCCGACGACGCACTGCAACCGGTCGCTGCTGCCACCGAGCCGTGAAATCACGATGAATGTTGCGCGCCGCAGCGGCAGCGCGAGGCTTCTGCCGCCTGTTCGGCGCGGGGCTGCCGACCCCGCCGTGGTTGTCCAACCCGCAATCCACCGGGGCAAGCCCGGCGGGGATTCTCCTTGGCCGCCGACCCTGCACAGAATCTGTGACGGCCGGGAAAACTACTGGGGTTCAAAATACTCGCCAAACGCCTCCTCTTGCGTGCTCACGATACGAAGGTTTCGGCCGCGGCGGAGGCCGTCGATGTCTTCCGCCTGGTGGCACGATTGCAGTTGCTCTGGACCGATCTTGCGGGTCGTGACCAGCACGATCTCCGTCTCCGGCTTGATCCGCGGCGAGGCGGCCTCCACGAGCGCGGCGGGTCGCAGATCGCCCCGCGGGCGGGCCGTCGCCAGCCGGTCCATCATCCTTTCCATCACCGGAGCCGAAGCGGCGCCCCAGACGCACTCCAGCGGCTGGTCGGCCACCGCCAGCAGGAGGCTTCCGCCGCCGCGGCGACAGACGTCGCAGACCACGCTGGCGGCGAAGCTGACGGCCAACTCCACGTGGTCGATCTGCTCGTCGTTCCGCGGGTCGCCGGCCCAAAGGTCGACCAGCACGGCCACGTCGCGGTGGCGAGGTTGCTCGAATTGGCGGACGACCAGGGTTTGGTGCCGCGCGGAGCTGCGCCAGTGAATCCAGCGGCGGCTGTCGCCGCTTTGCCACTCCCGCACCCCGTAGAAATCGCCCGACACCCGGGTGCTGCCTTGCGAGTGCGGCTGGTGGCCCTCGTGGGCCAACCGGTGGCGGGCCCGCCAGGCCGCCGTGAGTCGGCCCAGGCGGGGAAAAACCGTGAGCGTGGCCACGTCGTCGAAGGTGAGTGCGCCCCATACCAGCCCCAGGGGAAATCGCGTGGAGAGCTTCAAGGGGCCAACGCGATAACGGCCTCGCCGGGTCAGACGCCCCCGGTATTCCCGCCGGCGGGTTGTCTTGGCGGGAACGTGCGTGAAAAACACCGCCGGACAGATCGACCGCCGGCCGTGTTCCTTCTCCAGCGGCACAATCCGGTCTTCCAGGACCACGGCCCAACTGCTCCGGCGGCGACGCGTGTTGGCCAGGTCCAGGTGCACCACCAGCAGGTCCCCCGCGCAGACGCCGTGGGGCAGCCGCCGGCGGGCCTCCAACCCGGCCAGCGACCTGGCCACCCACCGCCAGCCAAACCACATCGGCCCGGCCAGAAGACCCGTCAACAGCAACAACAGGTTGATCTGGCGGAGTACGGCCCCCACGAACAGAAAGGCCAACAGCAGGCAATAGTACCAGCCTTCCGGGGTGACCTGGATGCGTTTGCGAGA
>CAYZWG010000015.1:0-27959 GCA_964481605.1 uncultured Planctomycetaceae bacterium
CCGTCCTCTGGGACAAGCCCATCCTGCACAGCGGCCCCCCGATGATCCACGGCGAGACGATCTATCTCAACGCCGCCAGCACGGAGGGCTCTGCCGTGAGCCTGCTCACGGGCGAGCCGCTGATGCGCGAGCATCCACTCACCGGCCGCCGCATTCCCTGGCACTACCAGCGGGCCTACGGCTGCAACTCCGCCGTGGCCGGCCAGTACCTGCTCACCTTCCGCTCCGGCGGCGCCGGCTATTACGATTTGGCCGGCCAATGCGGCACGGGCAATTTCGGCGGTTTCAAGTCGGGCTGCAGCTCGAACCTGATCGCCGCCGACGGCCTCTTGAACGCCCCCGACTACACCCGCACCTGCACCTGTCCCTATCCCAACCAAACCTCCCTGGCCCTGATCCACATGCCCGGGGTGGAAACCTGGACCTTCGACAAGCTGGCCGCCGACGAGGGCGGGCCGGCGCCGATCCGGCGAATCGGCATCAACCTGGGTGCACCGGGCGACCGCCGGGCCCCCAACGGAACGCTCTGGCTGGATTGGCCCAGCGTGGGCGGGCCGTCGCCCGACGTGCCGGTCGAAGTGGCCGGCTCGCCGCAATACTTTCACCGGCACAGTTCCCACGTGGCCGCGGGCCCGCTCGCCTGGGTGGCCGCCTCGGGCGTGGTGGGGGCCCACTCGATCCGCCTCCCGCTGGTGCCCGCCGAAGCGGCCGGCCCGGACCAGCCGCCGGCCGAGGGTCCGCCGCGGAAGTACACCGTGCGGCTGGTGTTCCTCGAACCGGACCGCAAGGCCCCCGCCGGCGGGCGCCGCTTCGACGTTGTCCTGCAAGGCCGCACCGTGCTGGAGGACTTCGACATCGCTGCCGAGGCCGGCGGCCCCTGGCGCGTGCTGGTGAAGGAGTTTCCCGGCGTCGCCGTAAGCGACGACCTGGCGATCGCGCTCACGCCCCGCACCGAGCGGCCCGTGATCCTCTGCGGCATCGAGGCGGTGGCGGAGAAACAAGAGGAGAAGTGAGTGCGGCGCGGACCGCGAGGTGGCCGCCCGGCGACGCTTGTTGCGGGTTGTTCGCGGCCCGGGTAGAATCGCGGCCGCGTTTCCATCGAACGTGTTCCGTCCACGGATGGCGAGACAACCGGGACGTTCTCCCGGGCGGACTTGCCGGTCCCACTCTCCCCGAGACGCCAGCATGAGTTCTCCACCGATCCGGCGGCGCGATTTCCTCAAGACGGGTGCCCTGGCGGTGGCCGGGGCCTCCGCCGGCCCATCCGTGTCGGCGGCGGGAGCCTCGCCGTCACGGCCGGCCGGGCGGCCGAACATCGTCTACATCATGTCCGACCAGCAGCACTGGCAGGCGTTGGGCTGCGTCGATCCGTTTTTCCAGACGCCCCATCTGGATGCCTTCGCCCGCGACGCCGCACTCTTTGAGCGGGCCTTCTGCACCACACCCCAATGCTCACCCAGTCGCTCGTCGATGCTCACCGGGCGGTATCCCTCGACGACCGGCGTGATGGGCAACATGGGCGCCGCCGGGGGCAAGAACCTGGCCCGGAAGACGATCGGCGCCATGCTCCGGGAGGCCGGCTACCACACCGGATACTTTGGCAAATGGCACCTGGGCAACGACCCCCGGGGCAACGCCGGCTGGGACGAACAAGCCCGCCGGCAACCCGATCCGCTCACCACCGAAAAGGCGGTCGCGTTTCTCCGCTCGCGAAAGGGCCGGCAGGAGCCCTTCGGCTTGATCGTCTCCTACGTCAACCCCCACGACATCTACCACTTTCGCCCCGGGCAAAATCACCGTAAAAACCCCAACACCCCGCTGCCGCCCTCGTGGTCGAAGGAAAACCTCGACACCAAGCCCTCGGTGCAAAAGGAATTCATGACCCGCGACCAGGGCCGGCTGATCTGGGAACAGCCCCGCGAGGTGTGGCAGGCCTACCGCGAGTTCTATCGCGAAAAGGTCCGGCTCTACGACGCCCAGGCGGGCAAGGTGCTGGCGGCGCTGGGGGAGGCCGGGCTGGAGGACAACACGCTGGTCATTATCGGCTCCGACCACGGCGACATGGACACCCACCATCGCCTCGTCTTCAAGGGCCCCTTCATGTACGAGCAGATGATCCGGGTGCCGCTTCTGGTTCGGCTGCCGGCGGCGCTGGGGGGTCGTCTCCGCGGCCGGGTCGCCGATTTCGACACGGTCAACGTCGACCTCGTGCCCACCCTGCGCGACTTCGCCGGGCTGGAAGCCATCCCCACGGACGGGCTGTCGCTCAAGCCGCTTTTGACCGGCGCCGAGAATCCCCCCCGGCGCGACTTCGTGATCGGCCAATACTACAGCAAGCAGCAATGGGTCAACCCCATTCGCATGATCCGCACGGCCCGCTTCAAATACAACAAGTACCTTGGCCACGGCGAAGAGTTGTACGACCTGGCCAACGACCCGCATGAGCTGGTGAACCTGGCCGACGATGGGGGCCATGCCGGTATCCGCCGGGCGCTGGCCGCCGAGTTGAACGCCTGGATCAAGGCCCACCACGACCCCTTCGATTCGCTCAAGACGACCGCACTGAATAAGGGCCACGGCCGGCCCGGCCGCGAAAAGGGGGGTAGAGCCGTTGATGACGAACTCCTGGACCAGAAGTAGTGCAGAGTACGAGAGTACGGCCAGGGAAAGCATTGACGTGGAGCCGGGTGTTTCCGTGCTGGTCGATCGTTTATCGTCCAAATTGGCGAGGTCTTGAACCAGATGGCGACATCCGCATTGTCAGTATTCGTCCACGATCGCATGGTACCCAGTCTTGCACGACAACCGGGGAAAAGGAACTCGACCATGAGAATCTTCATTGGCATCTACGCGACCGTTTGCTGGAGCCTTCTCGGCACGGCCACGGCGGCTGGAGAGGCGTACATCAGGGCCGAGGGAAACCGGTGGATACTGGGCACGGCCACCGCCGAGCGAGTGGTTGCCCTCGAGGAGGGAAAGTTGCTGCTGAAAAGCTTCAAGGACAAGGTCACCGGGCGGGAGTTGATTTCCAGCGGCACGCCATCGGAAGAGTTCTCCCTCCGCCTCGGCGGTGTCGCGGAGCCGCTGACAGGCGTTACCGGCCCCTGGAAACTGGTCCGCGCTAACCAGACGAAGCTCAAGCAGGGCGAGCAGCAGTTGGACTTGACGCTCCAGCACGAATCGCTACGGGTCACCAAGAGCTACGTGGTCTATCCGGGTTCGAGCATCATCCGCCAGTGGATCACGTTGAGCAACGCGGGCGATCGGCCGCTGGAGATCGTCGAGCCCGGATTCCTCTGCGAGGCGGTCCGGCCGGGCGACCCCGCCTCGCTCGACTTCCACTGGATGACCGGCGGCGAGAATCGACCGGGCTCCTGGACGCTGAGAACCGAGAAACTCAGCGTAGACAAGCCGCGCACTTTCGATTCCTACGAGCCGTTCGATGGAGGCGTTCCGGTGTTTCCGGGCGACGGGATCAACGCCAAGGTTCTGCTCAACGGCAAGCAGGTCTGGCCCGCCGAAGGCTGGCAATACGTGCCCAATGCCGCGGTCACCGTGCCGGTCGATTTCAGCGTGAACGTCGCCGCCGGGGACAAGCTGGTATTCCTGGTCAACATGAAGGGCAACATCGGCTGGGACACGACCTCTTTCGATCCGACGATCCAGTACGACGACGGCGAAACGCACGTGGCCTCGAAGGAGTTCAGCGACAAGCAAGGCCAAAACGGCTGGCGCTACCAGTACCGCGAGGGGGAAGAGTACGTCGATCTGGTCTATTACCCAGGTCCGAAACAGTGGCGCAAGGAGAAAGACAACGCGACCGGCACGCCCTTTGTCGGCGTGGGCAACCAGCATCCCGACGTGAATCAGAATGCCGCGCGGGTTTGGACCGTGCCCAAGCCGGGTGGTGTGCGGGTCACTGCCGCCGTGTGCAACACGGGCAATCGATCCGGCGGTGATGGCCGCGGGTACGGTTTTCGCATGGGGACCTCGACCTATGCCCCTTGGTACGCCCTGTTCGCCCAGGATGCCCGCGAGGGTCTGGTCATCGGCTGGGACTATTTCGGCCACTGGGGCTCGTCGTTTTGCCTAAATGCGGACGGGGCGGTCGCGGTCCGGTTGAAGGTCGCAGGCCACAAGCAGACGCTGGCGCCCGGTGAGTCGATCACCACCCCCAAGGCGTTCGTCGGCCTGTTTCGCGACGACCTGGACGAGGCGGGCAACGAGGTGCTCGACTGGCAGTACCGTGATCTCTGGGATTACACGCGTGAGGGTTGGTTCCCGGCAATCCGCATGCTCGGCTACTGGATGCGAGGGACCGGCTGGGGACAGTCCGGTGTCGGCTGGACCGGTGGTGATCCCGACCTGCAAAGCACCTTCCGCAAAGTGTTCCGCGTGGCGGACCTGATGCGCTACGTGGGCGCCGACGTTTACCATCGCGACTGGGGCTGGTGGGACCGCGCCGGCGACTGGAACGGACCCGATTTCCGCGCCACTGGCGACTACCTCCGCAAGTACGGCATGGGGCAATTGATCTATGCTTTCCTCTACACGGTCGATCCCCAATCCCAGCTCGCCCGGCAACATCCCGACTGGGTGCTGGGCGGCAGCACGCTGGACCTTTCGCGGCCGGAGGTGGTGGCCCACCTGCTGGGGCAACTCGACCAGTTCGTGGCCAGATGGGGTGATTTCGAGTGGCGCAACGACAGCACGCCCACCTCCCCTCGCAAAGGCGACGACACTCCCCTGTTGGGTCAGGATCAGGGTCTCCGCCGCTTGATCCGCGAGTTCCTCGACAAGCACCCCGGCTGCGCGTTTCAGGCAGTCAACGGGGGCGGCAACAATGCGGGCTATGATTATGCCCGGTACGCGTCGACGGTCTCTTTCAGCGACGGTGCCGTGGGCATCATCCGAAACTACTATGCGTCGCTGCTCCTTCCGCCCGACAAGACCAGCGACATCCCCGACGCCTGGAACCCGGACAAGTACGACAAGGCGATCTGGCGGGGCCTCCTCTGTATCAATTTCGACATGACCGGCGACACCTGGGACCCGGCGAAGCTGGAAGGAATCCGCGAGTTAATCGACATCTACCACTACCTGCACCAGCAGGGCGTGGTGGGCCGTTGGGTGCGGGTGTATCGGCCTTTCGTCTCCGGTGACGATCCCACGATGTACTTCCAGCGGCTCAGCGGCGATCGGCGGCGGGGCCTCATCATTCCCAAGCGACCCGCCCCCGGGGCCGTCACGATCAAGCCCAAGGGCCTGCTGCCGGCGGAAACGTACACAGTCACGTTCCAGGAGTCGGCCGCGGCGCAGCAGCGTTCGGGGGCCGACTTGATCGAGCGCGGAATCCGCCTGGAAAAAATGCTACCCGGGGAGCTGATCTACCTCAACCTGCCGCTACACCCGGGAAGCAAACGCGACAAGCAGCCCCCCACGGCTCCCCGTGACGCGCGGAAGCGGGCGGCGGAAAACATGGGCTACCCGGGCGTCGAGTTGACCTGGAAGCCGGGCACGGACAATAACTGGATCTCCTACTATGAAGTGCTCCGCCACGGCGAGGCCATCGACCGCGTCGCCAAGGGAACCTACTACTTCGATCACTCGGCCGGTGCCGACCCGGCGGCCAAGTATGAAGTTTGTACCGTGGATGGCGCGGGCAGTGTCTCGGCCAGTGCCGTGGCCGTCGGCCCGGAGGCGAGGCCGGCCCAGATCGTGGACGATGCCCCGGGCGCCGGCGCCAGCTATGACGGCCCCTGGCAATCCCAGGCCGGCCTGCAGCCCGCTCATGCCGGGACGCTCACCACATCCAACCAGCGGGGGGCAGTGGTCCAGGTTGCCTTCGAAGGCAGGCGTGTCCTCTGGTTCTCCAAACTCGGTGCCCATGGGGGCAAGGCCGCGGTGCGAGTCGATGGTGGCTCGGCGGAAATCGTCGATACCTATTCCGCCGATGATATCTGGGGTGTCTGTGTTTACCGCAAGGAATTCCCCTCCGCCGGTCGGCACACCCTCGAGATCACGGTTCTCGGGCAACACGGCCCGCGGGCAAAAGATTCGCTGGTTGCCATCGACGGCTTCCGCGTTGAGGCGCAATGAGCAGCTATTGCGTTACACTCTGCTATCGGGTGCCGCGGTTGGCTAGGGGTTGGACGGGGCAGCGGCTAGGCCTAGCTGAAGAAAGTGGGGACGCCTCGAAAGTCGTAGGATTGGGTATTTCGGCAACCGTACCTGAACCCTGCGAGCAGGAGGTCGTCCCCCTGCGCAAGAGAAGAGCGCATCGGTCCACCGATGTCAATAAAGCCTTGCCGGACAGGGTGTTGGAATTCGCGTCGACCGGAACCGTGACGGTTGGGCTGAATGTGGGCAAGTCTGAGGTTTTGGTGGATTTTCGCTGCTCGGGGCGGTATGAGAGCGTAGGACCGGCTGTGTCGGCCGGCACAGTCGGTCTCCGATGGCATCTCGCTTGATCGCCGCGAAGCAGCGGTTCGCGTTGGATGCGGTTTGGCCTTCGGCCGGCGCAGCCGGCCCTGCTTCGGAGGCACAGCGGAAAGGCGAGGCTGCCGCCGAGCCGTGGTCCTTGTGTGCGTGCGTTGCTTGCGCGACAATGCTGGCGGGTCGTTCCATCCACGCGTTTGAGGGAAGCAACGGAGAAACAAGCCATGTCGCCGGCAAGACACACTTGGTTGTTTCTTCTTGTTGTTGCCGCCGTGCTCTGGTGGATCGGACCGGGCGTTGCCGGGGCGGCCCAGCCGGTCGACCTGCTCCGCGACGGGGACTTCGAGCATGGCCTGGAGGGTTGGTGGCCGCCGTCGAGGGAAGGCACGTTTCTGGACGAGGAAGTCAAGCACGGCGGCCGCTATTCGCTCAGGCTCGAACGCGGCGTCAAGGTTCGGCATCTCTCCAGAAGCACACCGATCGACGCCGGCCGTTCCTATCGCCTCTCGGTTTGGATCCGATCGCAAACGCCCAAACGCAGCAAGCCCGTGGAGATTCGCGCGCTCGAGTTCAGCCACGGCAAGCCGGTCGGATGGCATCGGGAAGGCACTCTGCTGGCGACCGGCGGCCAGCACGATTGGCGGCGGTTCGAGACGGTCCTGCATGATTTCCGTCCCGGCACGGACACGGTGGCCATCTACTGTCGGCTCGATATGGGCGACGAGGGAACCGCCTGGTTCGACGACTTGTCTCTCGTGCCGATTCCGCTGCCGGACTTCGCACTGAAACTGTCCACCGAGCGGCGGGCGAACTTGTTCGTCGGCGACGACGCTCCCACGGTGAAAGCAGTCTTGATCGGGCGCGACCGTTCGGGCAAGGGGACCCTGAAATTGCAGGCGAAGGACTTTTGGGGCCGCCCCATCCAGGAGACCAACCAGCAAGTCGATTTGGGCGATGCGGAGACGGTCGTCGAATTCTCGCTGCCGCCAGACCGAGGATACTTCGAGATTAAAGGCGTGCTTGATGTCAATGGCCAAACCAAGGCGACGGCCGCCACCTCGCTGGCAAGCTTGGAACCGGTCACCAAGGAGCAGATGGCGGCGTCTCCCTTTGGGTCTCAAGTCGGGGACGTGGCCCTCATGCCACCGGCCGGCATGGGCTGGGTAAGATGCTGTGCCTATTGGCGGTATCTGGAGCCGGTGAAAGGCCAATTCGACGAAGCCGCGCTAAGACACATGATTGCGGCCGCCAAGGCGCAGGGCCTGAAGATTCTGATCGACTTCCAGGACCTGCCCCGTTGGGCCAGCTCGGCGCCCCGGGGAGACCCCGCGTGGCAACGCTATCCGCCCCGCGACTGGAAGGAATGGGCAGCTTTCGTGGAGCACGTCGTCCGCGTCTGCCGGGGCGATGTTCACGTCTACGAGACGTGGAACGAACCGATCATCCCCTGGGGATGGAAGGGCACCCTGGAAGACGTCTACACTCTGCATCGGGTGACATACGACGCGGTCAGGCGAGTGGACCCCACGGCAACCGTGATCGGTCCGTGTGTTTGTTCGGGAGTCATCGACAAGCCGGAAATCGACGACTTCAAGACCTGGTTGGAGATGGGGCTGGGCAAGTGCATCGACGGCGTCTCCCTGCATCCCTACCGCTTGTGGCGGAAACCGGAAGCCAAGACGTGGCGTGCCTCGTTTGCCGAGGACCTGGGGCGTGTTCGCGCCCTGGCCGCCAAATATGACGCTTCCCAGCATCTTTGGATCACGGAAATCGGCTGGTCCACGGGCACCGGCGAATACCGATGGGAAACGGGCGTCACCGAGCGGCAGCAGGCGGAGTACCTGGTGCGCGCAGCCGTGTTTGCCCTCTCGGCCGGTGTGGAGTGTTTCATCACGCACAATCTGACGGAGACGGAAAGCGCCAATCCCTTTCAGGCGGGGTTCGGCCTGCTTCACTCGGGCGCGCGTGCTCCCAAGCCGGCCTACGTGGCTCACGCCACGTTGTCGCGATTGCTCAGTGGGGCTCGATTTCTGAGGAAGCTCTCCCTCACACGGCCGACGGCGCTGGGCTATTGCTTTGCGCGGGACTCCAACGAAGTGTGGGTGTTGTGGGACCACGCCACAGACAGCCGCGTGTCCGTACCCGTGGCGGGGAAACAAGTGACCCTGGTCGACCTGATGGGCCGCGAACGACGTGCCGACGTCCACCGCGGTACGCTCGTCCTGGACCTTGGCGGAGAACCGGTTTTTGTCGTCGTCCAGCGGTAACCGGACCTTGGAGTGCGGTATTCAGCGTGATTCCCCAGCTCGGCGGCCCTACTTCGGATGCACGGCGGGAGGAACGCCCTGCCGGGCGTGGCCCTTGTGTGCGAGCGGCGGTTGCGCGACAATGGTCGCGGGTCGTTCCATCCGCACGCTTGACGGAGAAAACGGAGAAACAAGCCATGTCGCCGGCAAAACACGCTTCCTTGTTCCTTCTCGTTGTTGCCGCCGTGCCCTGGTGGACCGCGGTGGACGCCGCCGGGGCGGCCCCGCCGGTCGACCTGCTCCGCAACGGGGGCTTCGAGGACGGCCTGGCCGCTTGGACGCCCGACCCCGGACTGCGACTGGTCGAGCAGCCGGCCGAGGCCCACTCGGGCGCGAAATGCCTTCACGGCGAAGTGACCGAGCCGAACCGCGCCTTGCGGCTTCGCCAGAAGGTCGCCGTCCAGGCCCGCAACCGCTACACGTTCGAGATTTGGGCCCGGGCGACGAACCGCACCAAGCTGGTGCTGTGGGCCGTGATGCCGGGGCAGGGCGGAAGGAGGAGCATAGCCCAGTGGAAAGGCGTACCTCGCCGCTGGCGAAAGTACCAGATTCCCCTCACCGTGGCCGCGGACGGCGTGCTCGAGTTGGAGATCATCGCCCCCAGTTCGCACGGTGCCCCGGCCGGCGAAATCTGGGTCGACGACGCCGCGCTCCACGAAACGAAGCTGCCCGAGGTGATCGACGTCACCGGCGGGAAGGGGTTCAACGACGAACCCGCCATGGCCCTGGCCGGCGACGGCTCGGCCTACGTGGCCCACGTCAGCTTCCGCCAGGGGAACGACTCGCTCCAAATCACGCGGATGAAACCGGAGGGCAAGAGCTACGCGCCGGCCGGCCGGTGGCAGGTGGTCGGGGGCGAGGGCACCTACGTGCTGGGCCCCAGCGTGGTCGCCACCGACGACGGGGTGGCCGTGCTTTACGCCGCCGAGGTGGCCGGCAATTGGGACATCTACCTTGTCGCCTGCGGCCCGGACGGACCGTCGTCGCCGAGGGCCGTGACGACCGACCCAGGCGTCGACATCAAGCCGGCCGCGGCGTGGCACGAGGGCACGCTGTGGGTCGCCTGGGAGTCGAACCGCGGCGGCGGCCGCCAGGTTTTCGCCGCTTCCGTGTCCGCCACCGAGGTGGCCGAGCCGGTCGCCTTGAGCGGGGACGCTGTTTCCGCCTACGGGCCGACGGTGGCCGCGCTGGCCGGGGGTGAAATCTGCGTGGCGTGGCACGCTTTTGAAGACAACAACTACGACATCTTTCTTCGCCGGCGGTCGACTTCCGGCAGTTGGGCCCCGGTGGTTCGGCTGACCCGGGCCCCCTCGATCGACCGCCACCCGGTGCTGGCGGCCGGGGGCGACGATCTCTGGCTGGTTTACGAGAATGCCCAGACGCAGGAGTATCGCATCGGCGCCACCAACTCCCGCCGCCTGGTGGCGGCCAAGGTGACGCCCCGGGGGCTGGTGGCCCCGGCCGGCTCGCGGAAGACGTCGCCGCTGGAAACCCATACCGAGGGGGCATCGGCCGTGGTCGACGGCCAGGGCCGCCTCTGGATCGCCTACCGCAAGCCCCGGCCCCCCCACGGCGGCTGGGACGTCTACCTGACCTGCCTGGCCGGCGACACCTGGCAGCGGCCCTCGCCCCTTTCGGCGAAGAAGGGGATGGACCGGCGGCCGTGGCTGGCCTTGGCCGGCGACCGGGTCGTGGTGGCCTTTCAGGCCGACACGATTCCCGGCTCGTTTCCCAGCATCGAGGCCACCACCAAGGTGACCAGCGACGTTTACCTGGCGGCCGTGAGCACCGCCGACGCGCCGGTTGCCGGCCGGGCCGACTTCCAGCCGCTGGACGAGCCGCAAGAGCCCTTCGAGGCCGCCGAAATCCGCCTCGCCCGGGGCGAGGACAGCGCCACGTCGTCGATCGACTACCAGGGCCGCGCGCTGAAGCTATTCTTCGGCGACCTGCACGAGCACACGGAAATCTCCGTCTGCAACCGTTCCGGGGACCAGTCGGTGGACGAGAGCTACCAGCACATGCGCGACATCGTTCGCCACGATTTCGCCTGTGTCACCGACCACGGCTACAACATCAGCCCCTACCTCTGGAAGTACACGGCGAAACTGGCCCGGGTGAACACCGATCCGGGCCGTTTTCTGGCCTTTTTGGGCGAGGAGTGGACCTCGACCTTTGAAGAGTACAGCGAAGAACATCCCTACGGTTTCTATGGCCATCGCAACCTGGTGTTTGCCGACCCCTACTTTCCCCGCTGGTGGAATTCGCGCAACTACCAGACTCCGGCCCAGGTCTGGGAAGACCTGCGGAAGATGAACGCCGACTTCATCCACATCCCCCATCAACTGGCCGACACGGGCAACGTGCCCACCGACTGGAACTTTGCCGACGAGGTGGCCCAGCCGGTGGCCGAGATCTTTCAGATTCGCGGCTCCTACGAATACAAGGGCGCGCCCCGCGAGGCCAAGCGTACGGTGCCCCGGCCGGGCAACTTCATTCAGGATGCCTGGGCTCGAGGCGTGGTGATTGGTGTGATCGCTTCGCCCGACCACGGCG
Source organism: uncultured Planctomycetaceae bacterium (assembly GCA_964481605.1). Classification (GTDB taxonomy): domain Bacteria; phylum Planctomycetota; class Planctomycetia; order Pirellulales; family Thermoguttaceae; genus CAYZWG01. The sequence goes on from CAYZWG010000015.1 coordinate 11,298, forward strand.
GCGGCTACGGCAAGGCCTGCGTTTATGCCCCCGAGCTGACTCGCCAGGCGGTGCTCGAGGCGATTCGCGCCCGGCACTGCTACGGCTCGACCGGCGCCAAAATCTTTCTCGACGTCCGCGTGGACGGCCACCTGATGGGCGAGAAGGTCCAGCAGCCGGCCGCGGGAAGCGTGGAGGTGGTCATCCGGGCCCGTTGCCCCGGCCGGATCGCGAGAATCGACGTCTGCCGCAACAACCAGTTCGTCTACACCAAGACGCCCGACGGAAACGAGGCCCAACTCACCTTTGTCGACCGGCAACCGGTGGGCGGGCGGAGCTACTACTACGTCCGCGTGATCCAGGAAGACGAAGAGATCGCCTGGACGAGCCCCGTGTGGTTCGGGGTGCCATGAGGACGAAGGCCGGGAGGGCGAAAAGCCGGGTAGTCAGGGCAAATGCCGTCCCTACGGCTCGGCGGGAGCCTCGCCCTTGCGGGCCAACTCCTCGTAGGCTGGCCGCTCCATCGGATTGAGCGACGCTGCCGAGAGACCGCGCCGCCGGGCCTGGGCCAGGGCCTCGGCGGCCGCCTGGGGCTGATCCAGCGCCTGGTGCAAGAGCGCCTTGTGGAAATAGAACACCGGCTGCGGCGAATCGGCAATCGCGGCCCCCACGTCCGCCAGGGCCCCGTGATATTCCCCGCGGGCCCGCCGCACCGTGGCGCGGGAATCGAGCAGGGTGGCCACCGGCCCGGCCGTCTCGATGGCCTCTCGGATCAGTCGGGAAGCCTCGTCCAGGTCCTTGCCCCGCAGCGCCAAGAGAACCGCCAGGTTGTTTTGCGCGGCAACCACCGGGCCGTGCTCCGCGAGCGTCCTCCGCAGCAACGCTTCGGCCTCGTCGTAGCGCTGTTGGTCGACACAAATCCCGCTTTCCGCCGCCAACAGCGCCAGGTCCCCCGGATGGGCTTTTCGGGCGGCCGTGGCGATGGCGCGAATTCGCTCCAGGTCCTTCCGACTTGCCGAGGGTTCCGACGCCAGGCCGGCCAGCACGGCGGCCAGCGCCCCGGCGGGAACCTCCTTCCACGATGCCTCGGCGGTGCGGATCGCCTCGTCCATGCGGCCCATCGCCGCCAGCAACCGTGCCAGCCGGATACGCTCCGCGGGCTGCCGCCCGGCCAACTCGCGACGCAGCTTGAGGGCGTAGGCCAACAGTTCCGCCGCCGGTCCGCTCTCGGCCGACCGCAGCGCCAGCGCCGTTTCTTGCAGCCCGTCCGCCACGAGCCGCCGGCGAGTGTCCGGCTCCGCCGGTTCCGCCCCGGCATCGGCCAGGTAGGCCTTCCAGAGGCGGATCGCCGCCGGGGTGTTTCCCGTCTCCACCAACCGCCCGGCACGCAGCCTGACCGTATCGAACGACTTGGGGGCAATACGCTCAAGCTCTTCCAGCAAGGCGTCCGCCTCGTCTTCCCTGTCGAGCTTCCGCAGCACGGCAATCTGCGCGGCCAGCAACTTGGGATTCTCCGGATCCTTCTCCCTCGCCGCGGCAAGATGCCCCCGGGCACGGTCCCATTGGCCATCCCGCATGTACGCCTGGGCCAGGCGGAACCGATCCGCCGGCGGGGGCTCCCAGCCGTCGTCGATCAACTGTTCCAGCATTTGCCGGCCCTCATCCCGGCGGGCCGCTTGTGGATCTGCCAGGAGGATTTGGGCCTTGGCGTACTGGTCGTTGAAGTCCGTCCGGCCCGGCGTCAAGTTCTCCTCCACCAGTCGCAGGGCCCGCCGGCGGTCGGCGAATCTGCCCGAGCCGGCCAGGATCGCCGCCAGCTCGCGCCGGGCCCAACGACGAGTCGAGTCGGCCAGGGGAAACGGGGGCGAGACCAGCCGGGTCAACTGCTCGCTCGCCTCCCGGGCCGCTCCTTGTCGCAGGTAGAACCCCGCCGCCCAGACCACCACGGACGGATCGTTCCCACCCGTCCGCAATGCCGCTTGGCAAAGTCGCGTCGCCTCGGCCGCGCGGCCGATCGCCTCGTTGCATTGGGCCTGCAGCAAGGCCGCGTTTCCCTCCCCGGCGGCGTTTTCGATCGAGGCCAGAACCTCCTCGGCCTTTTCCACGCCGTGCCAGCGGAAGGTGGCGGCCACCAGCGCGATCCAGGGCGCCGGCGTCGCCGGGGCCAGTTCGGTGGCCTGGCGAAGCGACGCTTCGGCCTCCCGCCGCAGCCGGCCGGTCTCCTCCTCTTTTCCGGCCTCTTCGGCTCGAACCGCCAGGATCCCCAGCAGTTGCCCCAGCCAGAGGTGGTCCTGGTAGTCGTGCGAGTCGGCCGCCGCCTTTCGGGCAAGCGCCAGCGCCCGCTGGGAATCGCCCACGCGGTTGGCCACGTCGCTGGCCCGGCGCTGTAGCTGGGGCACCAGCGGCCCGACCTCTTGAATCCGCCGCAGAAGCCCGTCCGCCTCGGCAAAACGGTTTTGCGCATAGAGAAGCTGAATCGCCCGGTTCACGGTGGTCAGCCGCCGATCGCCCAACTCCACCGCCCGCAGATATTCGGCCACCGCCTTTTCCCGCTTGCCCAGTTGGTCGTGCAGTTGGGCGGCCAGCAGCACGACTCGGGCGGCCGACGGCCGTGCCTGGACCGCCGCCCGGGCATGGTCCAACGCCTCTCGCAGCAATCGCTGCTGTTGGGGAGACTGCTGGGCGAGCCGCCGCAAGTAGACCGCCCGCCCCCAGTGCCAGTCGGCCCCCTGGCCTTCGGTGGCCTCGATCTCGTGGAGCACGTCGGGCATCTCGGCCACCCGGTCCGTCTTCAGCAAGACGTCGAGCAACAGCAATCGCATCCGCGGAGAACTCGCGTCGGTGGCCGTCACGCGGCGGGCGAGTTTTTCCGCCTGCAAGTCGTCGCCCAACCGGAAGGCGTACCGCGCCAGCCGGTCCCAGAGGGCGACTTTCTCGGCGGGCGAGAATGCTTCCACGTCTTCGGCCAGGGGGTGGAGCGACGGGGCGCCCGCGGTGCCTTCCGCTTGCACCACCTGATCCGCCCGGGCCAGTCGAAGCTCGACGCCGTCGGGAAGCCGATCCTCCGCTTCTTTCAGCATCGTCAGCGCCGCCCCGGGGTTGCCGAGACGGCGTTCCAGGGAGATGGAGGCGGTCCACAGAGAGGGCTGCCGCGGGTGGGCGCGGCGGGCGTCGGCGAGTCGTTTTCGTGCCTCTTCGGGGTGATCCTGCCCGATCAGCACCTCGGCTCGCAGGATGGGCACCTCGACCCGTTCGGGCGATTCTTGGGCCACGTGGTCCAGGGCCTCGGCTACCTCCGACCAGTCTCGCTGTTTGGGCTTTTCTCGCAGATTGACCAGGATTCCCAGCCGCGCCCGCTCCAGCCAACAGGTGGTGCCGGCGGCCGAGTCGGCCGTCAACAGGCGATACTGGTCCAGTGCCTGCTCGACCCTTCCGTCGGTGGCCAGGGCCGCCGCATATTCCCGTCGCACCGGCAAGTTGTTTCCGTCCGCTTCGAGAAGCCGGCGGTAGGCCTCCAGTTGCCGCTCCACGTGGCCCATCCGGCCGTAACAGTGGGCCAGCCAATAGTCGAGCCGGCCGAGCAGTTCGGGCTGCCGGGCGTACCGCTTCCGCGCCTGCTCGAAGCCTCGCGCCGCGGCCGGCCAGTTTTCCCGGCGATACTCGATCCGGGCCTGGAGATAGTCGGCCGCCGGCGACTGCCGAGGTCCGCGGCTGAGCGATCGGGCAAGCTGCTGCGCCTCCTGGATGTTTCCCTCGTCGAGCAACAGCGCGGCAAGCTGGCCGGTCAACTCGCGGTGTCCCCTGGAGAGCCGGGCCCCCTGGCGCAGCCACCCCACCGCGACCTTTCGCCGGCCGGCGCGCAGCTCCAGGTCCGCCAGGGCAAAATACCCCTGGGCATCCTCGGGGTACTTCTCCACCAGGCGCCAGCCGTACTGCCGGCCTTGGGCATACCGGCCCCGGGCAGCGGCGCAGCGCAACCTGAGCAGCATCTCCTCGCGGCTGCCACCGGCAAGCGCCTCGATCCGGTCCGCGCAGGCGGCCGCCTCGTCGATCAACCCTTGCTCCAGCAGGTATTGGCCCCGCAAGAAGTGCGCCTGCACCGACTTCGGGTTCCGCGCCGCCATGGCGTCGATCCAGTGGTCGGCTTCCTCCGGCCGGTCGAGTTCGTATCGCAGCAACTCGGCCAAGAGCGCGAAGGCCCGCACCTTGCGCCGCGAAAGCTCGACCGTGCGGGTCAAGTACCGCACGGCCTGCTGGAAATCTCCCTCCCGCTGGGCAGCCTCCGCCCGGCGCCAGTCGCGGTTGCTCAACCGCCACGTTTGCAGGCGGTGGAGGGCATGGACGCCCCCGGCCAGGACCCCCAGCCCCACCAGCAGAAGAATCAGGATGCGAATTCGAATGTTCTTCATCATCAGGCGGCAACTTGCTTCCGGGTCGTTCCGCGGCCCCGCACACCGGGAGGCGGTCTTGCTCACTGGTCGATCGTGGCGGCGTGCGCCTTCAAAGCCCAACCGTCCAGGCCATCACCGCCGAGCCGAAGCGGCGCAAGGTTTCCTCCGCTCCCTCGTTTTCTCCGGCGGGCAGGGAGATCATCACTTTCACCAGCGGCGGAACCGCCTCTTCTCCGCCGGCCGTCCAGGTTCCTCGACGCACCCAGTAGCCCGAGATTCTTCCGCCACTCTGGTACCAGTAGAGGACATCAAGCGGCCGCCCGTTTTTCTCCATCGCCAGCAGCCGGGCGGTCCGTCCCGCCGGCTCCGCGTGGTCCAGCACGATCTGCTTCTTTTCGAGGATCGTGTACCCGTTGCCGATGTGGCAAATCTCGGGCGGATGGCGGGGCGTGTGATCGGCGGAAAGCCACACGGCCAGGTAGAGCTCAATCGCCGCGCCCTGCCCGTCGGAATAGACCCGCGCCAGCGAACGGTCCGCTCCGTCATCGGGAAACAGCTTGGGATCGAGCGGGACCGTCTTTCCCCGCCAGGCCCCCAACTGCTCGGGCAACCGGCTCAACTCTCGGTGCAGGGGGCGAACCGGCAGTGTCTGGCGGGGGGTTGCGAAGAACGCCGACTTTCCCCAGCAGATGGCCGCTATCGCCACGGCCCCGATGGTAATACGCCACGCCACGCTCATGACTTCGTTCCGGTTATAGTATTACTGCGCAGGGTCGGCCGTAGTAACCGGCTCGTTCTCGTTCCCAAGCTCCGGCTTGGGAACGCATTGGATCGTAGTCCCGTAGGGCCGGCTGTGCCGGCCGGTTGCATTGGGCCTCCTCCCCACCGGCACAAGGCCCGTGGGAGACGGGTTTGAGAACCAGCACGCCCGCGCGCCCCACGCGAGGCTGCGGGAAGCCATTGGGGGTGGCGGCCGCTGGTAGTTTCCAAACCCGCGATCCACCGGCACAAGGCCGGTGGGGGCGTAACACCTGAAATCCCTATGCCTTAGGTTCTTCGACCTCCGCGGGGCAACTTGGAACGCGGCGAAAAACACAGTCCAAGAGCAACAATTCCAGCCACAAAAGCAGCATGGCCAGGGGCATCATGAACCATCCGGCCAGGTTGTGATAGACCGCCTCGGCGACGGCGTGTCCGGCCGTCTCGAGCAGCACTCCGGTAAGCGTAATCCTGAACACGTTGGCGACCACGGCGATGGGAACGGAGCTGGCCACCACCAGCAACCTCTGCCACCATGGCCGGCGCATCAGCAACGCGGCCCCCACGCAAACCGCCAGGAACAGGAGCATCATGCGGATGCCGCTACAGGCCTCCGCCACGCCCAGTTCGGCGTGGGGCAACCGGATCACGTTGCCCTCGGCCACCGCCGCAAGACCCAGCGTCTGAAACACGTAGGTGCTGAGGATCGTCCCCATGCGCTGGAGCGAATGGCCGCACATGATCTCGGCCAGCCCGGGCAAGGGGACCAGGAACACGAGGAAGCCGATGCTCGGCCCGGCCCAACGCAAGAGCGGACGGCCGCCGGCCAACAGGGCGATCCCCGCCAAGCCGGGAATCAGCGACAACGCATCGGCGGCGGGGAAAAAGAAATAGGCCGCGGCAAAGCGAATCGCCGCGCTGGCGGCCAACAGCACCAGTCCCCACCAACTCCCTTGCCAGGCAACTTCCCCCAGCAACTCTCGTCGTCGCCAGAGAAGGTAAACGGCAAATGGGGCCACGAGAAAGCAGTGCAGGTAGTCCGGCTGCTGGCGCCAGCGCCGCACCAAGACCCCCATCGGCTGCCAATAGGCCCAGGCGACCACGGTGCCCAGAACCGCCGTGGCGACCCACACCCCCCTGGCCGGGACTCGCCGCTGTTTGGTTATCTCCGACATGCCACGCTCGCAAATCTCCGCACGGGCCGGCGACCTCCACTGCTCCCTACACTATACCCAACCGGCACGGGGGGAGCAGAAGAACGGGCAGCGTCCGAGAAAGGGGCCCGGCCCGCGGCGGGGTCGGCAGCCCCGCGCCGAACGGTGGTGAAGCCCTCGGCCGCGGGGTATCGGCAAAGTCTCCCCGGTTTTCGTATTCCGGAGATCCCTCAATCTTTTCTCAGACCCCCTTCGCCCACGATCCTTGGCCATGCCCGGCCGGATCGGGGCGCTGGTGTTCCAAATTTTCGGGTTGAACGGATCATGCGACTTCAGAGCGCGGATTCGACGCGACGATGATTGAAAAGCGGTAGCAGTTGGCGCGGTTCCACCGGGTGTGCCCAATATGCCGCGGTCTCCCTTCGTAACGATACCGGCGATCTTGGCGGTTTTGGCGATGAGGCCGTCCTTACGCGAAAGTCGGCCGAGGTCCGGGGGGCGAGGGGATCGTGGGGGCACGCTGCATCGAAAGGATTCGAGCAATGGTTGGCAGGGGGGTGAAGCGGAAAACGCTGGGGGCCTTGTTGTTCCTGCTCCTGCTGGGACCGATGATCGCGGGATGCGCCGCTTCGCGTAGTGCCATTCCCGCCGAGTGTGTCCGGCCCAACATCTTCGACGCCCCCCGCGGCAACCTGGAACCGATCAACCTGGTGCGGCTGCGGCAGGATCCGCCGGCGGTTTACCAGCTTGCGGCCCGCGACGTGTTGGGAATCTATATCGAAGGCGTGCTGGGCACGGCCGAGGAACCGCCGCCGGTGCATTTCCCCGAGGACGGCAACATTCCCCCGGCGATCGGCTTTCCCATGCCCATCCGCGAAGACGGCACCCTCAGCCTGCCGCTGGTTCCACCGATCGAAGTGGAAGGGCTGACCCTGGCCCAAGCCGAGCGCCTGATCCGCAAGGCCTACACCGAGGATCAGCAGATTCTCAAGCCGGGCCGCGACCGCATCATCGTCACCCTGATGCGCCCTCGCACCTACCAGGTGTTGGTCGTTCGTGAAGATGCCGCAACGATCGCCCCGCTGGACCGTGAGCGGGTTTTCGGCACGACCAAGCGCGGTGCGACCTTCGCGGTCGACCTCGACGCCTACGAGAACGACGTGCTTCATGCCCTGGCCGAAACGGGCGGATTACCGGGTGTCGACGCCAAGAACGAGATCATTATCCTCCGCGGTGCCTTTGACGACGTGAGCCAGCAGGAGCCGTTTATCAGCGAGCTGGTGGCCGACCGGAAAGTGCGAGACGAAGTCCTCGGCGATCCCGATTCCAGCCAGCAACTGCAGGTGCTTCGCCCCAACGCCAACGTGGTTCGGATTCCGCTCCGCGTGGGACCGGGACAGCCTGCCGCCCAATACAGCCAGGACGACATCATTCTGGCCACCGGCGATATCGTGTTCATCGAGTCGCGCGACGCGGAGGTGTTTTACACCGGCGGCCTGCTGCAGGGCGGACAACACCAAATCCCCCGCGACTACGACCTCGACGTGCTGGGAGCGATCTCCTTGGGAGGGGGAGCCGTGGGTGCCTCCGCCGGCGCCGGAACCGGCGGCGCCCCCTTCCGATCGGCCGGAGCGATCGGGCCCATCTGTCCGCCCACCCGGGCGACCGTGATACGCACCACGGGAGGAAAGCAGCAATTGATCCGGATCAACCTGAGAACCGCCCTGGTCGACCCGCGGCAACGCATCCTCATTCAGCCCAACGACATCGTGATGCTGGAATACACGCCGAAAGAGCTTGCCATCAACGCCGTGCTGAACATGATCCAGCTCAACTACTTCGTCAACAATGCCTTCCAATAAGGGCACCCGGCGATCGCTGAAGTGGGTAGCACCGGTTCTTGAACCGGTGTGGCTTTGCCACAAGAGGTCAGGGCAAATCATTCCGCCCATCGAATAGGAACACCGCCTGGGCCTCGCCACTCGCGGCGGGGTCGGGAGACCCGCGCCGAACGCGTCGGGAGGCCCCCGGCGATCGCTCGCTGACCTCTTGCCGGCTGCGCCGGGTGCAGGTTCAAGAACCTGGGCTACCCGCTGCGGCACCCCGATAGCAGAGCTATCGGGGCACCCGCGGGAGCCTCACCCGCCGGGGGGGCAACCGCTACGAACCAGCCGGAAACTGCTTGCGGATCGGCAAGCCCGCAAGGATACTGGAAATCATGGGCTGAGTTCGCGGTTTCGGGCAAGATCCGATTCGTAAGCGCCTGGCACACCCTGGGGGCGGCACGCGCGTACCTCGGTTCGGTGGATTGTTGACACACTCAGCCAGTCGACTACATTGAACCGGGTAGAGTTCGAGCGCGCGACGATGTTCCCGCGGGAGATGATCTCCAGGGGGAAGAAGCGCGAGGAGGGGACGGCAATGAACAGGCCAACACGTATTCTCCTGCCGTTTTCCGCCGTGCTGACGGCGGCCGTGATGGCGCCAACGGCCGTCGCCCAGCAGCCTGCCGAAAACACCGCCGCGGCGCCGGCCACCACCGCGCCGGCGGCCAGGAACGCCCCTTCCAACACCGTTCGACTCCGCGTGGACGGCAACCTGGCCGGGCGCGTCGAGCGGTTCGAGGCTTCCGGCCGGTTGGTGCCGGCCCGGGCCACGATTTCTTTCGTCCGCAATCGGCAACTGGTTGCCACGGCCCGGAGCGACGAAAACGGACGATTTCAAGTAGTCGGTTTGACCCCCAACATCTATTCCGTGCTGGTTCACGGCACGGAAGGGTTTAGCGCCTTCCCGGTTCAAGTGCTCCCGTTTGATGACAAAGCGCCCCAGGAAAGTCTTCTCTTGGACATCACCCTGATGCCGCTGGAGGACCTTGAACGTCTGGAAGACTTGCTCGGAGACACCGCTCCCCGGACCGCGGCCGAGACGGCGATGATGACCGTTGGCGGCGGTGGCGGTGGCGGTCGTGGTGGATTCGGTTGGGTCGGCCTGGCTGGTTTGGCCGGGTTGGCAGGATTGGCCGGCCTGCCGCCGGCGAGTCCCGTCACCCTGGTTCCCAGCGGAGGAGGCGGCTTCTGACCTCCCTCCGAGGCTTCCAACCGGTCCGGCGGATACGCACGACAACCGCGCCGGCCGGTTCACGCAGGCGCGGATTCCTGTCGGGCGACAACGGACTGCGCTCGGGTACGCCAGACACGGATGTCGCCAACGAGAGCAACCCGACGAGCAGTTCGCGATGAACGCGCATCCCCAGGGGGCAATCGGTGTCTTGCCGACGGGCGGGGACCAACCGGAGCGCTGCGTGAATCCGCCGATCCTCCTCTCCGATCTGGCGGTCCGCGGCACCTTGATCGCCGTGGTGACCGTTGCGCCCTGGATGCTTGGTGGGGCACCAGCGCGGGTTCAATACTGGCTGTTGATTGCCGTGCTGGTTGCCCTGGCCGCGGCCATTCCCGGGCTGCTGTGGGCCAACCCGCCAAGAGCCGTTCCCCTGGCCGTGGTGCCGCTGTTGCTGGCGATCCTGCTGGGGCTGTTCCAACTGGTTCCCCTGCCGGCCGGCGTGCTGGCCCGGGTTTCGCCCACCGGCGCCGCCTGGAGAAAGGATTTCGGCGAGCAACCGCGGGCCGCGTCTTGGCGTTCGGTCGCGGCCGATCCGGCGCCGCGGAGCGATTGGCGACCGGTGAGCCTCTATCCGGCGGGCACCCGGGCCAGCCTCGCCCTGCTGGTCGCGGCCACCGCAGTGCTGGTGCTGGGGGCCTCGGTCTTTCGCACTCCCAAGAGCCTTGTTTGGCTGTCGGCGGCACTAGCGGTCAACGGGGCGGCCATCGCCTTTTTCGGCCTCGTCCAGCAGCTTACTTTCAACGGGCTGCTGTTCTGGCGAATTCCCCTGATCGATGGCAGCCGGCCGTTCGGACCGTTCGTCAACCGCAACAACGCGGCCGGCTTCCTCATCCTCTGCCTGGCGGGCGCCCTGGGATGGACGGCATGGGCGCTATTGCGACGCGCGGCCGGGGGCGGCCGGGCCCACGCCGGGCAGGCTTTCGGCTCGGCCGGCGCCTCGCCGCCCCGAACGGCGCAACAGCTCGACCTGGCCATTCTGGCCGGGTTGGCCAGCGCCAGCCTGATCCTGGGCGGAATCCTCTGCTCCCTCTCGCGGGGCGGGGTGCTGGCCGCCGCCGGTGCCGTGCTGGCCACGGCCCTCGTCCTGCTGGCCACCGGACGCCGCCGGCGGCTCTGGGCCGTTGCCCTGGTGCTGGTGGCCGGCGCCGGGCTGGTGGGCTGGGTGGGCATGAGCGATTCGCTCATCGCCCGCATGGCCACCCTGGGCAACCACGAAAGCGTGACGCACTCCCGGCTGGCCCTCTGGAAGGACAGCCTGGCGGCCGTGCCCGACTTCTGGCGGTCCGGCAGCGGTCTGGGGTCCTACCGCTACGTCTTCGGCCCTTACGAAACACGGGCGTCCGGCGTCTGGTTTCAACACGCCGAAAACCAGTACCTCGAATCGCTGATCGAAGCCGGTGGAATCGGACTGGCCCTGGTGCTGGCCGAAATCGCCCTGCTGGCCGGGGCCGTTCGTGTGTTGCTGGTGCGTGGACGGGATACCGAGGCCTATGCCTTTGGCCTGGCCGGAACGCTTGCCCTGGCCGGTCAGGCGTTGCAGGCGGTGTTCGACTTCGGCATTTCGATTCCCGCTCTGACGCTGGGGTTCGCCTTGGTTTGCGGGGCGGTGTGTGGCCGCGCCCTCGACCTGCTTCCGCCGTCCCGCCGACGGCGCTGGTTGGCCTTGCCCCAGCATCGCCTTCTGGCCCCCGTTCTGGCCGCGTCGCTGCTGGTCTTGCTGGGGTTGGGTGTGGGGGAGGCGGGGGCATCTTCCGCCGTGGAGCAAGTGCTCCAGCGGACGCGGTTTTCGCAGGATCGGCCCGGGGCAACGGCGGCCCAACTCGACCGGGCGATCCGGCAGCTCGAGCCCACTCTCCGCCGGCGCGGGGACGACGTGGAAGCCTGGCGGCGAATGGCCGACCTGAAAATTCTCCGTTACCGAATCGAATTGCTCCCACAGATGCAGGCCGCCCACCCGGCGGCCGATCCGGGGGAACTCTGGCAGCTCACCTTGCCCGCCGGGTTGCACGCTCGCGCGCACGGGCTGGCCCGTCTGGGACGTGGCGATGAGCTGGAGGCACTGCGCCGAGAGAGGGGAGTGAGGGAAAATCTGCTGCCGGCGCTGGGCGACCTGGTGCGGGCCGATCGAGCCTGCCCGTTGCTGCCGGGCGTCCACTTGACGATCGCCCAGCTTTGCGGCCTGGCAGGCGATCCGGACGAGGACGCCGTCTACCTGGATCATGCCCGCCGGCTGGCCCCCTGCAACCCGCGGATACTCTTCCAATGCGGTCTGCTGGAGCTCCAGGCGGAGCGGCCCGAGCAGGGCTACGCCGATTGGCAAACCGCGCTTGGGTTGAGCGAGGACCGGCTGGACGACGTGCTGGCGCTGGCCGGGCGGCGGATCAGCCTGAGCGACATGGTGTATAAGGTTTTGCCGCAATCGCCGGCCCTTTTGGTCCGGCTGGCCCGCCGGCAAGACGCTTCAGCACGCGGGGTGATGCTTCGGCAAATGCTCGCCGTCCGGGCCGAATCGCTGCTGGCGCAGGCTCCCCTGCCCGACGACCAGCGCTACTACCTCCGCGGCGCGGTCTGCGACCTGGAGGGAAAACGTGCGGAGGCGGTCGAGGCCTACCGGCGGGCGGTGCGGCTGCGTCCGGCGGAACACGCCTGGCGTTACGCATTGGCGGTGGCCCTGGAGAAAGAATCGCGGCTGGGTGAAGCCCGCCAGGAGGCGAAAATGTGTGCCTTGATGGCGCCGCGGAACGGGGAGTACCGGGCGCTGCACCGGCGTTTGATTCGCGCGCAGGTGTCGGCCCCGTCCCCGGGGGAATAACTTGTTGCGGCGACCGATTCGCCGGCGGAGAAACTGAGTTCGGCGCAGGTCTCCCGACCTCGCCGGACGGTCGCCCCGGCGGCTGAAATCAACGTGGACAACTTGGACCGGCCGGCGGAAATCCGCCGGCCCAAGCCGTGCAAGGACGACGGCTTGTCGTGAGCGGATGGAGCTGCCGGCAAAATGGGTACTGCAACCCACGAGAACGGAGTGCGCGCGGAGCCGCCCACATTCCGTTCGTCACTATCGAGGACGAGCATGATGGAACAGCGATTGGAATGGTCGGAGGCCCCCCTGGCCGAAACGGCCGCCGGCGGCGGGGTGGATATCTTTCGCGTCTGTTGGACACGCAAATGGATGATTCTGCTGATCGTCCTCCTGGCCGGTGGACTGGGCTACCTGTTCTATCTCAAGGCCACGCCCATCTACCGCTCGCGGGCCGAGATCCTGCTCATCAGGAAGGAGGCCGATATTCCCGGACCGCACGGGATGGAGCGGTCGATCAACTACGAAAACGAGCTCTCCACCCACATGATCTTGATCCGCAGCCCGGAGATCGTCGGCCGCGCGATGCAAAACCATGATCTGGCTTCTCGTCCCACGCTGGCTAGAGAAGCCAACCCGGAGATGGCCGTCATCAAGAACCTCGACGCCACCCGCGGCGGAGGTCGCAAGGAACCGGACCCCAATGTCTTCGAGTTGACCTACCAGAGCACGAGTCCCGAGGACTCGGAGATTGTCCTTGACGCCATCGTCCGCAGCTACCAGGACTACCAGGCGGACATGTACAAGACCTTCAGCGACGAAACCGTCCACCTGATTACCCGGGCCAAGGACGACCTGCTCGTCCAACTGGCGGAGAAAAGGCAGGAGTATAGCCGTTTTCGGCAGGAGTCGCGGCTGCTTTGGAACGGTTCCGAAGCGGCCAACCTGTACCAGGCGCGAATGGCCGAAATCGAATCGGCCCGGGCGGCCGCGCTGGTCGAAAACGCCCAACTCAAGGCACGAATCGAATCGATCGAGGCGGCGCTAGCCGAGGGGGGTCGCCGGGAAGCGCTGATGCTGCTGGTGGGCGACACCGACGAGCAGCACGGCAGGGTCCGGCCCCACAACCCGCTGGAAGACAAGCTTTTCGCCGCACTGCTGGAGGAAGCCGTGCTGCTGGAAGAGTATGGGCCGGATCATCCCCAGGTGCAGGCGATTAGCAAACAGGTGAAGATGATTCGCGAACGACTGGGGGGGATGCCCATCGCGGAAGACCAGACCCCGGCCGACTTCCTGGCAACCTACGTGGAGTCGCTGCGGCAAGAACTGGAGATCGGCAAGGAGAAGTTGGCCGAGTACGACGAACTCTACGCCAACGAGGAGGCCGACGCGAGGCAGTTGGGAGCCGATCAGTTGAAGGACGAAACGCTGCGTGAAGAAATTGCCCAACGGAAGGAGTTGCTGGACAGCATCAAGGCTCGGCTGAGCGAAATCAACCTGGTCAAGGATTATGGCGGAACCAGCGCCGAACTGATCGCCCCGCCCGGCCCCGGCACGCTCGTCTTTCCCAAGCTGGCGGTGGTTCTGCCGGTGGCTTGTTTCCTCGGGTTGTTGCTGGGGGTGGGGGTGGCCTACCTGGCCGACGTGGCCGACCGCCGCTTCCGTACGCCCGAGGACGTGCGCCGGCAATTGGGGCTGCCCATCGTGGGCCATATCCCCGTGATCGCCGGCAAGGCGACCAGAGCGCCCACCCGGGGGAAAGCGGACGGCGCCGAAAAGACGATCGACTTCGCCGTGCGAACGTTCCACAATCCCAAGGGCCGCCTGGCCGAAGCCTATCGCGCCGTCCGCACCTCGCTCTACTTCAGTTCCCGAGGACAAAACCACAAGGTCGTTCAGGTCACCAGTCCCAACGCCGGCGATGGCAAGACGACCTTGGCCGCCAACCTGGCCGTCTCGATTGCCAACTCAGGCAAAAAAGTCCTGGTGATGGACGCCGACTTTCGCCGGCCCCGTCTGGACAAGTGCCTCGCGCTGGACGGTACGATCGGGCTCAGCGCGCTGATCACGGAAAAGGCGGAATTGCCCGAGGCTATCCAGGAAACCGGGATCGAGAACCTCTGGGCGATGGCCTGCGGCGAGCGGCCCGGCAACCCGGCCGACCTGCTCACCTCACCCCGCTTCGCGGAACTGCTGGACACCTTGAGGGAGCAATTCGATTTCGTGATTATCGACACGCCCCCTCTGCTGGCCGTCACCGACCCCTCGACCGTGGCCGCCCGCGCGGACGCCGTGCTGCTGGTGATCCGCCTGACCAAACACGCCCGGGAGGCCTCCTTGCGGGCCCTGGGGATGCTGGAGAGCCTGGGGGCGGACGTGTTGGGGGTGATCGTCAACGGCGTGGGCCACGGCTCGCGGTACGGATATGACTACCGCTATCGCGACTACCGCTACGGCGGCTACCACGACGGATATTACCGCTATGGATACGGCTACGGTTACGCCTCCGGCTATTCCGACAAACACGGCAACGGCAACGGAGATTATTTTACCGACGCCCCTTCCAAAGAACGTTCGACCGCCGCCCTGCCGCGGTCGGGTAAGCCGACCTAAGCCCCGTCGGGCCGGCTGTGCCGGCCGAAACGTGGCTGGCGCCGCGAAGTGCGGCAACCGGCCGGCACAGCCGGCCCTACGGCTCGTCCATCCTCTCCCACGACCTATTTCCCCCCTTATTGCCGCCCCATGCTGCTTGAACTCCTCATTTTGCTGCTTGTCGCCACCGGCCTGGGAATGGTCCTCACCGCCTTCGTCACCCGCCAGGCGATACGCGTTGGACTGACCGACCACCCAGATCGGCACCGCAAGACCCACCGGAGTGCCACTCCCCTGGGAGGCGGGTTGGCCGTCTACCTCTCGACGGTCGTGGTCCTGGTGGTGGTGTTCCTCGTTCCCAATCCGCTCAGGACGTATCTCCTGCCACACGTGTTCAAGCTGGGGGTTCTCGCCCTGGCCGCCGCCGTGGTCGTCCTCTTGGGGCTGGTCGACGACTTCGTCGGGCTGCGGGGACGCCAGAAACTGGCCGGACAGTTTCTGGCCGCGTGTATCCTGATGTGCGGCACGGTGTTGATCCGCGACGTGGAGATCTTCGGTCAACCCGTTGACTTGGGAATGCTGGCCATTCCTTTTTCCCTCTTCTGGCTGGTGGGGGCGATCAACGCGGTCAACCTCCTCGACGGCATCGACGGGCTGGCCGGCGTGGTGGGGGTGATCCTGGCCTCCACGATTGCCCTCATGGCGACGATCATGTCGGCTCCTCACGTGGCTATCGTGGCCGTGGTCTTTGCCGGCAGCCTGATCGGCTTCCTCCGCTTCAATCTTCCCCCGGCGAGAATCTTTCTCGGCGACACGGGCAGCATGTTGATCGGCCTGGTGGTTGGCTGGTTGGCCATCCAGGGTTCGCTGAAGGGCCCGGGCACCGTGCTGTTGGGTGCTCCGCTGGCCATCTGGGCGATCCCCATCTTCGATTCCGCGGCCGCCGTCCTCCGCCGCAAGCTCACCGGCCGCAGCATCTACGCCACCGACCGCGGCCATCTCCACCACCGGCTCTTGCAGCGATTGGGGAGCAATCAGAAGGTGCTCGTCTGGGTGGCCGGGGCCTGCGCGCTCACTTCGGCCGGGGCCTTGTTCAGCGTGTTTCTCAAGAACGACCTGATCGCCCTGGTCAGTTGCGCCGCGATCATCTCCATTTTCATCGTCACCGACGCTTTCGGCCGGGTTGAATTCCTGCTGCTTTTCGATCGGATTCGCGGGCTGGGTTTGTCGCTCCTGCCGCTGACCGAGAAGAAACGAGTCGCCCCGTCGACCACCGCGTTTCGAATCCAAGGCTCGGGCGATTGGTATCCGCTGTGGGAAACACTGGTGGAATCCGCCCAGCAACTCGATCTGCACGAATTGCGGCTGGACGTGAGCTTGCCGGCCGTTCAGGAGGAATTTTGCGCCACCTGGAACGGTTCCTCGGCCGGCGGCGACAAGCGGATCTGGCAATTGCAAATCCCCCTGGTGGCCGACTCCCTGGTGATCGGGCAAATGACCGTGATGGGACGCTGCGGGGGGGCCGGCGTGGGAGCCGAGTTGGAACCGGTTTTCGCCATGCTGGAGCGGTTTGAAGAGGAGTTCGAACATTTTCTTGCCCGATTTCAATCCTTGCCCGTGGCGGTCAGCGCCGGTGCCCCGTCCGCAGACTTCGCCGAAGAGCGTCCGCTCGGCCTGCCTCGCCGCGCCAAGTAACCTGGTTCCCAATCTCCAGCTTCCCCACCTGGTTCCCATCCCAACCTGGTTCCCAATCTCCAGCTTCCCGACCTGGTTCCCAAGCTCCAGCTTGGGAACCCTCGGACCGCTGGGTGGCCCGATAGCTCGCCTATCTCAGGCGGCGTAGCCGCAAGAGGCACCTGTTCGGCGCGGG
>CAYZWG010000016.1:0-10000 GCA_964481605.1 uncultured Planctomycetaceae bacterium
GGCTTTCACCTGGTTCCCAAGCTCCGGCTTTCACCTGGTTCCCAAGCTCCGGCTTGGGAACCCGCGGGCCGAGAGTCTCGCTCCACCGCGGGCGAAGCAGAGCTTCGCGGAAATGCGGTCCCAAGCTGGAGCTTGGGACCGAGACAACGGAGCCGGAGCTTGGGACCGAGCGTGTCAATCGGCCGGCAGAGCCGGCCCTACGTGGAGGGACTCGCCGGCGGGGGCTCTTGCAGCTTGAAGCCGAGCGACAGCCAGCCGCCGGCGGCGTCCCAGTGGACCAGGCGCAGCTTGCCGCCCCGGCCCCGCTCGCCCGGCAACTCGATCGGCTGGGGGACCAGCACCTCTTCGAACACCCGGCCGAGGCGTCGCTGGAGCAGGTCGCGGATGACCTGGTGCCGGGCCGAGAGTCTGCTCTTGCCGCGGATGAAACCGGGGGGGAGGATTTCCAGCGGTCCGGTGCGCACGGCGCGGGGGCCGTCGGGCCCGTTTTCGATCCGGTAGGCGGCCGTCACGTACATGCCGGGATATTCATTTTCGCCCCGGGCGTACTTACGGCCGCGAATGGTGAGGCGGAAACCGTGATCGGCGAAAGAGACCGAAATGGGGCGGGAACGGGCGAACGTGATGCCCCACGGCTCGGCTCCCGGCTCCGATTTGAGTTGCTCCGGCAACGTGCCGAGCATTTCCACGGCGACCTGCTGGAGCCGTTTCTCGCGAACGATCATGCCGGAGAGGGCCCCGGCCATGAAATTGTTGACCGACGACTCGTGGACACGCACGGCCAAGTCCGGTTGGCCGGCGATTTGCGGGGGCGGGCCGGGGGCGGCCAGGTCGTAGGTTCCGGCCTGGAGAACGCGGATTTTCAGCCGTTTTTCGCTGGTGGCGAACTGGAGCCGGCGAGGAAAGAGCCGGCGCTGGACGAGCGGGCGGCGGAGCTTGGTGCGGAGGTCCAGATCGGCCTGTTCAATCAGCCCGTCCACCTCCTGGTCGATGCGATCGTCGGCCTGGCGCTCGGCGTGCCGGGCGGCGATCCACTCGGCCTGCGACTTTTGCTGCGCTACCCTGCGCCGGGCGATCCGCTCGATCATCTGGCGGCCGCAGCGGCCGCGGGTGCCTATGCCGGTGATCTTCGTGCTGGTGGCGGCCTCGGTCTCGGCCGGGCGGGTACGGAGGCTTTCGGCGTCGAGGAGAATCTCTTTCCCCGTGGCGAGGGTGGTGGTGCCCAACGAATAGATTCTCACGGGGCCGTTGTAGCCGATGGTGTCCGTGTCGGTGGTTCCCTCCATCCGCGTTCGCAGCACGGCTCTCTCCTCGGAGGGAACCAGCTCGACGGTCACTTGGCCCACGGTATGGCCGGTGCCCTGGACGCTGGTTCCCAAGATGCAGTCGCTCACGGGCATGGTGTCGTCGACCGCTTGCCCCATGGCGGCATTGATCAACTCGGCCGAGACGTCGACGTAGAGGTTGCGCTGGCCGTAGCGTTGCCGCACCGCGTCGATCAACTGGGAGGCTTGCCGAGCACTGTCGAGCCATCGCAGCGCGCCGGCAATGGCGGTGGCGTCAGCCTCGTTGGGCTGGCGGTCGAACTTTTGCAGCCGTTCGGCCAGCGCGTCCATGAGGCCCTCGTATTGCCCGGGGAGCCTGGAATTATCGACCGCCCGGGCGACGCTCAGGTAGCGTCGCAGGGCTCGGCGAACGTCGAGGAAGCTATCCAGTCCGAGCCCTTCGTAGCCGGCGATCAGCCGGCGATAGAGCTGGTCGAGAACTTCCAGATCGATGCCGGAGGGCTTGCCTAATTCCCGCGTGACGTCGTCCCAGTGGAGGTAATCGCGCCAGCCTGGGCCGGTTTCGGTCTCGGCGTGGAGCCGCTCGTCGAGTCGGTTGACGGCCGCCTTGAGGTCGGTTTCGACGGCCGCGAGGTCCTCCTGGCCGAGGGCCCTGAACTGGCCCTTGGCGGCCTGGCAGGCCTGGACGAGGGTCTCGATGCCGGGATCGGTCGCCTGGCCCCAAACGGGTGGCGATCCGGCCATTCCCAGCAGCACTGCCAGCAGCAACGTCGCCTGGACTACGCGTGACGACATTTCGGGCCTCCCTTACAAGCGGGGGATGAGGCGGCGCGCGAGCGGAGAGGCACGCGGCACGCATGGCGTTTGGTATTCACGTGTGCCCAAGCTGAGAAAAGTCAGGCCTCGAGGCGCCGCCCCAGCAATGGACATCGATTTCTGAAGCGTCGGTAGATCAGTCAACTTGGGAGTTTCTCTAGGCTACCACTTTACTGTAGAGCTGCCAACTGCGACAATCGGCATTCTCGACGCACTTTACCGTGCCACCCCGGCCTGACTTGAGGTTGCCGTTGTCGGGGCCGGGGAGGAGAGCCCACCGGGCCGGTGCGGGAAGAGCGGCGTCGAAGCGGCCTCGACCAGCGGCCGCGCTGGGGACGGCTCCCCCTACCAAGGCCCCCCCTCGGGCCACTTGCCCCCAGACCACTCGCCCGACGCCGGACCGCCAGGGCATTCCACCAAGGATGGCACACCAGGACGCTCCCCCTCCGCGCGGAGTGTCTCACCCTCCAGAGCGGGAGAACCCGGATGCGTGGTGTATTGACGAGCCCATTTCTCGGTTGGCTGCTGGTGGGGATTTGCTGTGGGATCTGCACGGCCGGGGAGGCTGGGGGCAATGGGGCAAAGGCCGGGGCAGAGGCCGGGGCGAGAACTGTGCAAGGGGCCTCCGGCGACGAGATTGCGTGGGGTAGCGACTATGCCGTGGCGATGGAATCGGCACGGCGACGGGCCACGATGATGGTCGTCGCTTTTGGGGACTCGGCCTCTGACGCTTGGAAACCATTCGCATCGGTCGTGGAAGAGGATCCGCTCGTGCGGCGAAAGCTTCGCCACGCGGTGTGCGTGCGGCTGCCGGTCGACGCATCGATCCAGAGCGGGGGGAAGCCGGTGGTGTTGCTGGAGCACCCGGCGTTCGCGGGGCTGAGCGGCCGGCCGGGGATCGCGATTCTGGACTTCGTGATTTCGCAGGCGGAGAGGAAAGGGCAGGTGGTCAGGACGGTGGCGATGGCCCAGGGCCGCGTTTTACGGCGTGGCGATTTCGACGCGTTGCCCGATCCGGGACCCGTTTCGACGAGGGTTCCGGCCGCGGAAATCGCCGGGCAGGAGGATTACGAGCAGGCTCGCCAAGCAGCCCAGCGGCAGGGGAAGATGCTGCTGATCTATTTCCGCCGGGGCGACGGGGGCGGAGGATGCCGTGAGTTCGAGGAGCAGACGCTGGCGGACACGGAGGTTCGTGCCGCGCTGGGATCCTATGTGGTGGTGAGGGTGCCCGACGACGGCAAGGTGTCGATCGACGGTCGGCCGCGGGTGCTGTTGGAGGAGGGGGCGTTTGCCGAGATGGCCGGACTGCCGGGGATCGCCGTGGTGGACTACGGGGACCCGGCTTCGGACCATTACGGGCAAGTGGTGAGCGCGTTTCCCTTCCTCAAGGGCCGGGCGTACGGGGTGTTCGAGATGCTGCAGATTTTGAACCTTCCGCCGGGCACGCTCACCCAGCGGACCCTGATCTACGCGGTGCGGACCCATCCGGACCATCCGGCCAGCACGGACGGGGTGCTGGACGCAAACCTGACGCACGAGGCGGAGAGCCATTCGAGGTATCAGGCGTCGATCCGACTGCAAGGGCACCATCGCTGGGAGACGCGTTTTCACCGCATCAACCGCAAGCTGCCCAGGGGTCTGTTGGCCTGCGAGGTGTGTGCGGAGAGCTGGCCCGGAGAGAATCTGCTGGAGGCGGCGATCGACTGTGTCCATTCTTGGCGGTTGTCGTCGGGGCATTGGAGCGCGGTGCGGTCGCGCGAGCCGTTTTTCGGCTACGACATGAAGCGTGGCTCGAACGGAATCTGGTACGCGACGGGCATCTTCGGGCGGCGACATTCACCCTGACTGCCCGGCTGGAGCGGGAGCCTGCATCGGCGATTCGCGTTTGTCTGGTTCCCAAGCTTAACCTGGTTCCCAAGCTTAACCTGGTTCCCAAGCTCCAGCTTGGGAACCCTCGGGCGAGAGTTTCGCTCCACCGTGGGCAAAGCGGAGCTTCGCGGAAATGCGGTCCCAAGCTGGAGCTTGGGACCGAGACAGAAACGCTGGAGCTTGGGACCGAGCGTACCTTTGGGCGGCGCCAGCAGCCGCGGCAGGAGCGGGCATGGGCGATTCGCGTTGACCTGCCGCCGGGGAGGGGGATAATCAGCCGCAGCCGGCGTGGCGGGGGCCGGATGGAACGGCTGCCCGCCGGCCCGCGCGGACCTTCGCACGGATGCCATGACTCTGCCCGCCGAGTTCTCGATTGTGATTCCCAACTTCGCCGCCGGCGACGCGATGCGGTTTGCCGTGCTGGTGGGGCTGCTGGTGTTGTTGCCCGGCCACGCCCTGGGCCGCCTGTTGCGCATCCGCCCGGGCAACCTTTGGGAACGCTGGGCCCTGACGGCCGTACTGGGTATCCTTTGGGCCAGCCTGCTCTATTTTTTCCTGGCCGCACTGGGATGGGAGCGATTCCAGGTTGCGCTGGTGCCGCTGCCGGTGCTGGTCGAAGTGGCTGGAGCGTGGCGGCGGTTGCGGCGGCGGGGGAGGATGGGGACGAGCAGACCCGTGGCGCCGGTCCGACGGCGCCCGCTCGTGGGGGTGCTCAGCGGGCACAAGCTGGCCCAGTTTACCGGGTTGCTGCTGGTGGCGGCGTTCACCTCGGGGTATCTTTTCCGCACGGCCGCCCTGGTGCAGCCGGACGCCACGGGCTTGCGACTGTATGGGGCCTTCTACTCCGACAAGATGACCAACATGTCGCCGTGTGCGGCCTTGATCCACGGCGTGCCGCCGGCCGCGTTGCGGATTTCCGGCTACACTTTTCCCAGCCACTACTTTCCCCACCTGCTGGTCGCCTGGTTGCACACGCTCAGTGGGGTGGACTACGTCGACCTGTTCTGGTTTCACGTGGCCGCCTTGGGCGTGGCGGTGCGGTCGTTGGCAGTGCTGGGTTTTGCCCGCCGGGTGCTCCGTTCGCCGTGGCTGGCCTGCGGGGCGCTGGCGCTGTTTGGGCTGGCCCGATTTTCGCCCCAGGGCAAGACGCTCGACCTGTCGCTGGCGTTGCTGCTGCTGGCGATTACGGCGTTGGATCGCTACCGCGCGGCGGGGCGTCGTCGCTGGGCCGTGTTGGCGGTGGGGCTGGTGGCGGCGATGCCGTTTTACGAGGTTTTCACGGCGGCGGCCGCGTTGGCAGGGCTGGTTGTTTGGGCCGCGCTGGGGGCATGGGGAAGGCCAAGCGAGGAAAGGCGGGCCGGGGCCGATTTGTCGGAAAGGCCCAAGGGGTGCTTCGCGGAAATGCGTCACGCCCCTTTTTTTCGGCGAAGCCGCAAGCGGCTATGGCGAGCGGCGATTGCCGCGGCGACGATCCTGGGCGCGGCCGGTGCGACGCGGATGCTCTACCTGGGGGCCGAGTTGGTTTCTCCGCCCCAGTTCGTGGTGAAGAACTGCTACCGCGACTCGTACAAGCACGAATGGAACGACCGACTCCGCCAGCCGGACCCGCCCCGGTGGATGGCGACGATTTATGCCTGGAAGCGGGGCAAGCCGGTGGCCAAGGTGGCGCCCACGCTTCCCGGCGCCGGTCGAGCCCGTCCCGGTCTGCCGCGGCATCTTCTCGGCGAGGTTGTTTTCGACGTGGGCTACGCGGGCTACTTTCTGCTGCGGTTCGTGAACCTGGGCCTGTTCGGGGTGATCGCCCTGGTGGCCGTTCGCCGCGGCGGCCGCTGGACGTCCACGCAAGCCCTGATCGGGTCGCTGGCGCTGGTCGGTTTCGGCCTGCCGGCCTGCCTGAGTTGGGGGCACATGGCCGAGGGCCAGTGGTGGGAAACTCCCAATATCTACCGGTTCACCACGTGTGGCCGTCTGCTCCTCTTGCTGGTGGGCACGGGGATGCTGTTTCGGGCGGTCGGCCAGTGGCGGCGCAGGCGGTGGTGGCTGCCGCTGGCGCTGGCGGCCGGAAGCGTGTGGGGCCTGGCGGCGGGGTATTTCAGACCGGCCACCAGCTTTCACCACGTCAGCCGCGACCGGCTGGGCGCGCTGGCCTACTTGCGAGAGAACGTGCCCTTCGGCCAGGTCGTGCTGCACCCTTGGGTGGACGACCTGATTCGCCGGCGGGAGCGGCCGGGGGAGGTGGCCTGGGTCTACAAGCGGCACTTCACGCTGGCCAGCAACCTGGCCGGCTGCCAGATGTATTACGAAGGCCGCGCGGACCATCTGTTCATCAACGGGTTTGTCGCCGCCGAGGAGGTCTACCGCCGCCGGCGCCTGCGGGACCGTTTCTACCGGTCGCCCGACGCGGAGGTCGTGGGACGGATGGTGGGCGAGGGCCGGGTGCGGTGGGTCGTGGCCGACGCGGAGCACCCGGCGCCGAAAGAGATCGCCCAGACTTGGGCGCTGGCGTATGCCAACCAGACGGTGCGAATCTACACCCGCCGGAGAGAGTGAGAATCTACAAGTCTTGCGGCAGGCGGTGTCCCATTTTGTCGCGCTTGGTGGCGATGTACTTGGCGTTGTGCTCGTTGATAGGGCCGACGATGGGGACCTGGTCGACGACTTCCAGGTCGAAGCCGCCGTAGATGAAGGCGTCGGTTTTCTTGGGGTTGTTGGTCAAGAGGCGAATTCGCGAAAGGCCGAGGTCCTTGAGGATTTGGATTCCCACGCCGTAGTCGCGGCTGTCGACCTGGTGGCCGAGGGCCAGGTTGGCCTCGACCGTATCCATTCCCTCGTCCTGGAGGCTGTAGGCCTTGATCTTTTCCACCAGTCCGATGCCGCGGCCCTCCTGGGGTAAATAGACCACGACGCCGGAGCCTTCCTGGTGGATCATTTCCAGGGCCATCCGCAACTGGTCGCCGCAGTCGCAACGCAAGGAGGCGAGCAGGTCGCCGGTGAAGCAGGAGGAGTGGAGGCGGACCAGGGGGGGCTGCCGGGCGGCGGCCGGATCGCCGATCAAGATGGCGGTGGGCTCCTGCGCTTCGTACTTCACGCCGTAGACCACCACCCGGCCCATTCCGTAGCGGGTGGGCAGCTCGGCCTCCGCCTGGCGAAAGACCAGTTTTTCACTGCGGCGGCGGAAACGGATCAGGTCCTCGATGGTGATGATGGGGACGTCGAAGCGGCGGGCGAGTTGGTAGAGTCGCTCGCGGTCGGCCCGATCGCCGGTCTCGTCGAGGATTTCGCACAACACGCCGGCCGGTTGAAGGCCCGCCATGCGGGCCAAGTCGACCGCCGCCTCGGTATGGCCTGCCCGGCGCAACACGCCCCCTTCCATGGCGCAAAGGGGAAACAAGTGGCCGGGGCGAACAAAGTCGGAGGGTTTGCTGTCGGGGTCCACGATGGCGCGGATGGTCTTGGTCCGCTCGGGCACGGTGATTCCCGTGCGGCAGCTTCGATGGTCGACCGGCACCGTATAGCCGGTCCGCAAGGGGGCCGTGTTCTTGTCGACCATGGGCGGCAAGTCGAGTCGCTGGCAGAGGTCGGGTAAGATGGGCATACAGACCTGGCCGCGGCCGTGGGTGACCATCAGGTTGACGATCGCGGGGGTGGTTTTTTCGGCCGCGCAGACGAAGTCGCCCTCGTTCTCCCGGTCTTCGTCGTCCATCACGATCACCACTTTCCCCTGGCTGATCGCGTGGACCGCCTCCTCGACGGTGGAAAGTCTGTGTGTCATGGGGTGCCTCCGGCGCTCCCTTTTTGTGGACGGCGATTGGCGACAAGCAGAGAAACTTGAGCACGTGCCGCCGAGTGGCTAAGATGTTTCTGTTGCGGAAATATGGGGAGCCTCGCCCTCCCAAGAGCCACGGCTCGGCGGGAGCCCTGGCATACACGAACCATTGTAAACCCCTTGGCGGCGGTTTTCCAGAGGCCCGGGCCGCCGCCGGGACCCCGTCGTGGCCGGCCCCGCCGGCCGAGTCCTTTCACCACACACCCTTGCTCGCGGAGATTGCCCCATGAGCCACCGCCTGAACCGCCGCCGATTCCTGAAGACCACGGGTTGGACTTCCGCCGGTGCACTCGCCTGGGGGATGAAAACACCGTGGGTGCTGGCCCAAGACCGCTCACCCTCGGCCAATGAGAAACTCGACATCGCGGTGGTGGGCGTGGGCGGCCGCGGCGCCGGGGATTTGGCCGGCGTGAGCAGCGAGAACATCGTGGCCTTGTGCGACATCGACGACCTGCGGCTGGGCAAGGCCGCCGAGAAACATCCCGCCGCCAAGCGCTACAACGATTTTCGCCGGATGCTCGACGAGATGGACAAGCAGATCGACGCGGTGGTGGTGGCCACGCCGGACCACGTTCACGCCACGGCGTCGGTCTCGGCCATGCGACGCGGCAAACACTGCTACTGCGAGAAGCCACTGACGCACAATGTGAGCGAAGCCCGGGTGGCCGCCCAGGTGGCCAAGGAGAACCACCTGGCGACCCAGATGGGCACGCAGATTCACGCCGGCGGCAACTATCGCCGGGTGGTCGAACTGATCCAATCCGGGGCGATCGGGCCGGTACACGAGGTCCACGTCTGGTGCGGCAAGAGTTGGGGCGGCGGCCGGCGGCCCACCGAGACGCCGCCCGTGCCCAAGAACATCCACTGGGACCTGTGGATCGGCCCGGCGCCGTTTCGGCCGTACCATCCGGTGTACATTCCGGCCAACTGGCGGCGTTGGTGGGATTTTGGCAGCGGGACACTGGGCGACATGGCCTGCCACTACATGGACTTGCCGTTTTGGGCCCTGGGGCTGCGGCACCCCACGTCGATCGAGGCGGAGGGGCCCCCGGTCGATCCCGAGACCTGCCCGGTGAAGCTGATTGTCCGCTACGAGTTTCCCGCCCGCGGCGATCAGCCCGGGCTGAAACTTTCGTGGTACGACGGCGAGAATCGCCCGCCTATTCTGGCCGAACGGGGGCTGCCCACCTGGGGCTCCGGGGTGTTGTTTGTGGGAGGGGAGGGGATGCTGCTGGCCGACTATGGCCGTCGCGAACTCTACCCCAAGGAGAAGTTCGCCGGATTCCAGGCGCCGGAGCCGACCATCCCCGATTCGATCGGCCACCACAAGGAATGGATCGAGGCGTGCAAAACCGGCGGGCCGACCACTTGCAACTTTGATTACTCGGGGGCGCTGACCGAGGCGGTGCTGTTGGGGGCGGTGGCCTATCGCGTGGGCAAGCGGATCGAGTGGGACGGCGAGAACCTCAAGGCACGGGGCTGTGCCGAGGCGGATCAATACTTGCGGCGGGCGTATCGGCAGGGCTGGACGCTCTGATCGTGGCTGGGTGTCGAATGACGCTGCCGACGGCAACCCGTAGGGTGGGTGCTCAGCACCCACGCGCCACGCCGGCGGCAGCCGGCGAGAGACCGCGTTCGGCGCGGGGCTGCTGACCCCGCCGACCCGTGGTGGCGGCATTCACCCTGACTGCGCAGCTCGGCAGGAGCCTCGCCCTCCCATGCCGGGTCGCGACCCGGCCTACACGCTTTTCTGACCACCGCCCTGAGGCATTGCCGCAGACGTCCCCCCGATTGGTGGTAGCGGGGGCCGCTTGAATCGGGTGGGAAAGCGTGGGAAAATAGGAGGAATTGGCTGCTGGACCGCGGGCCCCGCCGGGTGGCGAGCCTGTGGGCTCGTCCTTGCCAGGCCAGCCCCCCCCATTTTCAGCAACCTGTTACGGTGAAAAGGAACCGGTCGAATGAAACAACTCGTATCGCCCCTGGTGGTTGGATTGGCTGTTTGTCTGTTGATCGGCAACGTGCCGGCCGGCGAGACTTCGAAGGCGAAGCCGGACGGCAAGAAGGTGTCGGCCGCGGCGTCGCAAAATGCTTCCAAGGGGAAGCAGGAGAAGGCCGCCAAGCCAGCGGCCAAGGCCGAGAAGAAACCGGCGGCCAAGGCCGAGGAAAAAGCGGCGGAGAAAAAGCCGGCGGCCACCTATACGGT
>CAYZWG010000016.1:10100-11752 GCA_964481605.1 uncultured Planctomycetaceae bacterium
CCGAGGAAAAAGCGGCGGAGAAAAAGCCGGCGGCCACCTATACGGTCGAGCCGGAGGCCTTCCACGTGGAGGTGAAGCTGGACGGCGTATTCGAGGCGCGGTCGATGCACGAGGTGATCCTCCGGCCGGAGAGCTGGTCGACCTTCAAGGTGCTCAAGGCGGTGAAGCATGGGGCCCAGGTTCGCAAGGGCGACGTGCTGGTGGAGTTCGACGCGAAGCAGATCGACGAGGCGGTGGCCGATCAGAAGACGGCCCAGACGCTGGCCAAACTCTCGCTCAAGCAAGCGGAAATCGGTCTGAAGATTGCGGAGGCCTCGCTGCCGCTGGACAGCAAGGAAGCCGAACGCCAGCGGCGGATGATGGAAGAGGACCTGACGGAGTATCTTCGCGTGGGCAAGAAGATGAGGCAGAAGAGCGCCCAGCAGAGTCTCAAGTACGCCCAGAACTCGCTGGAGTATCAACTGGAAGAGCTGCGCCAACTGGAAAAGATGTACAAGGCCGACGACATCACCGAGGAGACCGAGGAGATCGTGTTGAAGCGGCAGCGCGACACGGTGGAGCGGGCGCGAAACTACTTGGAACAAGCGAAAGTCCGCTTCGATGAGAGCATGAAGTTCGACATTCCCCGCTCGGAAGAAAGTATGAAGGCGGCCAGCGAAGCGATCAAGCTGACCACCGAGCAGGCCAAGACGACGTTGCCCTTGAAGCTCGACCAGCAGCGGATCGAACTGGAGAAGATGAAGGTTCAGCAGGCTCGCGACGCGGAGAAGCTGAAGAAACTTCTGGCCGACCAGAAGTGGATGACGATCACCGCGCCTGCCGACGGGGTGGTTTACTACGGCAAGTGTGTGCGGGGCAAGTGGAGCGGAGCCTCGGCGGTGGCCGAGAAGCTTCGCCCGGGCAGCAGTGTCACGGCCAACTCCGTGTTGATGACGATTGTTTCGCCGCGGCCGGCGCTGGTTCGCTCGGCCGTGGCCGAGAAGGACTTGCACTGGATCAAGAAGGGTCTGCGAGCCACGGTCACGCCCACGGCCTTTGCCGACCAGCGGCTGGCGGGGAACGTGGCCTCGGTCGAGTCGATTCCCGGCGTGGACGGCAAGTATTCGGCCGTCTTTGGAGTTCACCTCTCCGACGAATCGGCTGCCGTCGTGCCGGGCATGACCTGCAAGATCAAGGCGATTCCCTACCAGAAGCGGCGGGTGCTGACGGTGCCGGTCAAGGCGATGAAAACGGACAAGCTGGACGACACGAAGCACTATATCCAGCGGGTGGGCAAGGACGGCAAGCCGCACAAGACCCTGATCACGATCGGCCAGAAGTCGGACGAAAAGGTCGAAGTGCTGGACGGTCTGGTGGCCGGCGACAAGGTGTTGGCGGAGTATAAGGAGTGAGCGGTGGTGGGTTCCCAAGCCGGAGCTTGGGAACCAGGTTGGCGCCGGAGCTTGGGAACCAGGTTGGCGCCGGAGCTTGGGAACCAGGTGGGGGCTGGAGTTTGGGAACCAGGTTTTTTCGCCCCTCGGTCCCAAGCTCCAGCTTGGGACCGCACCCAGTGCGAAGCTCTGCTTCGCCGGTGTTGAGCCGACACGCCGGCTCGGTGGGGGGCTGGAGCTTGGGAACCAGGTTTCGGCGGGGTCGGGAGACCCGCGCCGAAC
>CAYZWG010000016.1:11852-17643 GCA_964481605.1 uncultured Planctomycetaceae bacterium
GGGGTCGGGAGACCCGCGCCGAACGAGGGGTCGGGAGACCCGCGCCGAGCCGTAAGCCGCGTTTTGCAGTAGCGAGGTGGAAATGAAACGCCGTCCGTTGGGGATTGTCGGGGCCGTCTTGCCGGCGGTTGCCGTGATGTTGGCTTCTCTGGCTTGGTGTGCCGGGGCGGAGCCGGTCGGGCCGAGCCGCCTGGCCCTGACCGGTCCCAAGCCAAAGCCCGTGCCGGCGCCCCCGACCGAGCGGATCGACAAGGCAATCCACCGTGGCGTGGAGTTTTTGCTGGGCAATCAGAACCCCGACGGTTCCTGGGGTTTACCCACCCGGACCAAGGGGTTGAACATCATGGCCTCGGTGCCGGGTTCGCACCATGCTTTTCGGGCGGCGGTTACCGCGCTTTGCATTTCGGCCTTGATCGAGGTGGACAGCGACGATCCGCGGGCGCGGGCGGCGCTGGAGCGGGGCGAGAAGTGGCTGTTGAAGTTTCTGCCCCGGTTGCGGCGGGCGACGCCCGAGGAACTCTACAACGTGTGGGGCCACGCCTACGGTATCCAGGCCCTGGTGCGGATGTATGATCGGCTGCCGGACGACCAGGCCCGGCGAAAAAAGATTCGCCAGGTGATCGAGCTTCAGATCGACCGCTTGAAGCGGTACGAGTGCGTGGACGGGGGCTGGTGCTACTACGATTTCGAAGCCCACACCCAGCGTCCCAGCGGCTCGACGATCAGTTTTGTTTCGGCCACCGTGCTGGTGGCGCTGGCCGAGGCGAGGAGGATCGGGATCGAAATGCCCCAGCAACAGGTCCAACGGGCACTGGCGTCGATTCGCCGCCAGCGGAAGCCCGACTTCAGCTAC
Source organism: uncultured Planctomycetaceae bacterium (assembly GCA_964481605.1). Taxonomy (GTDB): domain Bacteria; phylum Planctomycetota; class Planctomycetia; order Pirellulales; family Thermoguttaceae; genus CAYZWG01. The sequence goes on from CAYZWG010000016.1 coordinate 12,706, forward strand.
ATTTACGGCGAGTACCTGAAGTACGTTCCCATGTACGGGATCAACCGCCCGGGCGGCAGCCTGGGGCGTTCGCAGGCATGCAACCTGGCCCTACGGTTGTGGGGCGACCGGCTGGTTACCGACGGGGTGATGCGGACCTGGCTGGATCGGCTGTTCGCCCGAAACCTCTGGCTGGACATGGGCCGCAAGCGTCCCATTCCGCACGAGTCGTGGTTCTCGGTGGCGGGCTATTTCTTCTACTATGGCCACTACTACGCGGCGCTTTGCATCGAGCAATTGCCCGCCCAGCAGCGGCCGTCCCGCCAGGACCAACTGGCCACCGTGCTGCTGCGGTTGCAGGAGAAGGACGGGAGTTGGTGGGATTTCCCCTTCTACAATTATCACCAGCCCTACGGCACGGCCTTCGCGCTGATGTCGCTGGTCCGCTGCCGGCACGGAAGCGAGTAAAGGGCGGCCGAAAAACAACAACGTTCGGCGCGGGTCTCCCGACCCCGCCGAAAGTTGCCGTAGGGCCGAACGCTGGCAACCGACCCCGGCCCGGGACTCGGCGGGGTCGGGAGACCCGCGCCGAACGCCCGCCGGCTCAGCCGCCCTTGGGGTAATCTCCGCTGAGGGCCTTGAGAAACTCGACCAGGTCCTTGACGTTCTCCTCGGTGAACTGGGTGTCGCGGACCGCCTTCATCATGCCCGACAGGTTGGGGTTGTCCTTGCCGCCGCCGGCCATCAGCTTGACGGCGTCTTCGAGCGTGGCGGCGGAGCCGTCGTGGAAGTAGGGCGCGGTGCCGGCCACCTCGCGGAGCGCGGGGATGCGGAACTTGCCGAGGTCGCTATCCCTGTTGGTGACGCCCTTGCGGCCCTGGTCGGGGGGGTTCTTGTCCATGCCCACGCCGGCGTTGAAGAAGCGGTAGCTGCTGAACAGGGGTGGGGCGTGGCAATCGGCGCAGCCGGCCGACTCGAACAGGTCCAGCCCACGTTTCTGGGCGTCGCTGAGCGCTTTTTCGTCGCCGGCCTTGAACTTGTCGTAAGGCGAGTTGCCGCTCAACACGGTCCGCTCGAAGGAGGCGATGGCCTTGCCGATGCCATCCTTGGTGGGAGGGGTGCCGAAGGCCGTCTGAAAGCCCTCGACGTACTGCGGGATTTCGGCCAGTTGTTTGACCAACGCGTCCAATTTGTGGCCCATTTCGATGGGGGCCTCGATCGGGCCCAGCGCTTGCTCTTCCAGGCTGGCGGCCCGGCCGTCCCAGAACTGGGACGTGGCATAGGCCGAATTGATCACGGTGGGGGCGTTGGCCGGCCCGATCTGGCCGCCGATTCCCTTGCTCGTGGGCGTGTGCTCGGCCCAGGCATTCTCCGGCGCGTGGCAGGTGGCGCAGGAGATCGTGCCGTCCTTGCTCAACCGTTTGTCGAAGTAGAGCTTCTTGCCCAGGGCGATCTTCTCTTTCGTGAGCGGGTTGTCGTCGGGAATGGGTAGCGCCGGCAGGCCGAGCGGCAGCTTGACTTTCACCGGGGTCTGGTGCGCCGCGGCCGCCTTCGCTTCCGGCTTCCGGGGGGGCTCCTCCTTTGACGCCGCCGGCGCCGGGGCCGCTTCCTCCTCAACGGCAGCCGGCCCCTCCACCGCGCTCGGGGCGGTGACCGACGGGGAGTAGCCACCCAACTCAGGCGAACTGGCCGGGGGCCCGCTCTTGGGGCAACCGACCTGGCTGGAGAGAATCCAAACCGCCACGGCCAACGCGGCCACGCTTGAAAGCCACTTGCTCGCCTTCATCTCGCGTTGCTCCTTTCCGGGGATTGCGAATGCTTCGTAGGGCCGGCTTGGGCCGCTCGGGCGGCGGCCACGCGCCGTGTCGGGTTATTCTATCGGTGCGTCGGTAGGGCAACAAGCCACGCCGGGGGCCAGACCCGTAGGCCGGGTCGCGACCCGGCATGGCGGCTCGCGGGTGGCCCCGATAGCTCGGCTATCGGGGTGCCGCAGGCACAGGAGGCGGGGTCGGCAACCCCACGCCGAACAGGTGCCTCTTGCGGCTACGCCGCCTGAGATAGGCAAGCTATCAAGACCACCCGCGCCGAACGGCCGAACGGGGGCGCCCTGGGCGAAGCCCCGCTGATCTGCGAAAATGACCCTGCGGGCCGTTCACCCGCGGCTTTTTCTCTCCCCCCGAATCGCAAGGACACGAAGCATGGAAAGAGCGTCAATTGTCGCAATCGGCATCGTTTTGGTCGCGATTCTCTCGGCCTGGGCCGCACCTCCGCAACCCGGGCCCGCCGGCGGTGAGAAAGCGGGGGTTTCGCAGGCGGAAGTGCCGCAATACACGAGTGTTCGCCGGTTACCCAAGTCGATTACCCTGGCCACGTTGTCCAACGGGCTGACCGTGATTGTGCAGGAGAACCACGTGGCCCCGGTGGCTACGGTGCGGTGCTTTGTGAAGAACACGGGGGGGGCCTTCGAGGGGGTGCACCTGGGAGCGGGCCTGAGCCACGTGTTGGAGCACGTGGTCGCCGGGGGCACGACGAGCCGCCACTCGGAGAAGGAGATCGAGCGGATCATCGACCGCTTTGGCGGGGCCACCAACGCCTTCACGTCCAGCGCGATGACGGCCTTTTTCATCGACTGCCCGGCCTCGGACGTCATCACCTGCGTGGACCTGATCGGCGACTCGATGCAGCGGATTACCTTTGAACCTTCGGAGTTCGCGCGGGAGTTGAAGGTGGTGCGGCGCGAGTTGGCCGACGGCGAGGTGGACCGCCGTCGCGTGCAGTGGAAACTGTTGAACCAGACGGTCTACACCGAGCACCCGGTGCGGCATCCCACCATCGGCTATTTGGACGTGCTCAACCAGACGACGAACCAGACGATCATCGACTTCTATCACCACCGTTACATTCCCAACAACCAGGTGATGGTGGTGGTGGGCGACGTGCGGACGCAGGCGATTTTGGACGCGGTGGCGAGGAACTGGACGGGCACGCCCCGGGGCACGAGCACGTTTGTTCCCATGCCCGACGAACCCCAGCAGATTGCCCCCCGCGAAGCGACGCGCGAGATGGACGGTTCGACCTACGACCTGGCGATTGCCTGGCCCACGGTGAAGCTGTCGGACGAGGATCTCTACCCGCTGGACGTGGCGGCCTACATTCTGGCCCAGGGCGACAGCTCGCGGCTGGTTCGCCGGCTGAAGTACGACGAGCAGCTTGTGCTTTCGGTGAGTTCGGCCAGCTACACGCCCCACTTTGTCCATGGCTGGTTCGGGGTGTTTGCCGTGGCCGGCGAGGACACCTGGCAGCGGGCCTCCAAGGAGATCGTGGAGGAGGTTTATCGGCTGCGGGAGGAACTGGTCAGTGCGGCCGAGTTGGAAAAGGCCAAGAAGCAGAAGGCGGCCGAGTTGATCTTCGGCCAGCAGACAGTGCAGCAGGCCGCCGACAGCCTGGGCCGCAATTTCATTTCCACGGGCGATCCGCTTTTCGAGGAGTTTTACGCGGAAAAGATACAGCAGGTGACCGCCGAACAGGTTCGCCGGGCGGCGCGCAAGTATTTTCTGCCGGAGCGGCTCAATCGCGTGGTGCTGGCTCCCCTCGGGGGCCTGGCCAAGACGGCCGAGAAGGCCGGCGGCCAGGTGGAGGGGAAGGTTCGCGCGGTGAAGCTTTCCAATGGGCTGCGGGTATTGATTAAGCGTCACGCCCAGTTGCCGCTGGTGAACATCCAGGCGTACGTGCTGGGGAGTTGCCTGGCGGATTCCCCCCAGACGGCCGGCCGTTCGGCGCTGGTGGGGGCGATGTTGGACAAGGGGACGGCCGCGCACACCGCGGCGGAGATCGCCCAGTATTTCGACTCGATCGGGGGCAAGTTTTCCACCACCGCAGGGCGGAACACGATTTTTGCCAGTGCCACGGTGCTGGAGGACGACTTTCCCCGGGCGGCCGCGCTGTTGGCCGAGTGTTTTACCCGGCCCACCTTTCCGGAGGCGGAATTCGCCAAGGCGAAGACGTTGGCGCTGGGGGCGATCGCCCGCCGCGCGGACGATCCTCGCCAGGAAGCCTTCGAGTTGTTTTACGACTCTCTACCGGAGGGTTCACCCTATCACATCAACCAGGGCGGCAAAAAGGAGACAATCGAGCGGCTTAGCGCGGAAGACCTGCGGGTGTATCACCGCCGGTATTTTGTTCCCAACAACATGCTGGTGACCGTGTTTGGCGACATCGACACGGACGCGGCCCTGGAGCTGGTGAAGAAGAACTTCGGGCAGTTGGAGGGGGATGCCGATTTTCGGCCGGTTGAACTGGACCGCGACAACGCCATCGCGAAAACGATCCGCCGGCACAAGCAGACGGCCAAGCCCACGGGGATGGTGATCCTGGGGTATCCCGGCACCAGCGTTCGGCAGAAAGAGGACCACGCGGCGATGACCGTGCTGGACGCGATTATGTCGGGCTACAGTTATCCCGGCGGCTGGCTGCACAACGAGCTGCGCGGCGAGGGGCTGGTGTATTACGTCCATGCGTTCGAGCTATCCGGTCCCGCGCCGGGGTATTTCGTGGTGCTGTCGCAGACCGATCCGGCCAAGGTGAAGGAGGTGGTGAAGCGGATCGAGGCGAACATCGCCCGGGCCAAGGCCGGCAAGATCACGCCGGAGGAGTTTGGCATTGCCCTGGACATGATCGTCTCGCTCCATGCCCAGGAGAAGACCACGGCCGCCGCGCAGGCCCAGCAGGCGGCGTTGGACGAGCTTTACGGCCTGGGCTATAACTACGACAAGGCGTTCGAGGAGCGGATTCGCGCCGTGCGGCTGGAGGACGTGGTGCGGGTGGCCAACAAGTATCTGAACCACTTCGTGCTGGTGACCACTTCGCCGGAGAAGGATTGAACCGGGCGCGCTGTTGGAGAGCACGCATATGACAGCCTCACTTGGGGCTCTTCCCCACCGGCCCTGTGGGAAGTGGATT
>CAYZWG010000016.1:17743-27382 GCA_964481605.1 uncultured Planctomycetaceae bacterium
CCGGCCCTGTGGGAAGTGGATTAGGGGTTTGAAAACTACCACGCCACACGCTCCTCCCACCGGGCCGGCGGGGAGGAGCCCAAACCGGCGTTGTTCAACTACGCGGTAACTTGCCAAGCAGAACGAAAAGGAGAGTCCCATGCCGGATCCTACTTCGCACAAGATCACGCGTCGCGCGGCCATTTCCGGGGGACTGGGCGCGGGCGCCGGGCTGGCGGCGATGGCCGCGGCGCAGGCCTCGGCCGCCGCTGGTGGAGGCGGCCGGCGGAAAGGCAAGAAGGTGCTGGTGGCCATTGGCGACTTCAGCGAGGGCCTGGAAACGTACTACATGGTCTACCGCCTCAAGGAGGAGGGGATTGTCCCCGTGGTGGCCGCCGTGAAGAAAAAAACGGTCAAGCTGGTGGTGCACGATTTCGATCCGCACTTCTCGAATTACACCGAGAGCCGGGGGTATTTCATCCAAAGCGACGTGGCCTACGCGGACGTCGATCCCCGCGAATTCGACGCGCTGCTGATTCCGGGCGGACGCGGCCCCGAGGAAATTCGGCAGTACGACGACGCCTTGCGAATCACCCGCCACTTTCTCGACGGCGGCCTGCCGCTGGGGGCGATGTGTCACGGCCCCCAGGTGATTTGGGCGGCCGGCTCGGTGAAGGGTCGCAAGATGACCTGCTACTACGGGATTCGGCCTGATCTGGAACTGGCCGGGGCCACCTTCGTCGACCGGCCGGCGATTGCCGACGAGCGGATGGTGACCTCCCGGGGCTGGCCCGATCTTCCGGATTTCATGCCGATCTTTCTCGACATTCTAGGCCAGTGACCATGCGGCCCGATTTCGGGCGGAGCGGTCGTTGGTCGCCGGCGGAGGGGCCCCGTAGGGCCGGCTGTGCCGGCCGAAACGTGGCCGCACGCTGCGAAACGCGGCAACCGGCCGGCACAGCCGGCCCTACGGCAACGAACTCATACCATACAGACGTACCCTATGTTTCCAGGTGGTTTTCCCGATCGCGTTTGCTCGCCGAGAGTTCGCTTTTAGAGCGTGACGCCGTTGGATTGGCAGGGATGCTCATTTCCCGGTAGAATGTTGGCAGGTTGGCTGGCGGGGTGTAGGGTATTTGCGCGTTGGCCATATTGGTTCCGAGTGGACGTCGTGGCACGTCCCGGGTCCTGGCGTTTCCGCATGGCTTGATTGCACGGCATGATGGATGTCCCGGCCGCCAGACCGCGGTTGGAGCTTGGCAGCGGGTCAAAGTAATCGTGGCGGAGGAGTTGCTGCCCAACCAAGTGGCCGTGGAAGGAAGGTACGGGGCCGATGCCGACAGTTTTGCGAGTGGGCCGCTACCGGTTTTTCTTTTTCAGCAACGAGGGTCGGGAACAGCCGCATGTCCATGTGAAGGCGGACGATGACGAAGCCAAATTCTGGATTGACCCGGTCCAAGTGGAAGCGAACCATGGTTTCAGCGGGCGCGAATTGACCAAGATCCATGGACTTGTCGGTGCGCACCGTGAGGAACTCCTGGAGGCGTGGAATGAGCACTTCAGCTAGCCGAAAGTCCAAGGGCCAGCGGGCCTATGTGCCGGTCACCGCGCTGGCAAAGTCGGTGGACTGCGACGACGAGATGATGCACGTTGTTTTCACCGATGGGCGTGTTCTCAGTGTGCCTCTGGCGTGGTTTCCGGTGCTGCGTGCATCGACGCCGGAACAGCGTGCGCGGTGTGAAATCGGCGGCGGCGGTGTTAGCTTGCATTGGCCGGAGCTGGACGAAGACTTGTCGCTGGCCGGTTTGATGGCCGGCGTGGATTGGCGCTCGGCCTGAAGCGATCCGCCGGGGGTTGTGGGGCGGGCGGATGGTGACCTCCCGGGGCTGGCCCGATCTTCCCGATTTCATGCCGATCTTTCTCGACATTCTGGCCCAGTGACCACGCGGCCCGATTTTGGGCGAAGCCGTCGTTGGTCGCCGGCGGAGGGGCCCCGTAGGGCCGGCTGTGCCGACCGAAACGTGGCCGCACGCTGCGAAACGCGGCAACCGGCCGGCACAGCCGGCCCTACGGCAACGAACTCATACCATACAGACGTACCCTATGTTTCCAGGTGGTTTTCCCGATCGCGTTTGCTCGCCGAGAGTTCGCTTTTAGAGCGTGACGCCGTTGGATTGGCAGGGATGCTCATTTCCCGGTAGAATGTTGGCAGGTTGGCTGGCGGGGTGTAGGGTATTTGCGCGTTGGCCATATTGGTTCCGAGTGGACGTCGTGGCACGTCCCGGGTCCTGGCGTTTCCGCATGGCTTGATTGCACGGCATGATGGATGTCCCGGCCGCCAGACCGCGGTTGGAGCTTGGCAGCGGGTCAAAGTAATCGTGGCGGAGGAGTTGCTGCCCAACCAAGTGGCCGTGGAAGGAAGGTACGGGGCCGATGCCGACAGTTTTGCGAGTGGGCCGCTACCGGTTTTTCTTTTTCAGCAACGAGGGTCGGGAACAGCCGCATGTCCATGTGAAGGCGGACGATGACGAAGCCAAATTCTGGATTGACCCGGTCCAAGTGGAAGCGAACCATGGTTTCAGCGGGCGCGAATTGACCAAGATCCATGGACTTGTCGGTGCGCACCGTGAGGAACTCCTGGAGGCGTGGAATGAGCACTTCAGCTAGCCGAAAGTCCAAGGGCCAGCGGGCCTATGTGCCGGTCACCGCGCTGGCAAAGTCGGTGGACTGCGACGACGAGATGATGCACGTTGTTTTCACCGATGGGCGTGTTCTCAGTGTGCCTCTGGCGTGGTTTCCGGTGCTGCGTGCATCGACGCCGGAACAGCGTGCGCGGTGTGAAATCGGCGGCGGCGGTGTTAGCTTGCATTGGCCGGAGCTGGACGAAGACTTGTCGCTGGCCGGTTTGATGGCCGGCGTGGATTGGCGCTCGGCCTGAAGCGATCCGCCGGGGGTTGTGGGGCGGGCGGATGGTGACCTCCCGGGGCTGGCCCGATCTTCCCGATTTCATGCCGATCTTTCTCGATATTCTGGCCCAGTGACCACGCGGCCCGATTTCAGGCGAAGCCGTCGCCCACGAGGCGCACCGGCCGGTTCGGCCGGGCCGGGTCCTCGATGCGGCGGCCGGCTTCCAGGGCCACGAGGCGGAGTAGTTGCCCCGACCGGCGGGGCAAGCTCATTTCCGCCGCCGGTCCTTGACCTCCGTCTTTTCCGCCCAGGCGTACCAGATGTTGCTCATCGCCTCGACCCGCCGGGGCTGGGCTTGGGCCAGGTCGTTTTGTTCGGTGCGATCGGCCTCCAGGTCGTAGAGTTCCCACTGTCGCCGCGACTTTTCCCAGACCAGCTTCCAGCGGCCCCGCCGCACGGCCCGGTTGCCCGACCAGTACCAGCAGAGGCTCTCGTGGCCCCGTCGCGTGTGGCCGCGGAAGATGGGCACCAGGCTCTTGCCCTCGACGGGGAGAATCTCCTTGCCGGCGAAGGTTTTCGGATATTCGGTTTGGGCCAGCTCGACGCAGGTGGGCATCAGGTCGATCACGTGGCCGACCTGGGCGGTGAGCGTGCCGGGCCGGACCACGCCGAGCCAACGGACGATCAAGGGGGTGGAGATGCCGCCCTCGTGGACCCACGCCTTGTAGCGGCGGAAGGGAGTGTTTTGGGCCCAGCCCCAGCCCGGTCCGCAAGAGGTGTAGAATTCGCCGGGTCCGGCCGGGTGGGAAAAGTCGGCACCTTCGGGCAATTCGGCGCAGCCGCCGTTGTCGCTCAAGAACATGATGACCGTGTCGCGGGCGGTGCCGGTTTGTTCCAGGGCGGCGAGGATTCGCCCGATGCCCTGGTCCATGCGGTCGACCATCGCCGCGTAGACGCTCATTCGCAACTCCCAGAGCTGGCGCCGGGCGATGCCTTCCCAGGGCGGCACGCGAGGGTCCTCGGGGGCGAGCCGCCAGCGGGGATCCAGCAGCCCCATGGCAAGCTGCCGCCGGTATCGCTCTCGCCGCAGCCCGTACCAGCCCATCGAGTATTTGCCCCGGTACTTCTCGATATCCTCCGGCCTGGCGTGGAGGGGATAGTGGGGGGCCGTGTAGCAGACGTGGACGAAAAACGGCTTGCCCGTGGCGGCGAAGCGGCGGATCGTGGCGGCGGCGTGATCGCTGAAGGCGTCGGTGGTGTAGTAGCCCGGGGGAAACTGCTTGACCAACCGATCGTTGTGGGCAAAGGTCCGCACGCGTCCGCCCTTGTAGGGCGGGTCCGGCTGGGCGGGGTTGAAATAGTTGCAGCAGCCGTCCATGAGGCCGTAGTATTCGTCGAAGCCGCGGTCGATCGGCCGCCGCGGCGGCGAACTGCCGAGGTGCCACTTGCCGCTCAAGGAAGTCTGGTAGCCGGCCTGCCCGAGCACCTCGGCGAGGGTCACCATGTTGTCGCGCAAAAGGCCCGCCTTGCCCTGGCGGGGATACAAGCCGGTGATCAGGGCGGCCCTGGTGGTGGTACACTTGGCGCAGTTGTAGAACTGGGTAAAACGCATCCCCTGGCGAGCGAGCCGGTCGAGGTGGGGTGTCTCGATTTCGCCGCCATAGCAGCCAAGGTCGCTGTAGCCCATGTCGTCGCAGAGGATCAGCACGAGGTTGGGGCGGGGAGGCGGCTCGGCCAATGCCGGCGAGCCGATCAACGGCACCAAGAGGACGAGCGCGATTGCGACGGCGGCGGACTTATCGAGCGACTTGCACTCTCCGGTGGGCGGTGTGCAGGCGCTGCTCGGCGTTGGGCTGACCGTTTGCGCGGTCGATGAATCGTGGTTCATGATGGTTCCTTACAGGTCAACACTTGCTTGAGCCAGGTGGCCATCTGTTTCGCCTTGTGGGGGTCGGCCATTTCCACGATTGGGCGGCGCTGTTGCGTGCCGTCGGCGCCGTGGTAGACGAGCGTGGCGGCGTGCTTGCCCTGGGAGCGGCCCGCTTCGACGACGACATCTTCGACCTCGCCAAACGAAACGATGGTGGGGAGATTTCGCCGGCTGCCGCCGGGAAGCGTGAGCGTGCGGCGGATTTCGTCGATTTCCAGACAGCGTTTCCCCGGCCCGCCGGCCGCGCGGCTCCAGAAATAGGCCACGAAGCCCACCCCCAACACAGCCCCCCAGACCGCCTTCATCACGACCAGTGACGGGTTGAACCCCAGACCGAAGCCGATCACGAAGATCAGAACGAACGCCAGCGCCGCCATGGCGACCCCGGCGACGGCGATTGATGGGACACTTGGTCTGCGGACGATGGTGCGGAATCCGCGTCGCACGATCTTTGCGCCGCCGGCCGGCTTTTGCTCGCCGCGGCCGAAGAGCATCGATCCGAGGATAGCCCAACCGCCCAGCATCACCAGGTTGAAAGGCGTGAGAAACAACGCCATGAAGAAGTCCGACCCTTCCAGGCCGACCTTGAGCAGGGCATCGGCGGGGTCGGCCGGGTTGTAGTGCACCTGGACCGCGCGCTGCACCGGCAGCGAGGCGACGATCTTTCGGGCGCTGTTGTCCGAGGAACTTATCTGGCCGTAGCGGTAGCGATCGCACTCGTACCGCCGCCCGGCAACCTGGTAGGTGTAGCGCACGTCGACGCCGTAGGTCGTGCCGTCGTCGTCGTGGTGCTCGGTCACTTCGCTGTGGGTGACCCGGCCTTCCATGACCGCGTAGCTTTGGGCCTTGACCTGACGGTAGCCGTTGACCACCAGTAGCCCATCGAAGATCAGCGTGATCATCGACCAGAAACCGACGAAGAACAGGGCACCCAGTGAGAATCTCTTTTTCCCCACGATTCCATGCCGGTAGGGCCGACCCCGCGAAGCCAGGGCACTTGGCTATTGAAAGTTGTTGCAAAGGAGTCAAGTTTCGCGGGAACCATCCGGACGGCCCGAGATGGCAACCTCGTTTGGCTCTTCCGGAAAAGGCAGCGCGAGGCTGGCGCTCCAGCGGCCAACGACCATCAGAGACTGGTTGGCACGGGAGCTTCGCGCTACCCACGAAAGCGAAACTACTGGTTGGTAAAACGGTTGCGGGGATTCTTGAAAACCACGAAGCCCGCGAAGAACACGAAGACAAGAAAGAGGAAAGAGGTCCATGAATCCGCCTCTGCCGTGTGTTCCTTCTCCCCCCTTCGTGTCCTTCGCGCACTTCGTGGTTTTCCAAAAGCTTACTCGTATGCCCATGCCTCAAAGGAGTCGAGTTTCCGCGTTCGGCGCGGGGCTGTCCGCCGTTCGGCGAGGGTCTCCCGACCCCGCCGCACTCGGGAACCATTTGGACGGTCTGAGGCAAGAAACCTCGCTATCCCTCCAGCGACCAGCCGGCCCGGTAGGGCCGGCGAATGTACTGATCGGCCTGGGGGCAGTTGGTGGCCTTAAGGTTGTTGGGGTCCCACTGGAGTTTCTTCCCCACGCGGTAGGCGACGTTGCCAAGCAGGTTGTGCTCGATCAGCTTGCCCGAATAGTCGAAGTTGCAAAGCGTGGGGTCGCCGGTTTTGCAGGCGTGAATCCATTCCTGGTGATGGCCCAGCGAGGGCGGGATGGAGGGCTTAGGCGGCTGGAAATCGGCAAATTTCTCTTTCGGCAGGAGCACGTGGCGTCCGTAGTCGGCCAGCAACATGCCTTCGTCGCCCTCGAAGAGAACACCGATGAACCACTTGCCCAGGTCGATGCCTTTCGGGGCCGGCGGCTGCTTGATGCCATCGTACCAGGTGAGCTTGACCGGCGGCATCTCGCCGCGGGCGGGATGCTCCCAGGTGGCGATCAGCCAATGGGGGTTGGTATAAGGCGAGGCGACCTGGGGATCGCCGTGGGCTTGGCAGGTGAGCGGATCGCGGAGCTTCAAGGCCCAGAAGGGCAAGTCGATGAGGTGGCTGCCCATGTCGCCCAGGGTGCCGTTGCCGAAGTCCCACCAGCGGTTCCAGGTGAGGTTGCCGGGCATGTATTTCGAGTTGTAGGGCCGAAACGGCGCGGGTCCCAGCCAGAGGTCCCAATGGAGATGTTTGGGCACCGGCTGCTGGCCCTCGGGCAGGCCGCCGCCGGGCCCCTTGCGTCCGCACCAGACGTGCGCCTGGCGGACCGGGCCGATGGCTCCCGACTGGATCAGCTCGACCACCCGGCGATAGTTTTCGGTGGCGTGGATTTGCGTGCCCATCTGCGTGGCCACCCGGGCCTGGCGGTAGGTCTCTTGCACCGCGCGAGCCTCGTGGACGGAATGGGCCAGCGGTTTTTCGCAATAGACGCCCAGCCCTCGCCGCATGGCCCAGCAACTGGCCAGTGCGTGGACCTGGTCGGCGGTGGCCACGGTGACCGCATCGAGGTCCTTCTGATCGACCAGTTTGCGCCAATCGACGTAGGTCTTGGCCCGGGGGAAACGTTGGGCGGCTTCGGCCAGGTAGTTTTCGTTGATGTCGCAGAGCGCAACGATGTTTTCGCCGGCCACGGCGTTCATGTCGGCCTTGCCGCGATGGTTGACGCCGATGATCCCGATGTTGAGCTTCTCATTGGGCGAATTGCTCTGGGCCGGGGCCACGCCGCCGGCGGCCCAATAGCCCACGGCGGCCAGCGAGGAGGTCTTCAAGAAACGACGGCGGTCGGCGGTTGGCGACATCGTGTTTTCTCCTGGCAACGAGAATCGGCGGGAAGGAGGAAAGGGGCCTCATCGGAAAAAAAGCCTAGCCGACGGCCAGCCGGGAAGCAAGCGTACCCGGCGGGGACGCTCTCACTCAGGAGCCGATCCGATAAATGTGTACTGCCAGCGGCTCGAACCGGTCGACGAACGCGCCCTCGACGGGGGTGATCGTGCGGCCCTCGTCGACCACGTCGATCGTCTGTTCGGGGTGCAGACCCTCGACGGTGAACGTGGCCTCGGTGGCCACCTGGCGAGGATCGTAGTTGACGGCGAACACGTAGCGGTGGTGCTGGTGCTGGCGGGCGATGGCGGCCAGGCGAACCTTGCCGGTGGTCGTGGCGGCGACCCCCGTGGGCAGGGGTTCGGCCAGGATGGCCGGGGCCAGCCGCGTGAGTTGGGCGTTGATTTCGGCCAGCGCCCGGCGGTTCTCTGGCGGCACGCCAAACTGTTGATAGGACGGCTTCCAGACGTGGGTGAAGTAGCCGATGGCGGTGGCCCCGCCGCAAATGGCCATCCACACCTCGGCACGGATATGGCGGCCGGTGACTTCCTTCTGCCGCGTGAGCGGACCGGTGTATTGGCCCCCCCGGCTGGTTTCGATCCAGGCGTAGACGGGACGCGGTTCGGCCTGCCGGGCCAGCAGCCGGGTCGCCTCGTAGACAAGGTGAATCCACTCCGGCTTGTTCCAGCCGTAGATGGGATAGATATCGTAGCCGACCACGTCGGCCGCCGCGATGTATTGTGGATAGAGCGCGGCCCGCTGCTGGTCGGTCCACTTGCCGAAGTGGGGGTGGAAGTTGCCGGTGAACGTAATGAAGACCGGCCGGGAGGGGTCGGCAGCCTTGATCGCTTGGTACTCCTTGAGCGTCGCCGACGGCTCCGCCCGAGGGACGTATCGAGGCGGCGCCAACAGCAGGTCGTGGCCCTGGGCGTCGAACCCTTCGATCTCGCTGATCGAGCCCCAGACCTGTTTGCCGGGGTGAATGGAATCGACCGTAAAGGCCAGCTCGGAGAAGGTGGCGGGCTGGGCCAGGGGAAAGCTCTGGCGGCCCTTTTTGGGCTGGAGCGTGGCGTGGAGGATTTTCCGACCGTCGGCGGTGAAGGTCATCTCCTTGGCCAGCGGCAAGGTGCCGCTTTGGGTGAGCCAGACGGCCAGCCGCTCGATGGTGACCGGGTGCTTGAGCCGGATGGCGACCGAGGCCCCGTCGAGCGGATCGAGAACCGACCAACTGTGGGTTACGCCGTCGACCAATCGCCAAAGCGGGGTGGAGGAGTTGATTTTCAACTTCGGCCCGGGTACCACTTGGGCGTCGCTGGTCTGCCGGGGCAGGTCGGGCTCATCGCCGTGGATGTAAGCCAGTAGCGCGGGGCGGCCCCGCAGGCGTCGATCGAAGGGCATCACGCCGTACAGCCCTGCCTTCTCCACCAGGCCGAGATACTGGGCAACGTCCTTGGTGCCGCTGGAACCGGGCCAATAGCCGGCCACCGTGTTCATGCCGCATTGCTTGACGGCCGGGAAGTTCTCCGCGTCGAGTAGCCAGGCCATGATCGGCAGGAAGGGCTCGCCGTTGACCTGGAATGCCCGCCGGGGACCGATCTCGACCGATTTGATCGCCGGGCGATGCTGCTCGGCGGCGCGGCCGACGGTGGAAGCGGACGCGGCCAAGGCGGCCGCCACGAGCAGGAAGGTCGTTTTCGAGTTCATCGCGAATTTCTCCCCCGGCCGGTCAAGGAACTACCCTGCACGATGCTGCCCGACGGTACGCCGCGGCCGGGCGGCACGCCACGATTATAGCCCCTGGCGGATCGCCAGGGTATCTGCCCGGCTTGACGTTTTGGCCGCCTGGGGGGAATAATCGTGCGTGGGTGCAGCGGGGAAAGGGGTGCGTGGGGTGCGTGTTGGTTGGGTTGGGCGCGGCGCGGTTCCCAAGCTGGAGCTTGGGAACCAGGTGGTGGATGGGAACCAGGTGGGTGCGAACCAGGTGGGTGCGAACCAGGTGGGTGCGAACCAGGTGGGTGCGAACCAGGTG
>CAYZWG010000017.1:0-27060 GCA_964481605.1 uncultured Planctomycetaceae bacterium
CCCGGCATGGATCGGGCTCCCCGCCGACGACCTCTGTTCGGCGCGGGTCTCCCGACCCCGCCGACAGCCTGACCGAAGGTCTCCCAGAATGCCCCTTCGGCGGGTCGAATTCAGTGCGGGGTCGGGAGACCCGCGCACAACGGTCGGGGAGACCCGCGCACAACCGGCGAACGGGTTGGGCGGACGTTTGCCTCTCGTTTTCCAATCTTGGACCGCCCGGCGGAATATGCTACAAGTGGGCCCTCGGCATCGGAAGCGGCCGGGCCACACCCCGCGAGCAGGCGGGATGGATCGCGGTCTCCCTCGAATGTGGCATAATTGCCCCCCAACGACCGCCACGGCCAGCCAGGACGTCACCCCACTCGGAACGAATCACGGATGAGCAACTTCGGCAGGGTAGTTCGTCTGGCCTTGCGGCACCGGGTGTCGTTCCTCGGGGCGATCCTCTGCGCCCTGGCCGTGGGTCTCCTCTGGGGAGCCAATATCACCGCCGTCTACCCCTTCGTGGAGGTCGTTTTCGAAGGCCATTCGTTGCACCAATGGGTCGACGACAAGATCGACGAATGCCGCCACAATACGCGGGAATTCCAGGCCACCATCGACGCGAAGACGATCGAATTCGCCCGCGCACCCAGGGAGGCGAAACCCGCCCTGGAGTCGGAAATCGACGACGCCCGCAAGCGGCTGAAGACCGAGCGGGCCGCACTGAGGGCTTACCTTTGGGCCAGGCCCTACTTGTTGCGCTACACCCCCGACGATGCCTTCCTCACCCTGGCGATGCTACTCGGTCTGGTCCTGTTGGGCACGCTCGCCAAGAGCCTGTTTGTCGTCGCCCACACGATCCTGGTGGCACGGCTGACCCAACTGAGCACCTTCGCCCTGCGCAAACAGTTCTTCCGCCGCACGTTGCGGCTGGACGTCGCCACGTTCAGCAACGACGGCACGGCCGATCTGCTCAGCCGCTTCACGCACGACATGGAAAACGTCGCCCAGGGCTTGGCGGCCCTGTTTGGCAAGCTGGTCCGCGAGCCGGTCAAGGGGGCCGTCTGCCTGATCGGCGCCGGCATGATCTGCTGGCAGCTCTTGGTCCTCTCGCTGGTGGTCGCCCCCGTCGCCGGGCTGTTGATCCGCTGGCTGGCGCGGATGCTCAAGCGAGCCAACCGCCGCGCCATGGAGGAGATGGCCCAACTGTTCGGCACGCTGGAAGAAGCGTTCCGTGGAATCAACGTGGTCAAGTCGTTTACCATGGAGCGTCACGAACGCACGCGGTTTCACGCTAAGAGCAAGAAATACTACCGCTGCTCGATGCGGATCGCCCGCTACGATTCGCTTTCCCACCCCATGACCGAGATCCTGGGCATGGTGATGATCTGTCTGGCGATGCTGGCCGGGGCGTGGCTGGTGATCCAGAAAGAGACCCACCTGTTCGGCATCCCCATGTGCTCCCGGCCGCTGAGCCTGGGCTCGCTGCTCTGGTTTTACGCCTTGCTGGCCGGCGCGGCTGATCCCGCCCGAAAGCTCTCCGACGTGTTTACCTGCCTGCAGCGAGGGGCCGCGGCCGCCGATCGAATCTACGCCTTGCTGGACCGCCAGCCGCAGGTCCGCGATCCGCGGCATCCTCGCCCCCTCGGCCGCCATCACCAAAGCCTCGCTTTCGAGAACGTCTGTTTCAGCTACTTTCCCGGCCGCCCCGTGCTGCGGGAGATCAACCTCGACGTCCGCTTCGGCGAGACGATTGCCGTGGTCGGGCCCAGCGGATGCGGCAAGAGCACGCTGGCCAACCTGGTGCCGCGGTTCGCCGATCCCGACTCCGGCTGCATCCGGATCGACGGCATTCGGCTGAGCGATGTCCGGCTGCGCGTGCTCCGCGGCCAGATCGGCGTGGTTACCCAGGAGCCGCTCCTCTTCGACGACACCGTCTTCAACAACATCCGCTACGGCTCACCCCACGCAACCCGCCAACAGGTCGTCGAAGCCGCCAAAAGGGCCCACGCCGATCGCTTCATCGAGCACGAACTGCCTCACGGCTACGACACGATGGTGGGGCCCATGGGAGGACAGGTCTCCGGCGGGCAGCGGCAGCGGATCGCCCTGGCCCGGGCGATTCTCCGCGATCCGGCCATCCTCATCCTCGACGAGGCGACCAGCCAGATCGACGTCTACAGCGAACGTCTGATCCACAACGCCTTGGAACGCTTTCGCCGAGGGCGGACGACGATCCTGATTACCCACCGTCTGGGGGCGCTGGCGCTGGCCGATCGGATCGTGGTTCTCCAGGACGGCAGGGTGCTTGACGTGGGGACCCACCAGGAGTTGATCACCCGTTGCGAGTTCTATCGGCGGATGCACCAGCCCGACGGTGCCCAGCGGAAAGCAAGCGCGTAGCCGGCCCCGCGGCCATGCGTTCGGCGCGGGTCTGGCAGCGTTCGGCGCGGGTCTCCCGACCCCGCCGAGAAAGGACCGATGGTCTCCCAATCGCCACGGCTGTCGCGACGTAGGAGACCTTCGGTCGGCGTTTTCGGCGGGGTCGGGAGACCCGCGCCGAACAGGAAGGGCCAGCCGACTGGGCTGGATCGGGGCAGCCCCGGCCCATTGGCACGATGTTTGCATCTCTTTTCCGGCATCTCTGTTCACGCAGAGCAGTCACCCCCCCCAGAAACCCAGCGGCTCACTTGTGAGCCGCTGGGTTCGAAGCAGAGAAGAGGCACTCTTTTTCATTCTGGGGCCGGTCAACGGAAGAGGTGCAATCATTATTGGACGAGTGTCCGTCGCAGTGGCCGCCAACACATCCGCCCCGGTTCCCACACTCAGGTAGTCGGCGTCCCGACGGGCAGGAAGCGCCAGCTTCCAAGTAGCGATAGGCGAGTCGAGGATTCAGCCCCCAAAGAATCCCGGCTCGCCTGTTTTATTTCGCTACAGCAGTTTTGAACAGATGTATCATAATGCAACACCCAAAGCCCCTCCCCAAGGGTGGACTGCATCGCGTTCAGAATCTGCTGCCCAAAAAATCCAGGGTAGCCCAGGTTCTTGAACCTGGGCCGGCGCAGCCGGCAAGAGGTCGCGTTCGGCGCGGGGCTGCCGACCCCGCTCGTGCGCGTGTGGCAACGCCCAGGCGGGGTTCTTCTTTGATAGGCGGAGTCATTTTGTCGCGACCTCTTGTGGCACCAGCCACACCGGTTCAAGAACCGGTGCCACCCGCGCCGAACGGCGGCCCCCTTTTGGCCCCACGCCCCAGCGGCTACGATACGAGCTTGATCGGCGCCGCGACCGGGTCGGGGAGACCCGCTCCCAGCGCCAACGGAAAACGGGGACCTGCCCCCAGCAGCGAG
This sequence comes from uncultured Planctomycetaceae bacterium, assembly GCA_964481605.1. Taxonomy (GTDB): domain Bacteria; phylum Planctomycetota; class Planctomycetia; order Pirellulales; family Thermoguttaceae; genus CAYZWG01. The sequence continues at coordinate 3,330 of CAYZWG010000017.1, forward strand.
AGAACGACTTTCTCCGGCCCGTTTTCAAGACCGCACGACAAGCTCACGCCCCATGCTGGACCTCCAACGCCAGACTGCCCGATGGACCGTCTCCGACGCGGCCGATCTGTACGAGGTGGCCCGATGGGGCCGGGGCTATTTCTCCGTCAACGAGGATGGCCACGTGGCGGTCCACCCCTCCCGCTCCACCGATCGGGCCATCGACCTGAAACGCCTGGTCGATCGGCTCCGCGATAGGGGGATTCACCCGCCCGTGCTGATCCGCTTTGCCGACGTTCTCAAGGACCGCCTGGGCCAAATCCGCATCGCCTTCCAGCAGGCCATCGAGGAATACGGCTACCAGGCGGACTATCACTGCATCTATCCCATCAAGGTCAACCAGCAGCGCCAGGTGGTGGAGGAGGTGCTGCGTTTGGGCCGCCCCCACGGCAACGGGCTGGAAGCCGGCAGCAAGCCGGAACTGCTGGCCGTGATCGCCCTGGCAACCAACGACGTGCCCATCGTCTGCAACGGCTTCAAGGACGAAAAGTTCGTCGAGATGGCGCTCTGGGCACAAAAGATCGGGCGGCGGGTCTTCCTGGTGGTGGAAAAATACACCGAGCTGGAATGGATTCTCCGCCATGCCCGGCGGCTCGGCGTGCGACCCAACGTGGGCGTCCGCGCCAAGCTGGCCTCGCCCGGGGCCGGACGCTGGCACTGCTCCAGCGGGCACCGTTCCAAGTTTGGCCTCACCGCCAGCGAGATGCTCCGCGGGCTGGACCTGCTGCGGGAACACGGCATGGCCGACTGCTTCAAGCTGCTGCACTTCCACCTCGGCAGCCAGATCACCAATATCCGCTTCATCAAGGGCGCGCTGAACGAAGCGGCGCGGATTTACGTCGAACTGGTCCGCCACGGGGCGGGCCTGGAGTGTCTCGACGTGGGCGGGGGACTGGGGGTCGACTATGACGGCTCGCAGACCAATTTCGATTCCAGCGCCAACTACACCCTGCAGGAGTATGCCAACGACGTCGTGTTCCACGTCCAGGCCGTCTGCGACGAGGCCGGCGTGGCCCATCCGACCCTCTTCTCCGAAAGCGGCCGCGCCGCGGTCGCCCATCACAGCCTGCTGGTGTTCGACGTGCTGGGGGTGTCCCGCCGGGGCGGTGCCGATGAGCCGCCCCAGCCGCCGGCCGGCGCCGAGCAGCCGCTGGCGGACCTGGCCGAGACCTTCCGCGATCTCCATGTGCGAAACCTGCTGGAGAGCTTCCACGACGCCCAGCAGGCGCTGGAAACGGCGATGAGCCTGTTTGGCGGGGGCTACCTGCCGCTGGAGCAGCGGGGGCAGGCCGAAAACCTCTTCTGGGCCATCTGCCGCAAGATTCGCCGCCTGGCGGGGCAACTCGAATTCGTCCCCGAGGAACTCCAGGGCCTGGACGCCCTGTTGAGCGACACCTACTTCTGCAACTTCTCCGTCTTCCAGTCCATGCCCGACAGTTGGGCCATCAAACAACTGTTTCCCATCATGCCCATCCACCGGCTCGACCGGCGGCCCGACCGCCAGGGCGTGGTGGGCGATGTCACCTGCGACTCGGACGGCCGGATCGAGCGTTTCATCGACCGCCGCGACCTGAGGCGAACGCTCCCCTTGCACGCCTTCGACGGCTCACCCTATTACCTGGCCGCGTTTCTCCTGGGGGCCTATCAGGAGATTCTGGGCGATCTGCACAACCTGTTTGGCGACACCAACGCCGTCCACGTCAGTGCCGGCGACGGCGACCAGGTGACCGTGGAGGCGGTGATCGCCGGCGACACGGTCGGCCAGGTGCTCCACTACGTCCAGTTCGAGGCCGACCACCTGGTCGCCCGAATCCGCACGGCCGTGGAGGAGGCCGTCCGTGGAAACCGCCTCGACCCTTGCCAGGCGGAGCGGCTCGTCGACTTCTACAAGACCAGCCTGGAAGGCACCACCTACCTGGAAGTTGATTGTTGACGCTCGTTCCCAAGCTCCAGCTTGGGAACGTCCGCGCGCGTGGGTGCAAGCACCCACCCTACGGGTCACGGGTGGCCCTGATAGCTCGCCTATCTCAGGCGGCGTAGCCGCAAGATGCACCTGCTCGGCGCGGGTCTGCCGACCCCGCTCCACGCGTGCCCCGACACGCCGCCATCCTCGCCTCTCGTGCCTCACGGCACCCCGATAGCAGAGCTATCGGGGCCACCCGCCACCCGCGTCCGCGCGCGTGGGTGCAAAGCACCCACCCTACGCCGCGGGCCTACTCGATCAACCGTTTCAGCAGGATCGCCTTCTCCACGTTGAGATCCTTGCCGCGTTGGAAGCCGACGGGAATCGAGCGGTCGATGAGGTAGAACGCCCGGTGCCGTTTGACCTGGCCGCTGTCGATCCCCAACTCGCGTCCCAGCTCGTAGCCTTCGTGGTACACGTTGGGATCGGGGGCGCCCGCGGCATCCTCCCGCCGATGGACCTCGAAATAGCCCACGGTGATCCAGAGGGCATAGACGTTCGACCGCGTGGTAACCAGGTTGCCCAGCCGCTGGAGCGCCTGGTAGCGGAAGGCGGGGTTGGCGTCCGGGTTGTTGAAGTCGCCGAAGTATTTGGCCGGGTCGTTCAGCGCCACGTCCCGCGTCAATTCCCGGTTTCGCTCCTCGCGGTAGTTCGGGTTGTTGAGGTCGACCGGCGTGCTCGTCTTGTAGGCGCTGACCCAATCGAAATCAAACAGCGGACGCGAAATACCCAGCCCGGTTGGCCCGTTTTCCGGGTCGAGGTAGGTCATGTCCTCGCGCAACAGGGTGGCGTTCGCCTCGGAATTGATCAGCCTCCGCAGCGGTTGAATCGGCACGTAGTAGAACCCGGCCGATGTTCGATACGGATTGGCAAACACGGTGGGATACCGGGGGTCCATCCATACCATGCTCGTGTTCTGCGGAGCGTATCCGTAGCCGCGACGACTGAAAATGAACTTGTCGAGCCAGAAGTTGGCGGCAAGCCCTTCCACCCAGGTTCCACTGCTATTCTGAACCACGCGTTGCGATAGGCTGAAGCCCGGAACCTGGTTCATCAGCCCGAGGAACACCTCGGGACTGAAGATCGTGTTCAAGTTGATCCGCCCCGGCTCGCGATACCGTGAAATCCCGTTCTGCGGGGGATGGAAACTGTGGGTTCCCAGGCTCGCGGCCGTGGGGTTGGCCTGAATCTCCGTGCCGGCAAAACGCGAGGGCACATCGACGAAGTCCAGCAGGCGGTGCAACTCGGGTTCCGGTGCCACGGCCCCCGGCGTGTTCGGCGGAGGCGGCGGCAGCGGAGGCGGCGGAGGAGGCGGGGGTGGGGGCGGGGACGGCGTATCGACCAGGCGGTTGCTGCGGAAGAAATTCATCAAGTGCGGAAACGGCTTCCCGCCGTCGTCGTAGGATTGTGGGCTGAAGTGATTGCCCGGCCCCCTGTCGTAGCCGATGTCGTACAGCGAGAGCAGTTTCGACGACGGCAACTGGGGCACCGCCAACAACTCCAGTTGGCTCACGAATGGCCGGTTGTCCCAGGTCATCCAGGGAAACACCACCAGGGGAAACCCCAGCGGGGCGTCCGGCGGCGCCTGGGGCGGGCCGAACTGGCTGTTCAGGTAACTCAGGCTGTTGACCAGGTTGTACTTGAACTTCTGGGCAGAATTGATGGGGCTACTAGCAGAAGGCAGCGAGGCCCTGAGATAGGGCTCCTGCTTCCAAATGTTCGTATTCGGCCGCGATTCGTTGGCGGCCCGCAGCGCTTCCGCCTCGCCCCGCTCCCGAGTCAAGAAAAACTTGTCCTCGATCATGTGCTTCAGCGGGTCCGGCACCGGCGGGTCCGAGCCGGGCTCCGTGAACGACGAACCCTCCACCCCGTTGAACGTCGTCAGGTCGACCGGCATCGTGTCGACCGTGACGTAGGGATTGGGCGTGGCGCTGGTGGCGGGGTCCTCCCAGGTGCGGGTGGGGTCGGCCAGACGCTGCAAATGGGCCACGCAAAAGCCCTGGTGGGTGGCGTTGAACACCAGGTAGTTGTTCCACCGGGCAGGGTCGAGCCGCTTGTCGAGCGGCTGGTCGTAGGCCTGCGGCCAGGTGCCGTCGGCCAGGGGTGCTCCGCCATTGGGACCCACGTCGGGGTAATCGGCTCCGCTCGGCTCGGACACGCTCAAACGCTGATTCCGCGGCCCGGCGGCGTCGCGGGCCATGTTGACCACCACGGTGGCCACCTTGTTGGGGTCCGTATTGGCCGGAATCGACGTGCCGTTGTTGATCACGTCGACGTGGGGCGTGTTGACCGGATCGAGCACGATCTGCCGGTCGCCCGGTTGCTCCTGGTTCTGTCCCACCTGGAAACCGATGTGCGTGCCGGCCACCTCGTTGTCGGCCGCGCCCGCATCGCCCGGCCCAATCACCGCGTAGCCGCCCGGCTGAACGAGGGCCGTCTTGGCCGCATCGGTCTGATCGGCATAGGCACTGCCCGGATAGTGGATGATCGTGTTGGCGCTGCCGTTGTTGGCCGTTCCGGCGGGCGGAAACGCGCCCTCGACGAAATAGACGAACCGCTCGTAGCTGGCCGCGGGGATGCCCGTCGACCACGTGCCCGTGCCCGTGTCGAAATAGGCGTTGTCGGGATCGATCTCCCGCTCGTCTTCCGTGGTGGCGGGATCATCATAGACCAGCGCGATCCGCCAGACGGGGCTGGTGGTGTTGTCGCCCGAGGGCGTGGCGGTGAGGTTGACGCCCGTCCGGCCGCCGGCGGTCTTGTAAAGCTCGCCCGGATAGGGCTCGATGGGGTCGGGCCCCGCCCCCCGCCCGGCGTCCGAGGTGGGGTTATACAACTCGACGTAGAGCGAGCCTTGCGGTTTTCGCCGCTGGTCGAAACTCACGTCGGCCGGATCGCCCGGGGCGTTCAGCGAGGGGTCGGAAAACGTGTCGGACGAGGGCACCGTACCGCCATCCTCCGGTTCCGACTCGACCACGGCCCCGCCCAGGTCTTCCGTGCGCCGGTCGTGGAAGGCCACCGTCTCGGCAATCAGCAACTCGGGCCGCTCGCAGCCCCAAACCACGCCCCGGGTCGGCTCCGCGGTGCTCAGATCGCCGTCCACGTCCCAGCCGTCGCTGATATTCGTGTCGTACTCGAACGGCGTCATGATCGCGTCGCGGTCGCGAAAGTCGACCACGTTGACCGCCCACTGGGCAAACCACCGCGCCCGCTCGGCGGCTTGTGCTTGATTATTCCAGCCGATCGCGTTGGCCGCCGTGGGATAGGCCGCCTGGTCGATCCAGGGCGGGTAGCAGTCGTTCTGCGCCAGCAGCATCGCCAGCACGTAGAGGTGCCGCGCGTAGAGTTGGCGAGCCATCATCCGGTCCCAGCCGTCCACGTTTCCGTCGCCGTTGATGTCCACACTGTCGGAGCTGTTGAAGCCGATGCCGGCAACCGGATTGCCCTGCGCGTCGACCAGCGGAACGTTCTCGCCCGCCAGGGCCTCGTCCGGCTCGTCCACCACCCCGTCGCCGTCGTCGTCGCGACCGTTGCCGAAGGGCCGGTTGAGGTTCATCCGCCGGTCGGCCAAAAGCTCCGGCGCCAGCAACCCGGGCATGTCGGCGGAGGCGATGCCGAACAGTTGCAACAGGTCGGTCACGTGCCGCGGAGGAGTGTTGCCCAAGCCGCCCTCGAAAACCACGTTGGGCACGGGCAGGTCCCAGCTTTCCGTGGTAAGCTGGTGGCGGCCCGCGTTCAACAGGTACGTGTTCGAGCCGCTTGAGATCAACAATTCCGCCAAGCGGTCCGGCAACAAGGCCGTGTCGACGTCGTACGGCCGCAGCACCCGCTCCAACTCCGCCGGCGTGAAGGGATTGTCCACGCCCGAGGAACCCTCCATCCCGCGCGCCGCGCTGCGCGAAAGATTCAACTCGTAGGGGTCGTCCACGTGCATGTTGGTCCAGCCGGTGAGCACGTGATACTCGGGCTGGCCGTAGTAGCTCAGGGCGAAGGTGAGCGAGCCCTTCAGGTCGGCCGGCGAGCCGTATCCGCAGGCCGCGTTGGCCGGCAGGTTGAAGCAGTCGGCGTAGCTGGCAGGGAAGCGGAAAAGCTGGTTGCGGTTGAGAAAGTCGGCGTCGCCCTGCCCGTAATAGCCGGGGGCCGGGTTGCTGGCGGCGTCCAGCAGCCGCAGCGATTCGCCGTAGCGGCCTTCCACCAGGCCGTTGGCGCCCAGGTTCTTTCCTTCCAGCAGTTGGGTGAAGATCGTGGTGCCCGTGGCGGCGCCGCCCGAGCGGTCCAAAAGCGGCCGAAGGTTGATCTCGGCCGGCCCGTAGCCCACCCCGCGGGGCAGCCGAGCCACGCTGACGGTAAGCAGCGGGGGAGGCGCGTTGGGATTGGGTCGGCTGGGATATTGCGTGACCGCGGAGACGGGCTGGTTGTGTACGTCGTAGCTGGCCGCAAGCTGGGCCGGGCAGCCGTGGGCGTTGAGATTCAGCCGGCCGTCCAGGTCGGTGCAGAGCATGGCAAACAGGGGCCGATAGAGCCGGCCGTCGGGCAGGCTGCGAACCGGCAGCCCCAGGTCGACCCAGATGCTGTCGGCCACGCCGTCGCCGTCGTTGTCCACGTCCCAGGGGCCGGTCACCTCCCAATAGGGTCGGGGGCCGGGGGGCGTCGCCGATTCGTCGTAGACGTCGGCCGGCACGGCTTGAGAATTCGGGTTGCTGCCGTTGAAGTTGGGATGATCCTCGGGCAGCGGCCGCATCAGGATTCGCCGTTTCCTTGTCACGACCCAGTTGGAAGCATTGGGCGGAACGCCGCCTTCATCGCCGGTTCCCGGCAGGTAGTCCGGACCCCACGGCAGCAGAATCGCTTTCCAAGCGGTCTCCTGGTTGGGGAGATTGAAGGGCGGCCCCATCAACATGGCGGCCATCTGGTGAAACCAGTAGTTCACCAGCGCCGGCCGGTGCAGCGAGGGGATGGGCACCGTGCCGTCGGGAAGCTGCATCGCCAGCAGCATGTTCTGGTAGTCGACCGCGTCGTAGTCCTCGTTCACCGCGATGTCGTCGTGGGGATTGCCCACGGCCTGGGCCATGTATGCAGGAAACTCCACGGCGCCACCCGACGAGGGCGACGAGGGCGCGGTGGGATTGGGCCGCAGGGCAAACGGCATCCCGTCCGAGTCGCTGGCATCGAGCAGCGGTCCACCCGGGCGAAAGCCCACGCCCGTGCCGCTGAAGGGGGCACGGTTGACAAGAAAATGCGAGCCGGTGTTGGTGACCGTGTTGAGGTACGTGCCCACCGTGGTGGTGGCGGCCTCCTCCACGGCCACCACCTGCAACCGGTGGTAGATCACCTGGGGAGGCGTGGCTCCGACGGGCAACGCGACCGTGTGGTAGCCCACGACCCGCAGACTTTGCCCCTTCACCGGGCCGGAGGTGATCGTCAGCACACAGCCCACCCGGCGGCGAAATTCGTCGGGGGCGAAGCCGTTGAACCACCACGAGGGGACAACGGTCGTGGGGTTGCCGCCGGCGTCCAGGTTGGTGTAGCCGGCGTTGAACTCGATCATTTGGCCGCCAACGAGAACCGCGCCCGTGGCGGGAGGAAGATTGGGCGGGGCCGGGGCAAACGGCGGAACGAACCGGGCGTAGTTGTTCTGATTGATTGAGACGCCCCAAATCGAGTCGCTGCCGTACATATCCTCCAGCAGGCTGTGGGGCCAGAGCACCGACCTCGTGTTGGTCGAGCCGCGGACCGCTTGCAGCATGGCCTGGTTGAGGTCGCGGCGGGGCGAGGTGGCCTGCCGGTCCAGCCGCGCCACGGCCTCCGCCGCCCGACGGCCTTGGGCGGTGATCACCACGAAGGCCAGCGCCGTCACGCCGAACAAGGCCAACAGGCCCAGGATCACCAGCAGGATCACCCCCCGGCGTGGAGGGGTGGGAAGGAGGGTCGTCATCGTCTCGGTTTCCCTCGTATTGCAAAACGGCCGCTTGCCCTTGGCCCGTTTTGGTTCTTGGTATGCGCGTAGGGCCGGCTGTGCCGGCCGGCATTGGTTTTTTCCGGGTTACCCCCGTCATAACTGACGGGGCTCGCCCCTGGTTCCCCTCGTCATAACTGACGGGGCTCGCCCCCGGGTTCCCCTACGGCGACCAGGCCGAACCGCTGCCGATCTCCACCACGGTGGTGTAAACCCCGGCCACGTCCTCCACAATGGCCGCTTCGGCCCAGTCGGGATTCGGCACGGTCGGGTTGCTGCTGTTGTCGAAGCCCAGCTCCACCGCGCCGTCGCCGTTCTGGTCGACCCGCCAATCCGGCCCGGCCAGCGTCACGTAGCGGCCGTAACCGCTGGTATCCCCGGCCGGCACCGGCATGGCCACCGGCTGAACCACGTCGCTTGTATCCAGGTCGAGAACCTGCCCATCCACGCCCACCACGCGATACCAGCGAAAGACGTTTCGGCCGGTGATGCCGTCGGACGCCTTGAGCATGATCCAATCGTTTTTCTTCAGGTCGAGCCAGGCCTCGGTGGCGCTTTGCAGCATCACCTCGCCGCCGCCCCAGCCGTCGCCGGTCAATACGGCAAAAACCGAGCGCTCCTTGACCAGGTTGATATCGGTGAAGTCCGAGGGACTCGCCGTGGCATCCGGCACGTAAAACTTGCGCTTGTAGAAGACCACGATCGACACTTCGTAGCGGCTGATCCGGTTGACACGGCTGTACGGAACGCCGCCCTGCATGAAATCGGGTCCGTCGGGCAGCGGCGTCACCGTGGCCATCCAGGTGAAATCGCCCGTGTTGACCGCCACCACGGGCGAGTCGCTACTGGTCACGCTCGACCCATCGCCCGCCAGACTGGGAAACGCCGCCGTTTCGCCGTTGCTCCACTCGACCAACTGCCGCGGTCGCCCTTCCTTCTCCACCGGAAACAGCAGATCGTCGCGCCAGACCATGATCCGGTTGGCCAGGGCCGCCGGCATGATCTCGTTGGTTCCCCAACCGATCGACACCCGCGGCATCACCACGAACTGCGGGGAACTCGCTGCGATCGTCGGTTCCCGATAGGGGAAATGCCGCCCGATCGCGTTGCCGGCGTCCTTGGCGCTGCGGAGCAGGAGCGGATCAAAGGCGAAAGAGCTTCGGTAGGGGATCCCCGGGTCTCCGGTCATCGGATCGTTGGCGGTGACGGAAACCCCCAGCGGCGGCGACGCCGTATTGAGCGTCCGCCAGCCGAGCGGATTCAACCACCCGCGAATTTTCATTTCTCGCAGTGCCGCCCGGCCGCAGGCGCTGCCGCGGTCGGCCTTGAGTGCCTCTCGCAACTGCCACTGGCCCGCCGGAATCACCATGGCCACGCCCAACAGACCGAAGGAGAGCACGAACACCGCGATCAGCACTTCCAACAGGCTGATCCCGGCCCGGCCGCGCCGACCGACGCCGGCGGCAAGCGGCCCGGGCGTGAAGGTCCTGGCTCGGTTCACGTCAACGTCCTCCCTTGCTGATCTGGGCCTGCCGGGCGTAGGACCGGGAAATGACCATCCGCTCCGGCGGAGTGAGCGAGCCCGGATCGCCGGGCAGGGAGATTCCCGTGGTGGGGTCCTGGTAGGGAGCGTACATCTCGGCCACGGTGACCAGTCCCGACTGGGGGTTGATCGCCAGCCACAGGTTGGCGGCATCCTCCCAGTTGGCCAGCCCGTCCTCGGCCGGAATGTCGCCGGTCCGCTCCCACTTGCCGATCATCAGGTAGATGGGGGCAGCGATCCGAAAGAAGCCGTAGCTGGGGACGGTGCTCGCCGGAAGCGGATAAAACGAATGGTAAACCCGTTGGATCGAACCGTTCGGCGCGAACAGGATCATCACCGGCCGCATATCCGGCTCCGGCACGGAGTTGCTGCGATCGAGGTCCAGTGCGGCGAAACTCTGAAACGGATAGGCCGAGGGATCGTCCGGCGTGTAGCCCGAATCGTTCAGATCAATCACCGTGTCGCGGGGCAGCCGCAGCGGAGCGGCCGAAGTCGATACCGGCTGGCGGAAGAACTGGAAGGGCACCCCCGGCGGGGGAAACGGCCCCGGCAGGGCGATGGTCGTCTGGCTCCTCAAGCCAAGCGTCCAATAGGGCGGAGGATTGCCGGAAGCCGGCACGATGCTCACAATCTCCCAGCGGTGGCCCTTGTAGTCCAACTGCAACTCGTCACCCGGGCCCACCAGCGGCCTGCCCACCGCCGAGGTGAAGGGGTCTTCGCCCATGGGAAACGCCACCCGGACCGTGCCCGGGTTCCCCGGCGTGACGTTGGAAATCACCATCCGCGAGCCGTCGAAGTCGCCCGCGTAGGGGGGCGGCACCTCGACCTGGCGCAACACCACGCAGGCATCGGCCGAGGTGTCGAAACGCTCCAGCGCTACGCCGCAGGGGCGCTGGATTTCCACCGCCCGAACCTGCGCCGAGCCGATATACATATTGACCGCCCGGGCGGCCTCGCGCCCGCGGCGGCCCTGGGAGAGGGGCCGCAGGGCGGGCACGGTGATCGCCAGCAGGAGCGTCATGATGGTGACCACCACGATCAACTCCACCAGTGTCACGCCCCGGCGGCTCGTGTTGCGAGGTAAACCCATCATGCTAGTGCATCTCGATTCGATGGTTGTGGATGTTGTCGAACTGGGCGTCGAATTCGGGGTCGCCGGCGGCAACGGGCGAGCCCATCGCCCGTGAGTAAAGGTCAATCGGATCGCTGCCCTGGTACACCCAGTTCTTGTCCAGATCGATCCCATACAGCCGGTCCGGACCTCCCGAGTAAATCAGCGGCACCAGCCGCCACGCCCCGGGCACGAGAAACCGAGGGTCGAACGGGTCGTGGTCCTCTTTCGCATCGGCGGTCGACACGGGCGCGTTCAACTGGATGTCCGAATCGGTGAATCCGGGTGCCCAACGCAGAAACATGATGGGCCGGCCCCAGGCGTCGATGAACTCGGGAAAACCGTCTCCGTCGGTATCGCCGATGTCGTTCTCGGAGAACTGCTCGGCGGTACTGCGATCCCCCATCGTCACCAACATGTACAAACACTCCGCGGGAGCGAAGTTGGGATCGGGTCCGCTGAGAAACTTTGTTCTGTCGGCCGCGGAAGCGTTGAGGATGCGGCGGTAATAGGACTTGGCCAAGGCGGTCCGCCGCAGTTGGCGGGTGATCGTAATCGTCGTGCCGGCGGGATTGGTGTAAGAAACCTGGATGGAAAACGGTCGGTCGAGATCGCTGATCTGGGGATTCGCCGGGGCGGCGGCCGGATAGGTCAAGTCGGTGAGCCGATCGGGCATCTCCATCCGCATGATCTCGCGAATCGCCCGCAGCCGCAGTTCGGCCGCCGCCTTGGGCGGGAGCCGGCGAACGTCGAGAGGGATACGCCGCGTGCGAAAAGCCTCGTAGCGCTGTTGGACGATTGTATCCAGCCTGGCGATCAGCGACTTGGTTCTTGCCTTGCGGGCACTCTGGCGGCCCGACTGCAGTGCGGCCAGCACCAGGCCCGAGAGCATGCTGATGATGGTAATCACCACCAGCAACTCGACGAGCGTGAAGCCGGCGCTGGGGTTCGGCGGTCGAAATCGCGTGGGGCCGTTCATTCGATCTCGTCCTCCAACCGGCCCTCGGTGAAGTTGGCAAGGTTGTCGTAGTCGCCGTCGGTGAAGCCTTGGGCATCGGTGGTGAAGCGGTATGCGGCCGACGCTCCGTAAACCCCGTCCAACCCGGCGGCCAGAATCTGGTAGGTTTCAGGATTGGGCCATCGGCGCGTTTCTGCCGACGCATAGGTGGGCGGATAGTTTCCCGCGGTCTTCAAATAGGGAACCGCCACGCCGCTTTCCGTGCCGAAATCAACCGAGGGCAACACGTGATTCGAGGCTGTCGAGTCATAGTGCGCGTACTCGTACTTGCCGGTGTCTGTGCTCTTGGCCGCGCGAAAGTAGACGTAAGGCACCACCGGCGCAACCCGTGCCGGTGCATAGCCGTAGTGGAACTGAGGACGACTTGGGTCGTTGATAAGACGTTCGGGATCGAAGTCGAACAGCGGCTGCGTTCGCGGCGAGCCGGTCTTGAACGGGTTGGCCGGATCGGTGTGGAACCCGCTCGGTTTGCCGGTACTCGGATCGGGCAGTCCGCCCAGCCAAAACACCAGCGCCTGGGCCGGAGTGAACTGGCTCGGATCGAGGCCCCAGGTACTGTTGACCGCCGTGGCGAATTCGGCGAACTGGTTTTCCGAACCGCTGGTGGTAAAGGAAATCCGCGGGAATGCCTTGCGCAGGTGCCGCACCACGCGAGCCCGGGCCGCCTGGCCAAGCACGTTGTTCGCCGGCAGACTCACTCCCCAGAAATCCGGTGGAAACTCCCCATACTCGTTCTTGTAGCTTTGCAGGGCCATGTCCAACTGCTTGATGTCGTTCTGGATCAGGCTCTGGCGAACCCGGTTGCGGACCATGATGCCCGCCCCCACGGTGAGCGAGGCCAGAATGCCGATGATCACGATCACCGTGAGCAGTTCCACCAGGGTAAAGCCAGCGGGTGCGGGCCGGTGTTTGGGTTTGATCACGGTTTTCACGGCGTTTTCCTCCCGGCCGAAAAATCGCGGCCTGTTGTCGACTGGCTTGCCCTTGTCGGCTGGTGGCCCTTGCGGTGGGGTTCCCAAGCTGGAGCTTGGGAACCAGGTTTCCGTTTCTCGGTCCCAAGCTCCAGCTTGGGACCGCATCTTCCCGCAACCCCGCCTCATTCGCCCTCGCAGCGGAGCCCCGGGCGGGTGGGTTCCCAAGCTGGAGCTTGGGAACCAGGTTTCCGGGCGGGAGGGCGAGGCTCCCGTGTTGCAGTCCTCCCGGTTGGTTGTTCTCTCGGCCCGGCGCCGCGGCTCTAGCTCAGCTTGGTGATCAGGGCGATCAGCGGCATGAACAAGGCGATCACGATAAAGCCGACGATCAGGCCCAGGACAATAATCAACAGCGGTTCCATCAGCTTGGTGAGGCTTTCGGTCAGCACGGAGACTTCCTCGTCGTAGACGTCGGCCACCTTGTAGAGCATCACGTCCAACTCGCCCGTCTCCTCGCCCACGTCGACCATGTTGACCACCATGTCGTCGATGCACTTGGAGCCCAGTTTCATCATGTAGAGCAGCGCTCCGATGGGGCCGGCGATGAAAAAGCACCACCAGAAGAGGGCCACCGGGTGGAATCCCGGCCGGGCGTTCTCCTTCATCGGCTGGGCAATCGTCTCGCCCTCGCGAATGGCTTCGTAGACGCGATGGTAGATTCGCTCGAAGACGGCGTTGCCGGACGTATCGCGAGTAATTTGCAGGGCCTCCAGGATGGGCACGCCGCTGGCCACCAGGGTCCCCAGGGTCCGCATCGTGCGGGCCACGATGTTCTTCTCCACCAACTGGCCGAAGATCGGCATCTTCAACAGAAACAGGTGCCAGCCAAACTGGCCGTGCTTGAACTTGCAGACCAGCTTGACGAACAGCCAGATGGCAGTCGGCACGGCCGGCAGCAGGAACCAGTAGTGAAGCATCGCATAGGAAGCGTTGATCAGAATCTCGGTAATCGCCGGCAGATCGGCATCGAAGTCGTCGAAGATTTTTTGGAAGGCGGGCACGATCTTGATCATGATGAAGGTCAAGATACTCACGGCGAACACCACCACGCAGATCGGGTAGATCATGGCGCCGCGGACCTTTCGCTTCAGCGATTCGGACCGTTCCTGAAACTCGGCCAAGCGCTGAAGAATGGTCTCCAGGGCACCGCCCGCCTCGCCGGCCTTGATCATGTTGACGTAGAGCCGGTTGAAGGCCTTGGGCGCCTTGGCCATGGCTTCCGAAAGGGTCGAGCCCGACTCGATCTCTTCGCAAACGTCGATCAGGGCGTTGCGCAGAGGGCCCGGTTTGGCCTGGTTCTGGAGGATGCGGAGGCTGCGGAGGATGGGCAGGCCCGCGTCCTGAAGAATGGACAACTGCCGAGTGAACGTGGTGAGGATCTTCGACTTGACCCGGCCGATGGAGAAGGTCTTGCCCGACTTGGCGGCTTTTTTTGCCACGGCCTTGCGGGCTTTTTTTTCGGCGAGCTTGGTGACGAAGTAGCCCATCTGGCGTATCGTCGCCTGCGCCTCTTCTTCGTTGGGGGCCTCGATCACGTCCTTGATTTCTTGGCCCGTGGCGTCCATGGCCTCGAATTGGTAGGTGGGCATGGCTCTCCATCCTCGTGTTGTCGCCGGGGGCGAGCCCGCGGCATTTCCCGTGATTTCGCGGCTCGGCAGGAGCCTCGCCCTCCCGATGCGCACGAATATCCGCTTTCCGCAAGGGCGACTGATTACGCAATATGGGCGACGGTCTCTCGCACCACCTCGTCGATCGTGGTGACACCACCAAAGATCTTTTCCAACCCCGCCTCGCGCAAGCTGCGCATTCCCGACGCCAAACACAGATCGCGCAGCTCTTCGGTCGACGAACCACGGTTGATCAGGTCGCGCAACTCATCGGTGATGACGAGGAATTCGAACAGCCCCGTGCGGCCCTTGAAACCCGTGTTGTTGCACGCCGCACAGCCGGCTCCGCGGTAGAACTTCTTGCCCACCACCTCGTCGGGGGTCAATTCCAACTCGGCCAGGATGTCGCTGCCGGGCATGGTCTCCTCGCGGCACTTCTCGCAGATTTTTCGCACCAGACGCTGTGCCAGGATGGCCTCCAGGGTGGCCGTAATCAGAAACGGCGGCACGCCCATGTCGCGCAGCCGGGTGATCGTGCCGGGGGCGTCGTTGGTGTGCAGCGTGCTGAACACCAGGTGGCCGGTCAGCGACGCCTGCACGGCGATCTCCGCCGTCTCCAGGTCGCGAATCTCGCCCACCAGGATGCGGTCCGGGTCCTGCCGCAAAATCGACCGCAAACACTTGGCAAACGTGTTGCCGATTCCCGGGTCGATGGGAATCTGGATGATCCCCTCCATGTCGTACTCGACCGGGTCCTCGGTGGTGATCAGTTTGTCTTCGATCGTGTTCAACTCGTTCAGCGCGGCGTAGAGCGTGGTCGTCTTGCCGCTTCCGGTCGGCCCGGTCACCAGCACGATGCCGTTGGGCTTGCGGATGATCTTGCGGAACTCCTTCAAGATGGGCGGGTCGATTCCCACCACCCCCAAGTCGAGCATCACCACGGTCCGGTCCAAAATTCGCAACACCACGCTCTCGCCGAACATCGTCGGCAGCACGCTCACCCGGAGGTCGACCGGGTGGCCCCCCACGGCCAGGCGAATGCGACCGTCCTGGGGCAAGCGGCGCTCGGCAATGTCCAGGTCGGCCATCACCTTCAACCGGGTGGTGATGGCAAAGGCCAGGTGGCGCGGCGGCGGCACCATTTCATAAAGCACGCCGTCGGCACGAATGCGAATCTTGAACTCCGTCTCGAAGGGTTCGAAGTGCAAGTCGCTGGCATGGTCCCGTATGGCCAGCAAGAGCACCATGTTGAGCAGCTTTCGCACCGGCGCGCTCTCGGCCAAGGCCTCCACGCCGGTCAGGTCCAAGGCACCTTCTTCGCCCAGCGCCGCGGTCTCGGCAAACGCTTCGTCCGAGGCGATGTTGGCAATCAGCGATTCCACGCTCTCGCCGCTGGCGCCGTAAAAACGGTCCAAGGCGTTGAGTATCTCCTGCTCGGTGCAAACCGTGGCGCGAATATCGTAGCCCAGAAAACTCCGCAACTCGTCCACCACGGAAAGCTTCTGCGGATCGCACATCGCCACCGTGAGCGTGTCGTCGCGAAAGGCAATCGGCACCACCCGGTAAAGCTGGGCCATCGGCTCGGTCAGGTGGGAGAGCACGTCGGGCGGAATCACCATCTCGGCCAGGTTGATCACCTGAAGCCCGAACTGCTCCGCCAGGGCCTCGACCACCTGGTCCTCGTTGATCAGCCCCATGCTCACGGCGATGTGCCCCAACAACTCGCCCGGCCGCGACCGCTGCTCCTCCAACACGGTGTCGAGTTGTTCCTCGGTGAGGTGCCCCAAATCGACCAGGATTTCACCAATTCGCCGCATTGCCATGATGTCACACTCTCGCAGGAGACGGTTTTCTTGATGGTTGCACGGCCAACGTGCGTTTGGGCGGCGTCATTCTTGGGCTCCTCCCCACCGGCCCTGCGCCGGTAGGGTGTAACACCTGAAATCCCAATGCCTTACGTTCTTCGATCTCCGCTCAGTGGCGCTGTCCATCCAGCCACCAGCGCGAATATCCGCTTGCCGAATGCGGAAACGCATCAGGCGACATCTTCTTCGGATTCCAACAGGCTGCGTTTGGCCTGGGCGATCTTGGCGGCCAGGTCGTCCGGCAAGTTGGCCTTGATCAGAACCTCCGACTCCTCCACCTCGCCGTCTCGCCAGAGGCGGAAAAGGTGGTCGTCCAAGAGTTGCATACCCAGCTTGTGGCCCGTCTGAATCGCCGAGTTGATCCGGAACGTCTTGTTCTCGCGAATCAGGTTCGCAATCGCCGGCGTGACCACCAGCATTTCGTAGGCCGCGATCCGGCCGCCGCTGATTCTCGGCAGCAAGGCCTGCGAAAGGATGGCAATGATCGCCGTCGACAACTGCGTGCGGATTTGTTCCTGCTGCGTGGTGGGAAAAACGTCGATAATCCGGTTGACCGTTCCCTGGGCCCCCGTGGTGTGCAACGTGCCAAACACCAGGTGGCCGGTCTCCGCCGCCGTAATGGCAGCCTCGATCGTTTCCAGGTCGCGCATTTCACCCACCAGAATCACGTCCGGGTCCTGCCGCAAGGCACGCCGAATCGCCTCGGCAAACGTCGGCACGTCGACACCGATTTCACGCTGGTTGACGGTCGACTTCTTGTGGTAGTGGTAGAACTCGATCGGGTCCTCGATGGTGATAATGTGGTGGTCGATGTGATCGTTGAGATAGTCGACACACGTCGCCAGCGTCGTCGACTTACCCGAGCCGGTCGGCCCCGTCACCAACACCAGGCCCCGCGGCCGCATAATCAATTCCTTCAGCACGGACGGCGTCCCCAACTGTTCAAACGTCAGCAGCGTGGTGGGAATCTGCCGCAACACCAACCCCGTGTTGCCCCGCTGCTTGAACACCGAAACCCGGAATCGAGCCTTGTCGCCGAAAGCAAACCCGAAGTCCGAGGTGCCCTGCTCCTGCAGTTCCTGCTGGCACCGCTCGGGCGTGATGCTCTTCATCAACGCCACCGTGTCTGCCGGCTCGAGCACTTTCGTCTCCAGCTTCACCAGCCGTCCGTGCAAACGCAGAACGGGCGGCTGGCCGACAGCAAGATGCAGGTCGCTGGCGCCGCGATTGACCACGGTCAGCAGCAGTTTGTCGATAAGAATCGTTGCCATGGAGTGTCACCCTTGCGGCGGCGCCCGTCTTGCCCGGGGCGCTTACACTCAAGGTCAGTTTGCTTGAGCCCGCGTGGCTGGGCACTACCCGTCGCCTCCCTGACCCGGGCAGCACGTCTGAAAACGATCCTGCGCGCCCAGCCGCCTGTGCGGCTCAAGCGGCGCACAGGCGCGAGTCTCCTACTCGCGTGGCGCCACGATTATTCGCACCGGGGTATCATCGTTTCAACCGAACCCCGGCGAAATCCCCCTCCGTCAGGTTGCCGGCCGTCGGCGCGCTGCCACCCACGACCCCGGCTACGCCGGCTACCGCCAGCGGCTCCGCATCATTCAAGCAGCCCTGGGCCGGGGGAAGACCAGGAGTTGCGCAAACCCTCGCCGTCGCCTTTCCTTTCCGATCTTTCCTGTTTTTTTCAGGCCGCGTATATTTCGCCTCTCCTCTAAAGCTTCGGCCTGCCACCAGGCGAGCGGATTCTCCTGGAACCGCTGGAGGTCTCGCCGTTAATCTTCTCGCCCAGCGATGCGAGCGACCTCCTCCAGCGTGGTAATCCCCCGCATGGCCTTTTGCAGCCCGTCCATGTAAAGCGTGTTCATTCCTTCGCTTACCGCCACCTTGCGGATTTCCACCGAGGGGGCCTCCTGGAACGTCATCTCGCGAATCTTCGCCGACATCAGCATCAACTCAAACAGGCCCAGCCGACCCCGGTATCCACTGCGGCCGCAACTGGTACAGCCGGCCCCGCGATAGAAGGTGGCCTTCTCCGCCATCTCCGGGGTGATGCCGCTGGCCTCGAGCACCGCATCACTGGGCATATACCGCTCCTTGCATTTACGGCACACAACCCGCACCAACCGCTGTGCCATGATGGCCACCACGCTGCTGGAGACGAGATAGGCGGGCACCCCCATGTCGATCAAACGTGTAACAGCACTGGGCGCATCGTTCGTATGTAGTGTACTGAAAACCAAGTGTCCAGTCAGAGATGCCTGAATTCCCATCTGGGCCGTCTCCAAATCCCGCATCTCACCCACCAAAATAATGTTCGGCGCCTGTCGCAGCATCGCCCGAATCACACGTGCAAAGTCCAACCCGATCTCGTGACGAATCTCCACCTGGTTCACCCCCGGCAAGTAATACTCCACCGGGTCTTCGGCCGTGATGATCTTGCGATCGGGCGTGTTCAACTCGTTCAACGCCGCATACAGCGAGGTCGTCTTCCCCGACCCGGTCGGCCCGGTGACCAGAATAATCCCGTTCGGCCTGGCAATCAGCGCCTTGAACCGGCGGTAGTCCGCGTCGGCAAACCCCAGCTCCCGCAGCCCCACCCGAATGTTGTCCTTGTCCAAAATCCGCATCACCACCGACTGCCCGTGGTTCGTGGGGATCACGCTCACCCGCAGGTCCAACTCTTTTTCCCCCACGGTGATCTTAATCCGGCCGTCCTGGGTCCGCCGCCGCTCGGCAATGTCTAGCTTGGAGAGAATCTTAATGCGGGAAAGCAAGGCGCCTTGCAGTCGTTTCGGCGGGCTGTCGCGTTCCACCAGCACCCCGTCAATCCGGTATCGCACCCGAATCCGGTCCTCGAACGGCTCGATGTGGATGTCCGAGGCGCGAAGGTTGACCGCCTCGCTGATCAACAGGTGAACCAGACGAACGATGGGCGCGGCAGCCTCGTCGATATCCTCCCCCCTCCCGCCGACACGTTCCTCCTCGGTCTCGGTAAAATCGATCGCCGTGTCGGTAAACTCCCGCAGCATCTCGTCCGTACTCTCGCCCACGGTCTGCCCGTACAGACGGTTGATCGCCTCCACGATCGCATCCAGCGGGGCCAGCACGGGTTCGATCGGGCGGTTGAGAATAAAGCGGAGCTTCTCGAAGGTCTCGAAATCGTCGGGGTCGCTGACCACCACCCTCAACGCTCCATCCGCTTCCGCCAAGGGAAGGATGGCGTTTTCCCGGGCAACCGATTCCGGCACCAGCTCGACCACCGAAGGTGGCACGGTGACATCATCGAGCTGAACATACTCCAGGCCGTGCTGCTGGGCCATCGCCCGGGCGACATCTTCGCCGGAGACGTATCCCAGCCGATCCAACGCCTGGGCCAGTTTCATCTCCGACTGCCGGGCCATCTGTTCGGCTTCGGAGAGTTGGTCCGGACCGACAATCCCTTGGGAAATCAGGATTTGTGTCCAGTCTTTGTCCGGCATACCTCGCTCCCGTCTCGATCTCGACCGCGTTCAGATACAGAGAAACCAGCCTGGCCAGTCCAGCCGAACGCCACGAAGAGAAGATACAAACGATCGACGCCCATACGGCCCGCCCACCCGGGGTGCCCCGCGGAAGCCCCTATCCTCCAGCGCATCGGCCCAACCGATCGATCATCGGCCAGGGAGGCGTCTATAAACCTTGCCAATTCTAGGCTAATGCTCCGCGCAACCGGTGTCAACCAAAGACTTTTCTTCGGCCGCCGCGGCGGCCGACCGTGCCCCCGAAGGCCTGCCTGGACGCCCGAAAAAACAACCCCACAGAGGGGTCCTGGCGACGATCTTGGCTCCGCCCGAGTTTGGATTGACGCGCCGGCGTCAGTTGACGATAATCCCCGCCCCCTGTGATGCGGGGATTCGTCAGCCCGGCCCTGCCGGCGATGGCACCACCCGTCGCCGCCGGGCACCGGTGCTGACGGCTGCCGCTTCGCTGAACGGCATCGAAAGCGTACCTTGGTCTTTTCGCCAACTCCCTTTCTCAGCATGTCTTACGGCC
Organism: uncultured Planctomycetaceae bacterium; assembly: GCA_964481605.1. GTDB lineage: Bacteria > Planctomycetota > Planctomycetia > Pirellulales > Thermoguttaceae > CAYZWG01. The sequence goes on from CAYZWG010000017.1 coordinate 23,432, forward strand.
CCTGTTTCTCGCGCCGATTGGCCGGCGACGGCGATCCCGGACGTGTGCGGACATGGCTGGCGTCCGCGGTCTGCACGCTCCTGGTGGCGACGCTATGGCCCGGCGTTGCGGTCGAGGCACAGGCGGTGGCCGACTCTTCCGCGGTGCCTCTGCCGCCAGCCGGTGTGCCGCCGCCGGCGATCGACCCCGCCGGACCGACTCCCGTCCTACCCGTCGCGCCGCTGGGGCAGCCGGGCCTGGTCGTCCCCCCGGCAGCGACCTGCCCGGAGTCCGGGCAGTCGTGGTCCGAGCCGATCCCTGGCGGGCCTGGGTCGCTTTCCCCGCCGCCCTACCTCCCTTCCGGCCCGGCCGGGCTGCGGCATCGGTGGTTGCCTTTTGCTCCCGGATTTCGCCTGCGAGGCTGGGGCGAGGCGCTGGAGGCCAAGCTTCAGCCGTTGGCCGGGGAGAGTTGGCGCCACCGGCCGCTGAGTGCTGGATGGTATATGGGAGCCATCTCGGGCAGCGCCATCCGCGACGACTGGCTGGGGCAAGGCGAGGGGTTCTTCGGCGGATATCGGTTCGGGTGGGACTTCGATCACTATTGGGGCTGCGAGATGCGGTTCGGCTTCGCCTCGATCGAACTCACCGACAGCCAGCGGGCAAAACAGGCGCAAGCCGACGCCGACGCCCTGTTGAACCTGTCGCCCAGCGATCCGTTCCTCACCCGATTCGATCACCGCCGCGACGCCGACCTTCGCCTGTGGGACGTCGACCTTGTCTACTACCCCTGGGGCGAGACCGCCTGGCGCCCCTATTTGCTGTTCGGGCTGGGAACGGCACGGATCGACTTCACCGATCGCCTTTCGGTCCGCGAGATTGATACGGTGCTGGGGATGCCCCTGGCGGTGGGCCTGAAGTATCGCTTGAGGGATTGGCTGGCGCTGCGCTGCGAAGCGGCCGACAATATCGTTTTCGGCTCGGGCGGCGACTTCAACACGCTGCACAACGTCTCCTTCACCGCCGGGCTGGAAGTCCGGTTCGGCGGCTCGCGCACGGCCTATTGGCCCTACAACCCGGGACGCCACTACTGGTAGCGGCACCCCACGCGCGCGATCGGCGTGCCCCCTCAGCCGGCCGCGGCGGCCTCGCGACAAGCGATCGGCAGCCGGTCGATCTTCGCCGCCAGAATAAAATCGTTCTCCGACAGCCCGCCGACGGCGTGCGTCCAGATTTCAATGCTCACGTTGCGGTAGCCCTCCAAGTGGAGGTCCGGGTGGTGGCCCTCCCCTTCGGCCAGCTCGGCCACGCGGCCGAAAAAATCGATCGCCGCCATGAAGTTCCGGGCGATCCAGTCTTTGCGAATCCGCTGGCCGTCGCGGACCAGCCGCCAACCGTCCAGTGCCGGCAATTGGCGCCGGGCCTCCTCCGGCGTGAATTTCGCTACCCCGCCTTCGCAGGCAACACATTTCCCGGCGGTCAGGTGCCGAGCGTCCTTGGCATGCATTTCGATTTCTCCCCGTGAGAGCATGTTTTCCGCCGTTTCGTCCGTCGGAGGAATTCTCTTGCCGCTGGGAGCATGGTCAAGCCCGCCACGCCGGCCCGAAGCGTCCAGTGCGGGGGTCGGGAGACCCGCGCACAACATGACCCGCCACGCCGGATCGGATCGTGGGGCGGCCGGGTCCCCCCCTTGTTCGCGCCTGGACGGCGTCGTACCCTGTCGATAGCGGTGAACTTGCCCGAGGGGTTTCCGCGGACCGATGGGGGGTATCACGACCATGAACGATTCCGCACCGGACCTCGCTGCCAAGCTCGACTTGCGGCTCACGGCGGTGGAGGAACTGTTGACGCACTTTGAACGCACCTTGGGGGACCTGGACGCGGTGGTTCGGCAGATTCAATCGCGCCTGGACACTCTGGACGAGCGCGTGGAACTGCTGGCGGAAAGCCCGGGCGAGCTCTCCCAGCCGACCTCCGAGGAGCCACCCACGGAAGAAGAGCCGCCGCACTATTGAGCCGGCCCTACGGCAAATCGGCAAGTTGATTATCGGCTGCTGCTTAGTCCCTATGCGTTCAGGAACTCGTCCACGTCGATTTCCGCTTCCCGCAGAATGGCACGCAAGGTTCCCTGGGCCATGTCCCCGGCGTGATGGGGTAACGTTACCTTTCGGCCTGTTGACGAATGCCGCCAGACCTCGTGGCTTCCTGGCCCCGGTCGGTCATAGACCCAGCCGAGTTTTCGCAGCCGCCGGGCCACCTGGGGGTATTTGAATCCGGAGAGTCTGCCCATCAGCGGATGCCCACGGGAATCACCAGATCGATCATTCCGCCGCTGGCGAGTTTCGACAAAGCCGGCGGCAAGCGATCCCCATGCTCGAGGCAGGATTCAGCGATCTTTCGCGCCAATCCTTGCGCGATCTCCGCCGTTTCCACGATGCTGCGTCCTTCCGCCACCAGGCCTGGCACGTCGGGACTGGTCGCCACATAACCGCCCTCTTCCAGCGGTTCGATCTGCAACCGAATGGTGACCTCTGCCATTTCTTGTCCTTCCGACGGTTCCAATCCACTTCTCCTGAAGGTCGCATCGATCATTCTAATCGTCCAGTCGTGATGAAACAACCACCGCTTTGCCGCCCAGTCCGCCGCCGTCGGAGGCCTTCGGTAGCACGGGCATCTTGCCTGTGGCTTTCCGCCGCGTACGCATCCGGCTTGTGTCAACCTGCAACACAGGCTGGAAGCCTGTGCTACAAAAGCTCAAAACTTGATGATCCCCCGCTGGCGAAGCTGAAGCGCCAGCGCGAGCATCTGCAGCATCTCGGGCGTGAACCGGCAGCCCACGTCGCCGCCGTCGGAGGCGCGGCCGTGACAGGGACTCGTCGGCGCCAGGCGATAGTCGAAGTTCTTCGGGTTGACGAACTGGGGATCCGCGCTGAAATTGTTCGTCGGAAGTCCGCGTGCTCCAGATACCTCGAGAACGTCGCACGTGGCGATTCGACACGCGGCGACCTCACATTCCAGATTCTTCACGATCGAGTCGGCCAAGTCGCTTGGTGTCTCTCGCAATCCGTACAATCCCCAGAGTACGCAGCCGCGGATCGTACAGTTGCTCATGCCATAGACCTCGCCGTCGAACATGGAATTCTCCAGGCGGCAACCGTGCATGGAATGCAGGAGGTTTCCCCGAACAAACCAGGACGTGTTTTGGATGGTTGCCTGTCTCAACATGCCTCGACAGACGAAGATGCATTCATCCAACAGCACAGACCCCTCGCCCACGTCCACCATGATCCCAGATGACGAATCGCCGTTCATCAGATAGCCCACGACATGACGAACAGAACAGCTACCACCACTACGCACATGGACGAGTTGTGGTGTGGTTCCCGGTGCCGGGCTTTGGTGAATCAACAATAGTCGCTCTAGCGTTGCTCTCGGAGAGGCAACCGAGACGAGTTCACTTAGCCCGACAGGCGAGCCTTGGGATGTAATCAGGGGCCAAGCCGGCGCCTTTCCCCGTATCGTCATTCCAGCCTTGTTGATAAGGATCCCTTCGGCATACGGCCCATCATCTTGAATCTCGATCAGGCTGTTGGGCGGGGCCGCGTCGATGGCCGCTTGGATGCTGGTGTAATCCCCCTTGCCGTCCAGCCGCA
>CAYZWG010000018.1:0-5956 GCA_964481605.1 uncultured Planctomycetaceae bacterium
GGCTGGGGGGGAGCGATGGGTCATGGGGGGGCCGGGAGCGGGGCGGATCGACCTGGGCCTGGCACGCTGGGGGCATCATAGCCCACCGGGGACCGATTCCCCAAGAGGGGTTTTCCGACCCCCGCGGATTTGGGTGCGGCAGCGGACTTCCGGAGGTGGTTGGGTGCAGGAACGGACTTTTTTTGCAGGGCGGCAGCTAACGATGGGGGAAAGGGTTGCCCAGAGCGGTTGCGAAGGTGGCGACCCGGCCCATTCGCCTTGCATTCTCCTCATGCTTGCTCGGCTTGGAAAAACTCAAACGCCATGCTACTTGCGCTACTTCCTTCGTGTTCTTCGCGGGCTTCGTGGTGAACACTGCCCGCGATCATGGCGGGTTCTGCAACCATTTCACCACGAAGCCCGCGAAGAACACGAAGAGCCAGTTCTACGGTGCCGGCAGCGCGACCCGACCTACAGCTCTCAGAATCTCCCCTCTGAAGCCGCCACCTCGAACCACCTCCGGAAGTCTGTTCCTGCACCCGAGGTGGTTCGAGGTAGCGATTTTGGGTAGGAGATTTTGGAAGTTGATGGTAAGATTCGCGGCAGCTTGGACAACTTGGCTCCTTGGGGAAGGGATCTAACGAGGTTTTGCCTCAGACCGTCTAGCCCCGTAGGGCCGGCTGTGCCGGCCGAAACGTGGCTGGCGTTGCGAACTCGGCAACCGGCCCTACGGCAACTTGCCGATTTGCCGGGCCGTGTTTCACGGCCGTCCCTGGTGTAATCGAGCAATGGCGATGGGCACGAAGTCGACGCTGCGGGTGGCCGCCGTGCAGATGAAGTTTGCGGCCCGGATTGAAGGCAACCTGGCCAAGATCGGGCGGGCCGCAGCCGAGGCGGCGCGGCGCCGGGCCGACGTGGTGCTCTTGCCGGAATGTGCCTTGACCGGCTACGGATACGACTTTTCCGCCCTCCGGCCGGCCGAGGTTCGCCGGGGCCTGGCGGCGATGGGTCAGATCGCCGCACGCCACCGGATCAACCTGTTGGCCGGCTCGCCGCTATTTCGCGGGCGAAAGCTGTACAACGGCCTGGTCGTGTTCGACCGCGGCGGCCACATCGTCTATGGCTATGCCAAGTGCCACTTGACGCCGTCGGACGAGAGGTATTTCGCCCGGGGCAACGCGGTGGCGCTGTTCGAGCTGGACGGCGTGCCGGCCACCACGGTGATCTGCCACGAGCGGCGTTATCCGGAGTTGGTTCGCCTGGCGGTGATGGCCGGGGCCAAGCTGCTGTTTCATCCCAATGCGGGGATGGACCCGCCGGCCGTCTCCAAGAGAAAACACCACGGCCGCGACGGCGTGGTGGCGAGGGCGTTTGAGAACGCGATCTACTACGTGTTTGCCAACAGCGTCGGCCCGCAGGGGGCGGGCAAGTGGTCGGCCGGCGACTCGAAGATCGTCGGCCCGGACGAGCGGGTCCTGGCGGCGGCCGACAACCAGAGCGAAATGGTGATTGCCGCCACACTCGATCTGGCCAAGGCCACGCGGACTTACGCCCAACGAGGGCTCGATCATCCGGCGTTTCTGGCGGACGGCTGGAAGCGGATGGTGGGAGCGGTGCGCCGCCGGGCTGCCCAGGCGGCGCTCGATTTCGACCTGCCGGAGACCGGCCCTTAAAGCACGGCGGTGATGTGGTTGAGAATGTCGCGGACCGAGATGTAGCTGGTGACCCTGCCTTCGTGTACCACGGGCATGTGGCGGTAGCCGCCGAAGTCCATTTTGTGCAATGCGAAGGCGACCGTGTCGGAGAGTTCCAGGCTTTCGACGGGTGAGGTCATGAACTCGCTCACGGGCCGATCGGCCAGTTTGGCGGCGTCGACGTTCAACCGCACCAGCGCATCGCGTTCGGTGAAGACGCCCACCGGGAGGTGATTCTCGACGACCACCGCGCAGCCCAGCGAGCGATCGACGAGTTGTCGCAAGACAGACCCCACGGCAGTGTCGGGGGCCACCAGCAAGGGTTCCCGGGGGACGAGCTTCTTGATGCGGTCTTTCATCACGGCCCGCTCGATGGCCGAGGTGGGGCGGGGCTTGGAAAGGGCGCTGAGCGACTGCTGGCATTTTTCGCAGGTGTCGGCGCCTTCCATGTTTCGATGACCGCAGTCGGGACAGATCATGGCTGGCAGGCGGTTAGAGGGTCAGGGGTTGCGAGGCAGGCAACCGGCGGCGGCTACTCGATCGTCCAGGTGTCGCCCGAATGGAACAACTGTTGCAGATCGCCTTCGCCTTCGGTTTCGGTCGCTTGTTGGACCTGGCGGTTGAGGAGTTCGTCGTACTTGGGCCGGTCGACGGCGCGGAACACGCCGATCGGCTCGGGAAAATCGGGATAGTGCATGCGCGTCAACATGTAGGCCAGGCTCGGTTCCGTGGCCTTTTCGTCGTGGACCAGCAGGTCGTGCTCGTCGATGCCGTTACCGAGGCGGACGATTTCGGGGTCCATGCCGTTGAGGCGGATTCCCTTATCGCGGTTCTTGCCGAAGATCAGCGGTTTGCCGTGTTCCAGGAGCAGGGTATGGTCGTCGCGCTGGTTGCGATCGGTGGCGTAGTCGTAGGCTCCGTTATTGAAGACGACGCAGTTCTGGTAGACCTCGACGAAGGAGGTGCCACGGTGCTCGGCAGCACGTTGGAGGCAATAGCCGAGGTGTTTGGCGTTGACGTCGACGGTTCGGGCGACGAAGGTCGCCTCGCAGCCGATGGCCACGGAGAGGATCCGCAGGGGGTTGTCGATGGCACCCATGGGGGTCGACTTGGTGACTTTTCCCAGGGGCGAAGTAGGGGAGTATTGGCCCTTGGTGAGCCCGTAAATGCGGTTGTTGAAGAGGATGATATTGAGGTCCATGTTGCGGCGGATCGCGTGGATCAAGTGATTTCCGCCGATCGACAACCCGTCGCCGTCGCCGGTAATGACCCACACGGAGAGTTCCGGCCGGGTGACCTTCAGGCCGGTGGCCACCGCCGGGGCGCGGCCGTGGATGGAGTGGATTCCGTAGGTGTTCAGGTAGTAGGGAAAACGGCTGGAGCAGCCGATGCCGGAAACAATCACCAGTTTTTCGCGGGGGATTTGCAGGTTGGCGACGGTTTTCTTGAGCTGGGCGAGGATGGAATAGTCGCCGCAGCCAGGGCACCAGCGGACCTCCTGGTTGCTGGCGTAGTCGGACGGTTTGAGCGTGGGGCTGGGGGAGATTGTTTCCGTGGTCATGGCTCTTCGCTTCCCATCAGTCAAGCAGGCCTTCGACGGCGCTGGTGACTTCCGCGGCGGTAAAGGGGCGGCCGGTGACCTTGTTCAGGCCGGCCGCGTCGATGAGGTAGTCCCGACGGACGATACCTCGCAACTGGCCGAGGTTGAGCTCGGCCACGAGGACTTTGTCGTAGCAGGCCAGCAGTTGGCCAAGATTGGCCGGCAGGGGGTGGAGGTAGCGGAGGTGGGCGTGGGCGACGGCCTCGCCGCGTTGGACAAGCTGGCCCACGGCCGTGGCGATTGCCCCGTGGGTGCCCCCCCATCCGAGCACCAGCACCCGGCCCCGCTGGGGCCCTTCGACTTCCAGCGGGGGCAGATGGCGGGCGATACCGGCGATCTTTTCCTGGCGGAGCTTGACCATCTCGAAGTGGTTCTCGGAGTCGTAACTGACGGCCCCGGTGAGGTTCTGTTTTTCCAGTCCGCCGATGCGGTGCATCAGGCCGGGTGTGCCGGGCAGGGCCCACGGTCGGGCGAGCCGCTCGTCGCGGGCGTAGGGCAGGAACGAGTCGCCGTCGGAAAGCGGATCGGGATGGCGGACGGGGATTTTCTCCAGCCGGCTGACGTCGGGAATGCGCCAGGGCTCGGAGCCGTTGGCCACGTAAGCGTCGCTGAGAATCATCACCGGCGTCATATACCGCACAGCGATTCGCCAGGCCTCGCAGGCCACCTCGAAGCAATCGGCCGGAGCCGAGGCGGCCAGCACCGGCAGGGGGCACTCGCCGTGGCGGCCGGAGATCGCCTGGTTCAAGTCGGCCTGCTCGGTCTTGGTGGGCAATCCCGTGCTGGGGCCGGCCCGCTGGACATTGACGATAATCATCGGCAGCTCGGTCATCACCCCCAGGCCGATCGCCTCGGATTTCAGGGCAAGGCCGGGTCCACTGGTGCCGGTGACGGCCATGGCGCCGGCGAAGGCGGCGCCGATCACGGACGACATGGCGGCGATTTCGTCCTCGGCCTGAAAGGTCCGCACGCCGAAGTTTTTCCGCCGGGCCAACTCGTGGAGGATGTCGCTGGCGGGTGTGATGGGGTAGGTACCATAGAACAGGGAGCATCCGCTCAGCTTGGCCGCGGTCATCAGGCCCCAGGCCATCGCCTGGTTGCCGGTGATGTTGCGATACCGGCCCGGCGGCAGCTTGGCCGGGGCGACGGCGAATCGCCGGGGGATGGCTTCCGTGGTGATGCCGTAGTTGTAGCCGGCGTGGAGGGCTTTTTGGTTGGCTTTGACCACGGTGGGCCGGCGGCCGAATTTTTCCAGGATGAATCGCTCGGTCGGCTCCAAGGAGCGGTCGTAGAGCCAGTAGACCAGGCCCATGGCGAAGAAGTTTCGGCAGCGGTCGGCCTCCTTGGTGGAGAGCCCCAGGTCCTTGACGGCCCGCCGGGTGAGCGTGGTCATCTCCACTTCGTAGACCTGGTAGCCTTCCAGGCTGCCGTCTTCCAGGGGGTTGGATTCACAACCGGCCAGATCGAGGTCCCGCTGGCGGAAGCCGTCCTTGTTGAGGATCACCACTCCGCCCGGGGCGAGGTCTTGCAGGTTGGTGGCCAGGGCGGCCGCGTTCATCGCCACCAGGGCGTCGACCTTGTCGCCGGGGGTGTAAATCTTGGAGGCAGCAAAGCGGATTTGAAACCCGCTCACACCGGCCTTGGTGCCGCGGGGGGCGCGAATCTCGGCCGGGTAGTCGGGAAAGGTGGCAACGTCGTTGCCCGCCAGGGCCGAAGTGTTCGACAGTTGGGTTCCGGCCAATTGCATTCCGTCGCCGGAGTCGCCGCAAAACCGCACGGTGGCGGTCTCCAGATCGACGATCGGCTTTGCCTCTTCGGTCGAGGTCATGGTGCTGGCTTGATGTTCGTCCATCGTTTGGTGAGGGGTGTGGCGAGCCGAAAACAAGAGCCGATTCCACCCCTGGCGGGAAGGTCTGCCGGGGCCCGTACGTCGAGGTGGCCGGCGACGCCGGACTGGCTGCCCAGGGGGAAATCGTTCCTAGGGGCCCTCGCGTTCTCGGGTGGCGGGGTTGGCAACGGGGGGGAGGTTGTAGACGGCCTTGGGAAAGTGCTCCACCAGCAGATGGACAATGCCGTCCACGTCGACCACGCCGATCGGCTTCCGCTGGCTATCCACGACCGGAAGGCGGCGGTAGCCGTTGTGGGCCATCTGGACCACCGCCGTCGCGACGGAGTCGTTTTCGCTGAGGGTCACGGGGTGGGGGGTCATCTTCGACTCGACCGGCAGGTCCAAGTCGGCCGCGTCGGCCAGTACCCGCAGCGCATCGCGCTCGGTGAAGATACCCACCAGCGCGCCGTCGCGACACACCAACAGCGCACCCCGGCCGCACTCCTTGAGCAGCCGCAACACGTCGCGAATCGGCGTTTGTGGCTGGACGCAAAGAGGTTCCAGCGGCCGAGCCTGGTGGATCGGCTCCGCGTTGAGATTTGGCCCAGCGTCCATCACGGGCTCGAACTGATGACCTTGGATGTCCCAATGATGCACTCTAACAAATGTCGGCCATCAAAGGAACCGCCCATCTTTATTTTTTACAGGAAAACCAGAATCAAGGTAAGGTCCCGTTTGCGGCAGCCTACGGATAAGGGAGCCGGGGGGGCACCGCGGTGGCGGAGACACTTTGGCGGCTGCGGTCAACCTGGTTCCCAAGCTCCAGCTCCCCAACCTGGTTCCCAAGCTCCAGCT